>DCIQ01000113.1:0-1924 GCA_002317435.1 Bacteroidales bacterium UBA1722 | reverse complement strand
CCACTTTATATGTTACTGCGGCACCGTGTCTGGAATGTGCGAAACTGATTATTCAGGCGGGTATCCGGCGTGTCGTTTATCAGGATGAATACCGTGTCAGGGACGGAGTCGAGTTGCTGGAACGTGCCGGCATAGAAGTATCCAAATTGGAACAGGGTTTATGAACAGCAGGTTGAAAATCATAAGGAATATCCTTCTGGCGATAGTCCTCGTATTGACAGGAAGCATTATCGCCAGAGTGTCTGATGCCAGAAAATACCGCACCGCATTTCTTTCCTCCTCGGGAAACTGGTCGAAGCTCGATCTGGTCCTGAAACAGATTGAAAACAATTATGTGGACAGTGTCGATTGCGCCCGGATTACGGAAGATGTCCTTCCTCTGATCATGAAGGAACTCGATCCGCATTCCGTCTATCTACCTCCTCAGGAACTTCAGGATGCGGACGATGTGCTGGAGGGACAGTTCGGCGGTATCGGCATTACCTTCAATGTGCCTCGGGATACGGCGGTGGTCATAGGAGTTGTGGCTTCCGGACCTTCCGAGAGGGCGGGACTTATCACCGGCGACCGGATCATTTCAGTCGGAGGAAGGGATATCGCGGGACAGAAACTGCCTCAGGACAGTATGGTCAGGCTTATGCGCGGACCTTCCGGAACTCAAGTGGACCTCACTGTGCTGCGTGACGGCGAACAGGTCCATTTCTCCATAACCAGGGGGATGATACCTGTCAAGAGCGTGGATGTCGCCTATATGATGAACGATACGACAGGTTACGTGAAGCTGTCGAAATTCACCAGGACAAGCTATTCTGAATTCATGGAAGTCCTTCCGGGCATGCTGGACAAGGGAATGAAGAAACTTCTGTTCGATTTGAGGGACAATACGGGAGGATATCTTGATCAGGCGCTTCTGCTGGCCAATGAGTTTTTGGCCAAGGGTGAGATGATAGTATATATGGAGGGAGCTCACCGTCCCAGGCAGGAGTTCAAGGCTGACGGTTCGGGCAGCTGCCGCGGTGTGGACCTGTATGTCCTGATAGACGAGAATTCCGCTTCCTCCAGCGAGATTTTCGCGGGTGCCATCCAGGATAACGACAGGGGGACGGTGACAGGTCGGCGCTCATTCGGAAAGGGACTTGTTCAGGAACCGGTGAATTTCTCGGACCGTTCCGGAATCAGACTTACGGTGGCCAGATACTATACCCCTACGGGAAGGTGTATCCAGAAGCCTTACCGGAGAGGGCAGGATGACGAGTATCATTATGACATATATGAACGTTACCGTCACGGTGAGATGACGGATGTGGACAGCATCCCGCATAACGACTCCCTGAGATTCGTAACCCCGAAGGGGAAGGTGGTTTATGGCGGAGGCGGCATCATTCCCGACATTTTCGTTCCTCTCGATACCACGGGTGTGACGGATATGCTTGCCAGAATCAACCGGCAGTCGCTCCAGGTCAAGTATGCCATAAATATTTCCGACACATACCGCAAGAAACTGAGGGAAGCTGACGATATGGAGAAACTGGGGAAGCTTCTGGACAGCATGAATCTTGAAGAGGGATTCAAACAGTTCGTCCGTTCAAACGGTGTTCGGATTCCGGAGGATCAATGGAAGGTATCCGGACATATAATCATGGTCCAGGTCCGTGCTCTGGTGGGAAGATACTCGGTACTGGATGATGCCGCTTTTTATCCCATTTTTTCTGAGATTGATAACGTAATTCAGGTCGCTTTGAATGATTGACATTATTTTACATTAAAGTGTGGCGATATTACAGTGTCACGCATGGAAGTCGCCGTACCTTTGTGTCGAGTTAATTCTAATAGTTCTTTCGATCAATCATTTAGTTGTAAGAGGAGCGTCGTTACCTATCTGATGGGTGATGGCGCTTTCGCTTTGTATATCAAAGCGGCGAAG
>DCIQ01000032.1 GCA_002317435.1 Bacteroidales bacterium UBA1722 | reverse complement strand
ACAATGTACCTTTGGTGGACTATACAAAGGATTCCGTTTATGGTAAATCACAAGTAGAGATTGAACGTGGGGTTTTCGTTATCACACACTCTGCTACGAAGAGAAAACAAGAGCATCTTCAAAACATTTCCGATTCTCTACGACTTGGGTGGAAAGTTGAGATAGTCACTAAATAGAACTTCTTTATGCGTAACCCGGGACAAACTTCTTCACACTGCCACGATATCAATACCTCCATGAAAAGAAATCTCATCTTCATCTCCATCCTGACGCTTCTCGCGGCTGGATGCACTTCTTCTGAACACAAGAGCTACGATTCACGTTTCACCGGAACTGACATTGACCATATAGCCTATCCAGTCGGCGGTCTTGGCAGCGGGATGTTCTGCCTCGAAGGGACAGGTGCCATATCCCACGTATCCGTACATCACTACCCGGACCTTTTCAAGGAACCGTGTATGTTTGCGGCCATCCACGTGAACGGCATCGAGAACGGGACCAAGGTGGTGGAAGCCCCCGTCCCCGATTTCAAGAAATGGGGAAGGCACAACTGCGGTACCGGCAGCACCGGGACCACCTATGGTCTGCCCAGGTTCGAAAAGGGTGAGTTCACTGCCCGTTTCCCCTTCGGGGCAATATCTCTGGAAGACAATGATCTCCCCCTGAAAGCCACCATCACCGGCTGGAGTCCGTTCATCCCCAATGATGAGGACCGTTCCGGACTTCCCGTCGGAGGTCTGGAATACACCTTCACCAACACTTCTTCCGCGACGGTCGAAGCGGTCTTCTCCTTCAATTCCAAGAACGTCATGGAATGCAATGATCAATCCCAAGCCGGAATCACCGGTATTGACTGCGGATTCGTCCTCACTCAGCCCTGGTCTGAGAGGTATCCCGAAGACGAAGGGTACTTCGCCGTTCTCACTCCCTTCGAAAAGAACACCTCCGTAGACCACTGCTGGTTCAGAGGCGGGTGGTGGGATCCGTTCACCATGGCCTGGAACAAGGCTGCTGCAGGCGACACCGCTCCGGTGCCCGCCGTTGAGAGCGGAGCACCCGGTGCATCACTCTACGTGCCCTTCACTATTGCCGCAGGCGAAAGCAGAACCATAAGACTGCTGATGGCCTGGTACTGCCCGGAAAGCAGCTATACGGCGGGAGAGGATGCTCTGACCGAGTCGGATTATAATCCCACGTATGATCCGGATACGTACAACGGCTACCCGAAGACATACAGACCCTGGTACTCCACGCGTTTCAAATCCATCGCGGATGTGGTGTCCTACTGGACGGAAAACTATGATTCTCTGAAGGAAAAGACTCAGCTGTTCTCCGAGACCTTCTATGATTCGACACTCCCGGAAGAAGTGGTGAGAGCCATAGCCGATAATCTGACGATTCTCAAATCCCCCACTACGATGCGTCAGCACGACGGCCGTTTCTGGTCCTATGAAGGTAGCGGAGACTCGTGGGGAAGCTGCCACGGCTCCTGCACTCACGTATGGAACTATGCACAGGCTTTGCCCCATCTGTTTCCGAGGATGGAAAGAAGCCTCAGGGAAACTGAATTTCTGGTAAGCCAGAATGCCGAAGGTCATCAGATGTTCCGCTCGAATCTCCCGATCCGTCCGGTCCATCACTCTTTCCACGCGGCGTCCGACGGTCAGCTCGGCGGCATCATCAAAGTGTACAGGGACTGGAGAATCAGCGGAGACACCGACTGGATGCGCAGTCTGTACCCCCAGGTGAAGGCATCACTCGACTACTGCATCAGAACGTGGGATCCACGGGAGACTGGAGCCCTGGAAGAGCCGCACCATAATACCTACGACATAGAATTCTGGGGAGGAGACGGGATGTGTACCAGTTTCTATGCAGCCGCACTGGAAAGCTTTGTGGCCATAGGGGGAGAATTGGGTGAGGATGTGTCCCGCTATCAGACTCTTCTGGAGCGGAGCAGGGAATATATGGGTACCCGACTCTGGAACGGTGAATATTTCTATCAAGAAGTGAGATGTAAAGATCTGGATGCCAAAGATCCCACATCCGTCCAGTCATATATGAGCACCTATGCACCGGAAGCCCTCGTGATTATGGAGAAGGAGGGTCCGAAATACCAATATGGCACCGGTTGTCTGTCCGACGGCATCATCGGGGGGTGGATGGCTCTCTCTGCCGGGCTCGATGACCCGGTCGATAAAGACAAGGTAATCAGCCATCTGAATTCCATTTACAAATACAATCTCAAGAAGGACCTGTCGGATCACGCGAATCCGCAGCGGCCCAGTTATGCGCTCGGACACGAGGGAGGGCTCCTGCTCTGCACCTGGCCGAATGGAGGAAAGCCCAGTCTGCCTTTTGTTTACAGCGATGAAGTATGGACCGGCATCGAATTCCAGGTGGCCGCTCATCTGATGTTCGAAGGAGAAGTGGAAAAAGGTCTTGACATAGTCCGGACTTGCCTCGACAGATATGACGGCAGAATACGCAATCCTTTCAACGAGTACGAATGCGGATCCTGGTACGCCCGTGCGATGTCCAGCTACTCGATGCTCCAGGCACTGACAGGAGCCAGATACGACGCCGTGACCAAGACACTTTACATAGACTCGAAGGTAGGTGACTTCCGGTCATTCCTCTCCACCGCCACCGGATACGGAACTGTCGTCCTGCAGAACGGCCGGCCTTTTCTGGAAGTCAGGGAAGGAGCCATCGACGTTCAGAA
>DCIQ01000071.1:3163-3877 GCA_002317435.1 Bacteroidales bacterium UBA1722 | reverse complement strand
GCATTTTCATCCAGAGGTGTCAATGTGGGGTTCTCTGGAGGGGAGAAGAAGAGGAACGAGATATTCCAGATGGCGATGCTGGAGCCGCGTCTGGCCATCCTCGATGAAACCGACAGCGGTCTGGACGTGGATGCCCTGCGGATAGTGGCCACAGGAGTGAACCGGCTCAAGAGACCTGACAACGCCACCATCGTCATAACCCACTACCAGCGTCTGCTGGATTATATAGTTCCCGACGTGGTCCATATTCTGTACAAGGGGCGGATTATCCATACCGCAGGGAAGGAATTGGCCCTCGAAGTGGAGAAAAGGGGTTATGACTGGCTGATCAACGGATAACCATGGAGCAGAATTTCATATACGCACCCGAAACTGCCGTGCAGCGCGAGTTCAGATGCAGGGTTCCCATGAAAGGGACGAGGCAGCTGTTCGTGGTGGACGGAGGTGTGCAGGGGACAGGAAGACCGATATCCATCTCACTGAAAGATGGGGACGTCCTGCCCGAACTGCTGCAGGTCATTTCCGTCCGCACTGATGATGCCCCTCGGGAAATCTCTTTCGGGAGTGACTTCCGTTTCGGCAAGAATTCTTCGGGGAAGATATTGCTCTGCTCACACACTTTCTCCCACAGCCGGTTCGACACTCACGAGAAGGTCACCATCCGCCTCGGAGAAGGTTCCTGTGCCGACTTCACCCTGATGCAGAACGAACATA
>DCIQ01000071.1:919-3080 GCA_002317435.1 Bacteroidales bacterium UBA1722 | reverse complement strand
TGAATTTCATAACCCTCCACGGAGGTGCCATTTCGAATGACATTTCGGTCTTTATGGAAGGGGAGCACTCCGTATGTGACCTGAACGGTCTCTATCTCGTGGACGGAGAGCAGAAGGTGGACAACCGCATACGGCTGACTCATCTGGTGCCGGAATGCACCAGCCGGCAGCTGTTCAAGGGGATTCTGGACGACAGGGCGTCCGCACGGTTCGCCGGACTTATAGATGTGGTGGCGGGTGCACAGAAGACGGAGGCATATCAGGCGAATCATCATCTGCTCCTCTCGAATGAAGCGCGGGCCTGGTCGGAGCCGCAACTGGAGATTTATGCCGATGACGTGAAATGTTCCCACGGTGCCACGAACGGACGTCTGGACGAAAACGAACTTTTCTATCTCCGTTCGCGCGGCATCTCCCTGAAAGAAGCCAGGCTGCTCCAGCAGATGGCCTTCGCCTGCGAGGTCCTCGACAAAATCACTACCGAAGAACTGCGCGGTAGGATGGCTTTTCTCACCGGACAGCGCTTGAAAGGGGAATTTTCGGACTGCCGGAATTGCAGCAAGAACTGTTGTTGATAAGTAGTTCATATCTTTGACAGGGTGCTCAGAGCGGAGTATCTTTTTTAATCTAATTTCGTAACCGGAAACGCTTCTTCCCCAGGAGGTGGAAGCGTGTTTCTTTCGCCCGTATCAGCAAGACAACACACTGAATATTAATAATATAAATATATCTGAAACCTTATGACATACACCTACGACGAAGCCTTGGCAGAGAGCCGGGAATACTTTAGGGGAGATGAACTGGCTGCATCCGTATGGATAAACAAATACGCGATGAAGGACTCTTTCGGTAATCTTTACGAGAAGTCTCCGGACCAGATGCACCGCCGCCTGGCTGACGAGTTCGCCAGAATGGAAGCCAAGTATCCCAATCCGATGACCTCCGATGAGATATTCGAACTCCTGAGAGATTTCAAATATATAATCCCTCAGGGAGGACCCATGTCGGGTATCGGGAACACCCATCAGATAGCATCCCTGTCGAACTGTTTCGTGATAGGTCATCGTCATCCGGCCGACTCGTACGGCGGCATTATGAAGATAGACGAGGAGCAGGTGCAGCTTATGAAGCGCAGGGGCGGCGTGGGACACGACCTCTCCCATATCAGACCTACCGGCAGCCCGGTGCTGAACAGTGCGCTCACCTCGACCGGTGTGGTACCTTTCATGGAGAGATACTCCAACTCCACCCGTGAAGTGGCCCAGGACGGACGCCGCGGAGCTCTGATGCTGTCCATTTCCATCAAGCATCCCGATGCCGAATCTTTCATCGATGCCAAGATGGAACTCGGCAAGGTGACCGGTGCCAATGTTTCCGTGAAGGTGGATGACGAATTCATGCGTTCCGCGCTGGGAGGAAGACCGTATGTCCAGAAATACCCCATCGATTCGGAATCTCCGAAGGTCACCAAGGAGATAAACGCTTCCGCACTGTGGAAGAAAATAATCCACAATGCCTGGAAATCGGCGGAACCGGGAGTCCTCTTCTGGGATACCATTCTCCGCGAATCGGTGGCCGACTGTTATGCGGATCTGGGATACCGCACGGTCAGCACGAATCCCTGCGGCGAGATTCCTCTCTGCCCCTATGACAGCTGCCGTCTGATCGCCATAAATCTGTACAGTTACGTGAACGACCCCTTCACCGACCATGCTAAGTTCGACACCGAACTTTTCAAGGACCACGTCCGCAAGGGGATGCGTCTGATGGACGACCTCATCGACCTCGAAATGGAGAAGATCGAAGCTATCCTCGAGAAGGTGAAAGCAGACCCTGAGGACGAAGATGTCAAGAGGGTGGAGGTAGAGCTTTGGGAGAAGATCAAGCAGAAGTCACTTGGGGCCCGCCGTACGGGTCTCGGCATCACCGGAGAAGGAGATATGCTGGCTGCGCTGGGCATTACATACGGCTCTGACGAATCGATAGAATTCGCGGCCGACACGCAGAGGATGCTGGCGGTGGAAGCTTATCGTTCTTCAGTGACCATGGCGAAGGAGAGAGGGGCGTTCCCTATCTACAATGCGAAGAAGGAGGAGAACAATCCCATGATAAACCGTATCAGGAAGGAAGATGAGGAACTGTATGAGCAGATGATCCGTTA
>DCIQ01000071.1:0-864 GCA_002317435.1 Bacteroidales bacterium UBA1722 | reverse complement strand
AGACCACTTCCGGTATCGAGCCTGTGTTCCTCCCCTTCTACAAGAGAAGAAGGAAGGTGAATCCGAACGACATAAACGCGACCATATCGTTCAGGGACGAAAACGGTGACTGCTTCGAGGAATATTATGTGTTCCATCATAATTTCCTCACATGGTGTGAGGTGAAAGGGTATGACGTGGAACAGGTGAAGAAGATGAACGAAGAGCAGGTGGCCCGTCTGGTGGCGGAGTCACCATATAACAAAGCCACTTCGAATGATATCGACTGGGTGGCCAAGGTGAAGATGCAGGGCAGGATGCAGAAATGGGTTGACCACTCCATCAGTGTCACTGTGAATCTTCCGAAGGACATCAGTGAAGAGATGGTGGCGGAAGTGTACAAGACAGCCTGGGAGTCCGGATGCAAGGGTATTACCGTATATCGTGACGGTTCGCGTACCGGAGTGCTTGTGAAGGCGAACGAATCCAAGGCCGAGGCCAAGCCGAAGAAACGTCCCACCTCCCTCGATGCGGATGTCATCCGCTTCAAGAACGGAAAGGAGGAGTGGATAGCCTTCGTGGGTATGTGGAACGGGAAACCCTATGAGATCTTCACCGGTCTTATGGACGATACCCGAAATCTCCCGAAGGCCATCACCAAGGGTAAGATAGTGAAGGTGAAGGATGCCGAAGGCAATAAGCGCTACGACTTCCACTATGTGGACGGCTACGGTTTCGAAAGCGTGCTCGGAGGTATCTCCCATATGTTCTCTCAGGAGTTCTGGAATTACGCGAAGCTCATTTCCGGGGTTATCAGGAACGGAATGCCTATCGTGGACATCGTGAATCTGGTCAAGAGCCTGAATCTGGACGAGGAGAGCATCA
>DCIQ01000075.1:477-4481 GCA_002317435.1 Bacteroidales bacterium UBA1722 | reverse complement strand
GAGTTTCATCGGCGGGGAGAGGATGGGAGTGCATATGAGTGAAAACGGCATGCTGTGGGCGAAGATGAACGGTGTGGCGATGACTTGGATGAATGCATACGACAGCGAAGGGAATCCCGTTACTGAACGGGGTGGCTTCCAGGTGGAGGTGAACTCCCTTTGGTATAATGCAGTGGCATTCGCCCAGGAAATGACGGAGAAATATGACCGCGACAGGCATCTGCTTCATCAGCTGAAGGATATCCGCCACCGGATAGATGAAAATTTCTATGATCTCTTCTGGGTGGAGTCCAGACGTCATCTGGCTGACTATGTGGACGAAAACGGACAGAACATATTCACCCGTCCGAATCAGATCTTCACCTGTGCCCTTCAGTATTCTCCTGTTTCGGAGGAGGTCAGGGCCCAGATAATGCACGCATGCAAGAAGGAACTTCTCACTGCGCGGGGTATCCGTACGCTGGCGCCTAAGAATCCGCTGTACAGAGGTGTGTATGACGGGGACCAGTGGCAGAGGGACCATGCCTTCCATCAGGGTTCGACCAGGGTGTGGCTGCTTCCGTTCTATATAGAGGCCAGGCTGAAACTGTACGGAGCCGCCTCGGTAAGGCATGCCGTCGAGATGGTGAATGCCTTCGAACAGGATCTTACCAAGCACGGTGTCGGAGCCATATCCGAAGTATATGACGGAGATCCCCCTCATCATCCCCACGGAGCCATCGCTTCGGCTACCGCTACCGCCGGTCTGCTCCGCGCGATGTACCTGATACCTAAATATGACCACGAATAATTAACAGATACGATATATGAAAGTTCTGATGTTTGGTTGGGAGTTTCCCCCGCATATCTCAGGTGGTCTGGGTACCGCCTGTTACGGTATGGTGAGAGGGTTGGCGAATGCGGGTACGGATGTCATGTTCGTAATGCCGTCCGCCTCCGGTGATGAGGATCAGTCTTTTACCAGAATCATCAATGCTTCGGACGTCGAGACCACCGAAGAAACGGTGGATTCGGTTGATTTCCTGAGGAAGGTTTCTTTCCTGCGGGTGGGGTCGAACATGGTTCCCTACCTCTCTCCGGAGCAGTTCTCCGAACTGGTGCAGAAGGAGCAGAAGGAGCATGCCGAGCATTTCTCCACCAAGTTCGGAAAGAAATACAAGTTCTCGGGTAAATACGGTGCCAATCTTATGGACGAGGTGGTCCGCTATGCGGCCGTCTGCGGGACCATCGCTCTGCAGCACCGGGATGAGTTCGATGTGATCCATGCACACGACTGGCTTACTTATCTCGCCGGTATTGCCGCGAAGCGGCTGACAGGAAAGCCTCTTGTCATCCATGTGCACGCCACTGAATATGACCGCACGGGGGAGAATGTGAATACCATAGTGTATGATATCGAGAGAAGCGGTATGGTGAATGCCGACAGGGTGATTACCGTCTCGAATCTTACCAGGAACATAGTGGTGAACAAATACCATATAGACCCCGCGAAGGTGGTGACGGTGCATAATGCGGTCGATTTCACCGGCAGGGACCTGATGACCGTCACCAGGGGCGTCCCCGAGAAGGTGGTCACCTTTCTGGGCCGCATCACATTCCAGAAGGGACCCGAATATTTCATAGAGGCTGCCGCGAAGGTGCTCAAGCGTTACCGAAACGTGCGTTTCGTGATGGCAGGCAGCGGAGACCTGATGAATCGTTCCGTAAGGCGTGCCGCCCAGCTCGGTATCGCCGACAAGTTCCATTTCACCGGCTTCCTGCGGGGTGACGATGTACGGAAGATGTTCGCCTATTCGGATGTCTATGTGATGCCTTCGGTATCGGAGCCGTTCGGCATATCCCCCCTCGAAGCGATGCAGAGCGGTGTGCCCTCCATCATCTCCAAACAGTCGGGTGTGGCTGAAGTGCTCAAATATTCCCTTAAAGTGGATTTCTGGGACATCGATGCGCTGGCGGATTCCATATACGGACTCCTCTGCTATCCTGCCATCGCCAAGATGGCGGCCAGGGAAGGGAAGGAAGAGGTGGATTCTCTCAAGTGGGACGATGCCGCCAAGAAAATAAATGCCGTGTACAACGCGGCTCTCAACTCTTGATAAAAACATTAATATATATGAAACCTTCGATATGTTTATATTTTCAGGTGCATCAGCCTGACAGACTGAGACAGTACAGATTTTTCGACATCGGTCTGGAAGATCATTATTTCGATGACTTCGCCAACAGGACCATTCTGCGGCGTGTGGCCCAGAAGTGTTATCTGCCGATGAATGACCTTCTGCTGAGACTTATAAATGAAAACGGAAAACGGTTCAAGGTGGCTTTCTCCATCTCCGGCTCCGCTCTCGAACAGTTCGGGAAGTTCGCTCCGGAGGTTCTGGAAAGTTTCCAGAAGCTGGCCGCCACGGGATGTGTGGAATTCCTCGCCGAGACATATACCCACTCTCTGGCAGCTCTCGTGTCCGAAGCCGCTTTCAAGAAGCAGGTGAAACTTCATTCCGACACCATCTACAAATACTTCAAGAAAAGACCGAAGGCATTCAGGAATACCGAACTCATCTATTCTGACCGCATAGGTGAGATGGTGGCCTCGATGGGATATCAGGTGATGCTGACCGAAGGAGCCAAACACATTCTCGGATGGAAGTCTCCCAACTTCGTCTATGCCAATGCCGCGAATTCCAAGTTGAAACTCCTTCTGCGGAATTTCACCCTCAGCGATGACATAGCGTTCAGATTCTCCAACAGGTCGTGGAACAACTGGCCTCTGGATGCCTGCAAATACACTTCCTGGCTGAACAATTCCATCTCGGAGGGGGAGATTATAAATCTCTTCATGGATTATGAAACCTTCGGCGAGCATCAGGATGCATGCACGGGAATATTCGATTTCGTGTCCAGTCTTCCCGCAGCAGTGTCGGCGGGTTCCGATTTCGAATTCGTCACCCCCTCTGAAGCTGCTAAGAAGCATCAGCCGGTGGCACCTCTGAACGTTCCCTTCCCCATCTCCTGGGCTGATGAGGAACGTGATACTACGGCATGGCTCGGAAACGAACTTCAGAACGAGGCTTTCTCGAAGTGTTACAGTATCGCCGACAAAGTTCTGGCGGCTGATGACGAGAGGCTCGCGCGCACATACCTGAAACTTCAGGAGAGCGACCATTTCTACTATATGTGCACGAAGTTCTTCTCGGACGGAGCGGTGCACAACTATTTCAATCCGTATGATACACCGTACGAGGCATTCATAAACTATATGAACGTTTTGAGCGATTTCATGCTCAGAGTCGACAATAAACTGAAACAAAACTGATGAATACCAACTTCGTCAATCCTGACTTCCTGTTCGAAGTCAGCTGGGAGGTCTGCAACAAATTGGGCGGCATCCACACGGTTCTGGCCACCAAGTCCAAGAACTTGTCAAAAGAATTGGAAAACAGACATATACATATAGGACCCGACATCTGGATGGAGACCAAACAGAATCCGGAGTTTACGGAGGATCCCATATTGTTCCGCACCTGGCGGGCTCATGCTGCCGATAACGGCCTCCGCATACGGGTCGGAAGATGGAACGTCCCCGGTGAGCCTATCGCCATCCTGGTGGATTTCTCTCAGTTCATTACCCGCAAAGATGAGATTTTTACCGATTTTTGGGAGAAATTCCATCTCGATTCGCTTACCGGGCAGTGGGATTTCATCGAATCGGCTCTCTTCGGCTATGCCGCCGGAAAGGTGATAGAGGATTTTGTCAAGTTCAATGTCCACTCGAACCAGAAGGTAGTGGCGCAATTCCACGAGTGGATGACCGGTGCCGGTGTGCTGTACCTGAACGAGGCGGAACTCCCCATAGGGACGGTATTCACCACCCACGCCACCGTGGTCGGCCGCTGCATGGCTTGCAACGGTGTCCGTCTGTACGAATCCATGCCTACGGCAATAGGTGACGATCAGGCCCGCTGGTTCAATGTCATGGCCAAACATTCCCTCGAGAAATGTGCCGC
>DCIQ01000075.1:0-467 GCA_002317435.1 Bacteroidales bacterium UBA1722 | reverse complement strand
GCATGTGCTGACGTTTTCACTACCGTCAGTTCCACGACGGCGCTCGAGTGTACGAGATTCCTCGAAAAAACTCCCGATATGGTCACTCCGAACGGTTTTGACTGCAGCATAGTGCCTGAAAATCTGGCGGAAGTGGCTGCAAGGGGACGAGATGCGCTCATCGCCGTCGCTGAAAAGATGACAGGTGAGAAATATGAAAATCCTTTCATCACAGGTATCAGCGGCAGATATGAGATGAAGAATAAGGGTATTGACGTATTCATCGATACTCTCGGCAGACTGAAGTCGTCCGGATATGACGGCAGGACCATACTTGCCTTCATAATGGTACCTGCAGGGCATAACGGTCCATGTAAGGAACTCGCCGGTGCCAACTGCACCCATTATCTGAATGATCCTGACACGGACCGGATACTCGGTGCTCTCAGAAAAGCCGGCATCTCCAACCGTGAGGGGGACCGGGTGAA
>DCIQ01000034.1 GCA_002317435.1 Bacteroidales bacterium UBA1722 | reverse complement strand
TCCACTTCAGTCAATGCCAGATTCAATCTGGCCAACACTCTCTACCGCATGGAGAATTATGACGAAGCCGCGAAATACTATCAGGGGCTCGGCGACACACTGAAGGCTTCCGTTCCCGATCCCGGGCAGGCTTCAGCCAAAAAGGTGGCCAAGGCGCACGGACGGGTATCCGACTATTATCATAATCTGGGTGACCAGGCCATCCGGAAGAGGGATTGGCAGGGGGCGGTGGACGCTTTCAAGGAGTCGCTCCGTCAGCGTCCCGACGATATGGGTACCAAGGCCAATCTGGCTTATGCACAGAAGATGCTTGAAGACCAGCAGAATCAGGATCAGAACCAGAATCAAAATCAGAACCAGAATCAGAACCAGGACCAGAATCAGAACCAGGACCAGAATCAGAACCAGGACCAGAACCAGGATCAGAATCAGGATCAGAACCAGGACCAGGATCAGAACCAGAATCAAGACCAGAATCAAGACCAGAATCAGAATCAGGACCAGCAAGAACAGGAAGCGTCCATAACTCCACAGGAAGCCCAGCAGATTCTGCAGGCCATCCAGAATATGGAGGAAGATACTCAGGAGAAGGTCAAGAAGGAGAAGGCGAAGCAACTTCAGTCCAGGCAGAAGGAAAAGAACTGGTAGTGCGGATGTTTTCCGTGTTTCCGGTTTGTATTTAACATATTGGCAGGAATGCCTATCAGAATGAAGAGATGACAAGATTATTCAGA
Organism: Bacteroidales bacterium UBA1722; assembly: GCA_002317435.1. Lineage (GTDB taxonomy): Bacteria > Bacteroidota > Bacteroidia > Bacteroidales > UBA932 > Minthomonas. The sequence continues at coordinate 11,159 of DCIQ01000034.1, read as the reverse complement.
ATGATTACCTCGGCCGCCGTGTGGATGTGCTGCGCGGTGGTGATGTCGGCACAGGAGCATTCCTTGACGGTCGATGCCCCCAATGTGGTGACGGAGTCTGAGATATTCCGGGTGGTATATACGGCCACGGGTCGGGCAAGCGGTTTCACCGGACCTGACTTCGCTGACTTCCATGTCCTCGCCGGACCTTCGGAAGCCACTATGAGCAGCACTCAGATCGTGAACGGGAAAATGTCCCACACGTATGAGATTAGCTATACCTATATGCTGCAGGCCAAGTCGACAGGCACATTCAACATCCCCGGCGCTTCCGCCGTAATCGAGAAAGAGACATACACTTCGAAAAGTGTGAGAATCGAAGTGGTGAAGGATGAACAGTCTCCGGCAGGTGCCGGTGGAGGTGCCCAGTCTCAAGGCGAGGCCCGGAGCGGCGGAGGTAGCCGGGCTTCCGCCAAGGTGGGCGATATCCAGCTCCGTCTGACTTTGAATAAGTCCACCGTAGTGAAGGGTGAGCCTGTAATCGCTACCCTGAAACTCTATTCGAAGGCGAATATAAGCGGTTTCGAGGATGTGCGCTTCCCTACCTTCAACGGATTCTGGAACCAGGAGATAGAAACGCCCCAGAATATCGAATTCCGGAGGGAGACTCTCGACGGAGTGATTTACGATGCGGCACTGCTCCGCAAGTGGATGCTTCTTCCTCAGCAGTCGGGGGAGATAACCATCGAGCCGGCCGAGTTGGTATGTGCCGTTCAGGTCCGTACCTCGTCCGCAGGCGGCAATTCCATATTCGACGACTTCTTCGATTCGTATCAGACGGTCAGGAAGAGAGTGTCTTCCGTCGGCCATAAGGTTATGGTAAAACCCCTTCCTGCCGGTGCACCGCGGTCATTTACCGGCGGGGTCGGCGAATTCAATATGGACGTGAAGGTGACACCTGACAGCGTCAAGGCACATGAGGCGGCATCTCTGGTCCTCACCATAACCGGTTCCGGCAACTTGAATCTCGTGGATGCCCCTTCAGTCGTTCTGCCGCCCGATTTTGAAGTATATGATGTCAAAAGGACCGACAACATATCGTCAGGCGCCGGCGGAACATCCGGGACCAAAACGTTCGAATATCCCTTCATCCCCAGAAGTCCCGGGGATTTTACGGTGGAACCGGTGGAATTCACCTATTATAGCGTAAAAAGCGGGAAATACGTAACTCTTCGCTCGAATCCCATTCCTTTCAAGGTGGGACGGGGAAGCGCCTCCGATGCCACGGTGATATCCTCGGGTCCGGACAAGCAGAGCGTGAAGGTGCTCGGAGAGGATATCCGGTTTATCAGGACCGTCCCGACGTCGCTTGGCTCTTCAGGCGTCCTGCTGGTATCTTCGGTATGGATGTATCTGATTCCCGTATTGTCACTGGTGCTGTTCTTCCTGGCTTGTTCCCTCCTGAAGAAATATATGAAGATGAAATCGGATGTGGCCGGAGTCAGAAACCGCAAGGCCAATTCCGTGGCGCGTGCCCGACTCAGGAAGGCCGGCGGATATCTCAAGCAGAATCTGAACGCCGCATTTTACGAAGAACTCCACAAAGCCATGGAAGGATATCTCTCGGACAAGTTCAGACTTGACATGACAGACCTGAACCGGGAGACCATCGAGAACACATTGTCCTCGGCCGGCCGCAGTCAGGAGGTGATAACCAGACTGATGACTCTTCTGGACGCGTGTGATTTCGCCAGGTATGCCCCTTCTTCCGGGGCGGCGGCGATGACGGAACATTATAACGAAGCACTCGACATAATCGCCGGGATAGAAAAACAATGATAGCATGAAACGATTTTTTCTGTCGACCATATTTCTTCTGACTGTCTCAGCCGTGACATACGCTGAGGCGGCAGCGTCGCGGGATTCGCTGTGGAACAGTGCGGTCGCCGCATATTCGGCGGCTGATTATCCTGCCGCCCTGGAAGGATTCCTCGCCTTGGAACAGGAAGGTGTCAGGACTCCGGACTTATACTATAACATAGGGAACGCCTATTATAAATGCGGACACTGCGTCGGAAAGTCCATCCTCTATTATGAAAGGGCACTGAAGGCAGATCCTTCTTTTGAAGATGCCCGGAACAACCTCGCCATGGCCCGGGCCTATGCTCTGGACAAGATAGATACCGTACCGGAATTCGTTCTTCTCTCGTGGCTGAAAGCAGTGAGGAGTTCCCTCCCTTCCGATACTTGGGCTGTGCTGTGTCTGGTGATGTTCGCTGCATTCCTGATATCCTTGTTCTTCTTCAGATTCGGCTCGCGTACAGCTGTGAGAAAGTGGTTTTTCGGCTTTGCCTGCCTTTTCGTGGTTCTTGCAGGTTCATCTCTGGGTTTCGCCCTGTCGCAGAAATTCGAATCGGAAAGGACCGACAAGGCGGTGGTTATGGTTCCTGTCAGTTCCGCCAAAAGTTCTCCGAACAATAACGGCCAGTCGCTGTTCGTCATTCACGAAGGTACCGACGTGAATATTCTGGACGAACTCGGGGAATGGAGCCGGATAGAACTTTCTGACGGTCGTCAGGGGTGGATAGTTACTAAAGATATTGAAATAATATAAAATGACGCTCATTAAATCCATTTCAGGAATCCGTGGTACTATAGGAGGCAGACCGGGAGAATCTCTGACTCCGTCGGATATAGTGAAGTTTACTGCCGCATATTCAGCCCGGTTGAAAGCCGGATGCGGCTGTCGTGACCGCTATAAAGTGGTGGTCGGAAGAGATGCCCGCCTGAGCGGACAGATGGTGGAGTCCCTGGTGTGCGGGACCTTGACGGCTTGCGGAATAGATGTCGTGAATGCCGGACTGGCATCTACACCCACTGTGGAGATGGCTGTCATCTTCGAACACGCTGACGGGGGGATTATTCTCACGGCTTCTCATAATCCCAAGCAGTGGAATGCTCTGAAACTCCTTAACGAAAAGGGTGAGTTTCTGAATGATGCCGAGGGGAAGGCTCTGCTGAAAGTGGCGGAGGCTGATGATTTCGATTTTTCGGATGTGGACCATATGGGGCGAGTGACCTGTAAGGATTTTTCGGATGCCCATATCGAGGCGGTTCTGAAACATCCTCTGGTGGATGTGGAGGCCATATACAGAAGCGGCTTCAAGGTGGCGTTGGATGCCATAAACAGCGTAGGCGGCATCATTATGCCTAAACTTCTGGAGGCCTTGGGAGTGGAATGCGTGAAAGTTCATTGTGACCCTACCGGTGATTTCGCCCATAATCCCGAACCTCTTCCCGCCCATCTGACCGATTTGTCCGCCGCCGTCGTGGATAACGGGGCGGATCTCGGCATCTCCGTGGATCCCGACGTGGACCGTCTGGCCCTCATCTGCGAGAACGGGGAGTTTTTCGGAGAGGAATACACGTTGGTGTCCGTGGCGGATTATGTCCTTTCCCGCCGGAAAGGGTCTGCCGTCTCAAATCTTTCTTCTTCAAGGGCTTTGCGGGATGTGGCCGAATCGTACGGCTGCACATATTCCGCTTCAGCGGTGGGAGAAGTCAATGTCACTGCGGAGATGAAACGTACGGGAGCCGTGATAGGCGGTGAAGGTAACGGCGGCGTGATAGTCCCGGACCTTCATTATGGCCGGGATGCCTTGATAGGGGTGGCCCTGTTCCTCAGTAATCTGGCGCATCGCGGATGCAGGGTTTCGGAACTGAAGTCCGGTTATCCCCGGTATGAAATATCCAAGAACAGGATAGAACTCTCGGACCAGACTCTCATAGATAAGATTCTGGAGCAGATGAAGGACCGGTTCTCTGATGAAAGGGTTACCACCATAGATGGTGTGAAGATAGATTTCGATGCAGACCGCAAATGGGTCCATCTGCGCAAATCCAATACGGAGCCCATAATCCGTATCTATTCGGAGGCGCCCACACTGCAGGAGGCTGATGAACTGGCAGGACGCATAAAGGCGATAGCTCGGGAAATAATCGGATAGGATAGTATATGTTTTCCTTCAGGACCACACCTCTGGCGGAGCAGCAGGACAAGATTCTGCAGTCGGGGCGTCTTGCGGTGTTCTGCACCCAGACGGCCTGGAACCCGCAGAACGGAAGATACGTATATGAATCACTTTCCGCAGGGGCTAACCTCAAGCGTGTCTTTTATGTGGGTGACGGCGTCATCCCCGGTACGCCCGGGCTGGAAGAGGTGGAGTTCGTCAAACTGGATGCCACGGATCCCTATTCTCTCACTGTGGAAAAATTCAGGGACATCGATGCTCTCATAGTGGAATTCCAGGATCTGGGGAGCCGTTATGATGTGGTGACGTCGATGCTTTTCTCATTGTTCCAACTGTTCCACCACGAAGGGATGGATATTTCAGTCTTTATCCTCGACAGGGAGAATCCTACCGGCAGGGGAGTGGAAGGAACTATGCTTTATCCGGATTTCGTCACCGCCAATTATGAAAATGAGCCTCCCGGCACCGAAGGGCTCCCGCACAGGCACGGTCTGACTCTGGGGGAAGTCGCCAACTTGATTCACAGCGATATAGATGCTTCATTCCCCCTGCACGTGATTTCTTATCGTGTGCGGTCCGCCGCGCAGCTCCTGATGCCGTGGAGCATTCCCCCGGAACCCGATTATGCGGGCCTGTTCTCGTCCATGTTCTACAGCGGGATGATGGTGCTGGAATGGGCCGGATTCAGTGTGGCCAGAGGGACCGGCCGGGCTTTCGAGATGTTCGGAGCTCCTTCGCTGGGCAGAGTTCTCTCCGATGCGAAGTACGGTGCCGTCTGGAGTGCCTCCGAATCACCGGTCTCTGATGCCGGAGTGTTCGTCAGGCCCACTTCATTCGTACCTGAAAGAGGGGTCTTCGCTGGGTTGGACTGCTATGGCTTCCATCTGATTCCCAATCCCGGGAACCAATATCACTCTCTGGCACATTCCCTCCGGATACTCAGATTTCTGTATAGTCTGGAACTTTGTGACGCAGTCCGTACCGAGATGGCCCTCGGCGATTCGGTCCTGTTCCAGTATGTGACAGGAGACATCACCTGGACGGAAGTGAAAGAGCATCTGAAACTGGAAGAACAGAAATGGATCCGCAAGGCCAAGCGTTATATGCTCTATGACGAGCCGCTGACCCGCATCAAGACGCTAGGACGGGAATGACTGCTTTTTTCGATATACTTGCAACGAATGGACTAAGATTTGCATCTTATATGTGCAATGATTCTTATGATTACGATATTGGCTCTGCTTGCCTGGCGCAAGCGCCTCAGGAAATCCTCCTGACCGGGCCACCGCGTCCTGCGGCATCATTTGGCAGAAAAATTTGTTCATTTAGAGATAAATGCATACTTTTGCCGTCCCAAAAGAAACAAACTGTTTTAAATAATCAATAACATGAAAAAAGGTATACATCCCGAATCCTACCGTCTTGTAGCTTTCAAGGATATGTCGAATGAGCACGTGTTCATCACCCGCTCCTGCGTGAATACCAAAGAGACTCTCGATATCGACGGAGTCGCCTATCCTTTGGTAAAGGTCGAAATCTCCAATACGTCACACCCGTTCTACACCGGTAAGATGAAACTCGTCGACACCGCCGGTCGTGTTGATAAATTCTATCAGCGTTATAAAAAGAAATAACGGAACCCTGATATTCATAGAAATCCCTGCCTACGGAGAAGTGGACAGGGATTTTTTTTGTTCGTATGATTCTATTCCGTCGGATTATTTGTTACCATACACATTTTCGGTATATTAGGGGCATAAAATATACCGGGACCATGAAAACTCAAGCTGTTCTCCTGATAAGTGCCGCACTGATCGTTTCAGCCTGCACCGATTCTTCCTATGTCCGTCTTAGAGACATAGAGTCCTACATACAAGAACGTTCGGATTCTGCCCTTGTCGCCTTGAATATGGTGGATTCCGCCAGCCTGAGGACGCGGAAGCAGAAGGCGCTGTATTCCTTATTGACCGTGATGGCAAAGGATAAGAATAATGAGTCCATATGTGATATTAATGAGATTCAACCGGCAGTTGATTGGTATGCGAAGCATGACAGTGAAGACCATTATGCCGCTTCTCTATTTTATTCCGGCCGTATCCATTATGAGGCGGGGGAATATCCGGCGGCAATAATAAGTTTTCAAGAGTCCCGGGACGAAGCCGGTTCCACATATTGGAAGGCAATGTCAACTGCACATATCAGTTATACTTACAACCGATGCTACAATAAGGAGGAAGAACTTAAATATAGTCTGGAAGCCTTGGACCTGTGGAAGAGATATGGAGACCTGTATAGAATCCAGCAGTCCTGTCTGACTCTTGCTACGGCATACAGTAACAATGGTGATAACCATAAGGCAGATAGTCTGTTATCTATACTTTGCCTGGCTTCCCCGCCATTTGTCCACGCATTTCCCCAATGGGCAGAATTAAAGATTAAAGGAGACAGACCGGATTATGAAGAGATTTCCGGATTGTTCGATACCGGCATTAAAAATGGCAGTGAGATGTCAGTGGGCAATTGGTATGAATATGCCTACACTCTATACAGATGTGGGGACAAGAGGATGGCGGACAGTATGATAAACCAATTGTCTTCTTATGGGGAAAGTATAGCTTCCTGTCTCTGGCTTGGGAAGATCGCGGAAGAAGAAGGAAACAGTGAACTTGCACTGAAATATGAACGTATAGAGAAGCGACTGACCGATACCATTGTGAGACAACAGCTTTCACAGTCTTTATTCAAGGCCCAGATGGAGCAGTACAGGCTTAATTCCGAAATCTCTTCTCAGAAAAGGAAGAATGTCATTTATTTCTCGATAATCCTCTCGATACTGCTGCTCGGTCTGGTGGTTGCCATATTTATTTTCTATAGAACGAGACGCGAGCATTTGGAGAAAGAAATCGAACGTATATTGGGAATCGCGGAAGAATCAAGTGAAATGTTGCGGCAGGCCCGGCTGGAGAACAAGGAAGTAGAGAACAAATCAAAGGAAACGGAAGCCAGCCTTATGGAACTTAGGAGGGTATATGCCCGATTATATCAGAGACAGTTTTCGGAAATCGGTCATCTTTTTGATTACTACAGAAACGACACAAATATCAGCAGGGTGGCTGCGAACAGATATTTGGAGAAGACATCAGAGATAATCCGTGAAATCAACCAAGGGGCGGAACGGCAGAGTGAATTTGAGGACAGAATCAACAGGGAACTTGATGATATCATGCTGAAACTTCGTCTGGATTTTCCGGAGTTCAAGGAATCTGATTTTCTCTTTTTAAGTTATGTCATCGTCGGTTTCGATGCGACGACACGGGCTATAATTCTTAACGAGACACCGAATAACATGCGTGTAAAGAAAGCCAGGCTCGTCAAGAAGATATTGAATTCCCAAAGTGAGAATGTACTTCTGTACTCCTGCTTCCTGCATCCTGACAAATAGCCGCCGATATCATTACAAGCGTCTTGTGAATGGGTATAATGTTGATTATCAATATTATATTGGTGTGTTCAAGAATCTCTTCATTGTTGCACTATAATTATTATATACTTGTGTATCAGTGACTTAAGTATTATATTGTGTAATGCTTGAAATGGAGAAATACTGTTTTCTTTGATTAGGACTGCATAGATTTGCACAAACCAAATTTGTTCCGGTTTATGAGTCAGTTTCGATAGCTGCGGAAGGTTGTGGCCGCGGTCCTGTCGCTAATGTCAAAATCATTGAACTTACAGGTAGTGGCGAAGTGTTTTCGACACAAGAGAGAGTGCCGATGTCATGCTTTCTTCGATTGCCGCATTCCGGTGTATATCAGATTTTGATTTCCCTGTCTTCCGGACAATGTTTTATGGGAATGCTGACAGTTGGAGATAATCTTCATGATTCCCCTTTCCGGAAGATGTATGATGATGGTGCCGGGTGGTTATAGAAGAAAACATGTAATTTGTACAAGTACCGCTTGGATCATATCCCCGGGATATGCGATAGCGGTCCCTTTCCTGTGGAGAGAGGGGTAGAGAGCAGATAAGATGGTAAACTAATATGGACGGCCGTTACCATTTTAATATTAATTAACTCCAAAATTTCAAAAAAATGAAAACACTAAAACTAATTTAGAGAAGACTACTCTATGAGAAGAAAATTTTAGCGAGCATTCGTGGTGCTGGTTGGTGCAATGGCACATGGTCATGTGCAGGAATGAAGAATTCTATTTTGACTGGTCTCGAAATCCAAAACAGCCAATCATTAAAATTAAATCCCAGCGGCGACTATATTATATGACATTTTTGAAAAATTGTCATTACATTAGTGTCCACTGAAAATTTGTATGTAGGTCTTTGTAAATATTGATAATTAGATAGTTAAGAGGTGTTAGGGTCGTAAGCCGGTTCTCGATAGTAGCTTTGTTTGAAAATCAGATGGTTATGCATAGTCAATCGTTTGTTTTTGCCCAATTAGCTTCGCATCTGGACCGGAACAAGTTCAATTACCTCGTTTGTAAGTATCATGGTAACAGTTATATAAGGCGCTTTATATGCTGGAATCAGCTAAAAGTCCTTATGTTCGGGTAACTCTCCCGGAGGGAGAGTTTGCGCGATTTGGTTGTCGTTGTGGAGGCGCATAGATGTAAGGCTAAGTTCCTCGGATTTGGAGACTCCGAAAATGCAGTCCGTATCCAGATTTATACCGCAATCATCTCATACTGCTTGGTTGCCATTGTCCATCACAAGATGAAGCTGAAAACCTCGGTCTACAACGCTCTTTAGGTCATTGACCCATACCATCCTTCTTGAAGACCTCTTCAACGAATCTAACTTCAATATTGACAAAGAACTTGACGGGTTCTATGAACCCACGTTGTTTGATTTTTAATTACGTCCACAACTTTTAGTGGACAACATGCTATCATTATGAAAAATGGAAATATCTTTATAGTGTTTCTTGCAATAGTCTCCTCATGCGCGAAGATAGAAGTTTATGATGAGACAACAACTCCTGAGACAAGTGTCACTCCCACTACTTGCAGAGTGTCTTTGAAACAGGCAACTGCTTTTGCGGATTTGTATTCCATTCGACTCTTGAATGCTCCTTTGGGAGAATCAAGTGAAGAAACAAAATCTCCAAAAGAAAGAATTTTGGACAATATTGACTGTTTGGTGGAGGATGGTGATACTTTAATGTACTCATTCAATTATTGTGATGATGGAGGTTTTTTGCTTGTCGGTGCTAATTATTCATATTTCCCAATTCTTGCTTATAACTCGGTCGGTTCACTATATTTTGATAAAATCAAAAAAGACAACCCCGTGAGTGGTTTTCTGGAGGAATATAAAACCCGCATAAAGAAAGGATTGCTTGAGTCTAACACTGCCTCGGAGTATTATGAGAGGTGGAAAGACCTCGGCAAGGACGATTACGAATACGAGGTGATTCCATATAATTCCTCCGATGACATCGACACTAAAGCTCGCAGGGGAAATTCTTCAGGGAAAAGTACCATCTATCCTTATACCGGAATGGAGTTGAGATACTGGTGTCAGGAAGGTGGCTACAATTATTGTGCTGAGAACAATGCTTGCATAGGTTGTCCGGCTATTTCAATTGGGATGCTTATGTATGACACACACAATCGTATTACCGGCGATATGCAGTATACCAATCCTTGTTTCGGTTATTATGATGCCTTATATGATTTTTCGAATGTATCTTATGCACCACCTGTAGCATATAAGTTGCGTGAAATTGCCGACAGTATTCCCAATTATGGCTGGGGAATTGGTCCAGGCTACGGGAGCGGGGCCTCTCGAGCAAACATTGAAACTGGATTGCATAAATTGGGTTATGTTCAGGCCTCTGCCCAATATTATAATTTTGATGTGTTGTACAGAAATATGCGATTTACAGGGTATAATTATTTCGGATCGCAGACTGTTTTCAATAGAGGCATCCTTTTAGGAGATTCTGCTTTGCAACACATTTGGTTCTGCGATGGTTATTATGAGCAATGTTATCACGTCATAAAGAAGTTCTTGTGGTTTACGATTTCCGACTGGTATGAATATGAAGACATGTTGTATATGAACTGGGGTTGGGGTGTGAATGGAGGCAACGGGTGGTACACTGCCACAGATAACGGCTATTGGTCATCCAGCAATACGTCACTTCCCAAATCATCCAGACTAATGATGTATGTCAATCTTTCTACATATGAATTACCAAATCGCGATTAGTTTTGCAGTTGTTTTTTTGGGGTTGGCTTCTTGTACAAAATCGGAATCTGAGTACCATCCGGCTGTTGCCTCAAGCCAAAGTCTTGATGTGTCAATATGCTATTCCGAGGGATACTGGGGAGATATCGAACGCCTTAAGATAACAGCCCCGGACCTTCCTTCGATTTATAAGGAAATTTCATTTAAACCATCAACAGTGTCATCCAAAGGCGTTGAGCATAGATGCGTTTCCTTCCATCTGCCATATCCGGATTATGACAATATAGTTTGGAACGATGAGAAAACGTATGGAAAGTGTACGATTTCAGTCAGATTCGAATCACCTAAGGTTGATTTCACAATTGAATTTGGAGTTACGTATTATCTTTCCGAAATAAAAGATTTGCTGGGCGGGTCATCGATTGTAGTTACATCTGTCTCTTCTGGTGCCGCTACCGTCAACAGAGATTTTTCTGTTACGTCAGGTTTCTTTCTCTTCGATGTTTCAGATTTAAAGTTGAATGAATAGAATAGTGTCCACGAATACTTTCTCGAAGCATTTGCCTAAATTTTTGGTACAGTCAAATGCTTCCCGGTACTCTTTGTATTGGTTAAATATCTTAAATTACGCAAGTAGATAAGTGTTGTAAACTGTTCCATGTGTGTCTGCAAAAAGTTGTGGATGCACATGGAATTAACCATAAAAAGAATTTTGTATGAGACAGTTGTTTAGAATCCTTGAACTTCTTTTGTTATATATGTTCTGCGGTTGCGAAAGAGTGGATAATAATGAATCGGATTTGCGTCATGCCACATTGTCGGATTTGCCGTTGACGGATTGTTCAACAAGCACGCGACCTCTCAGGGATCTTGTTCTCTTTGATCTGTTGGGCGTGCCTTATGAATGGGATGTGGATTGGATGAGCGGTACTACTTACA
>DCIQ01000073.1:197-2571 GCA_002317435.1 Bacteroidales bacterium UBA1722 | reverse complement strand
TTCGACAGGTTTTCGAACTTATCCTGAAGTCCCCTGATCTTTTCTACCAGTGTAAAATCACTCATTAGTACCCGTGTAATTAATAACTTGCGAATTTAGTCAAAATCGTCCAAACCGCCATACCTGCAGCACACAAAAAAACCTCGGAAGGATACACGCCCTCCGGGGTTCTTTTCTATCATTTGAAAGGATGAATTATTTCTTGAAATAATCCTTGGCCTCTTCTGCAGGAACGAGATCTTCTTTGAAGAAGTATGCTCCGGTCTTCTCGCTGCGCTCCATACGGATGCATTTGGTGAATTTGCGGGTGTTTCTGTCACCGGCGAATGTTGCAACTGCTTTCTTTGCCATAATATGTTCCTTTTAATTATTTGATCTCCTTGTGAACGGTAACTCTCTTGAGGTAAGGATTGTATTTCTTACGCTCAAGTCTCTCGGTAGTGTTCTTCTTATTCTTGGTGGTGATGTAACGGGAGATGCCCGCTACGCCGCTTTCCTTCTGTTCAGTACATTCGAGAATAACCTGAACCCTGTTGCCTTTTGCTTTCTTTGCCATAACGATATCTCCTTATTAATAAATATCTATAAGACCTTTTTCCTGAGCAGCCCTGAGTGTAGCTGCAAGACCGTTCTTATTGATGGTTCTCATACCAGCGGCCGATACCTTCAGGGTAACGAACCTTTTTTCTTCTTCTAACCAGAAACGTTTGGTCTTCAGGTTGGGAGCGAACTCGCGTTTGGTGCGGCGCTTTGAGTGGGAAACGTTGTTTCCTATCACTCTTTTCTTTCCGGTAACTTGACAAACTCTTGCCATTGTCGTATGTAATTTATTAATTATTCAACTTTTAGGGGCTGCAAATATCCCCATTAATTTTTTTATTTGCAAATCTTTTTGATTATACGAACTTGAACAGCCTGTTCCATCTTATATTCTTCGGGAACCTGCAGTTCATATCGCTGGAAAACCATACCAGACGGGGTTTGCCGACTATATGATCCTCCGGGACGAAACCCCAGTAACGGGAGTCAAGGGAATTATGCCTGTTGTCCCCCATCATGAAGAAATAATCCTGTGCGAAAGTATAAGTCCGTGTCTTCTCCCCGTCGATGACTATATCCTCACCGTCAACGGTCAGCGTATGGCCCTCGTAGGTGGTGATTATTCTCCGATAGAGAGGAAGGTTTTCCCGAGTAAGCGTGACGACATCCCCCCTGGCAGGGATGTATATCGGACCGTAGTTGTCCCTCGTCCATTTGAATCTCTCGTCGAAAGGAAAGAGCATCAGATAGGAGTCGGGGTAATCCGGAGGATATACATCTATGTTGCATTCCATCTGCACCACCGTGGGAAGCTTGGACATCGATTCCGCCGCTTCGGCCGTAAGAGGTATGGAAGCGTAACCGGGAAGGGAGGAATCGAACCAGAATTCATCGGGATTCACATTCATCTCCTTCAGTATTCTGGAATTGACCGGCTTTCCCGACGTCTTCACGGTGTAAGTCATCTGCACACCGGGATACGTCTTCTGAGGTGCACCGTTCACGATGACCTGACCGTCAACCACCTGAAGCGTATCACCTGCTATGGCGACACAACGCTTCACATAGTTGTCTGTCTTGTCGACAGGACGGGCGACTACAGGACCGTAAGCACGCTCGGCATATTCACGCCCTTCTATGCGCACGTGGGTATAGTAGTCATCGGCAGGTATTCTGGAGAGGACGGTATCCCCGTGCGGGAAACCGAATACCACTATGTCATCTCTTTCGACATCTCCGAAACCGGCAAGCCTCCTGTATCCTCTCTTTATGAGATCGGAATAGCATTTGGTCATGGTACCGGGAAACACGTTATGCATGAACGGCATCGAAAGAGGTCTCTGCGGCAGTTTCGGTCCGTAAGCCAACTTCGAAACGAAAAGATGGTCTCCGGTCATAAGGGTCTTCTCCATCGATGACGAAGGTATCTTGAACGCCTGGATGAAGAATATATTGATGAAAGTGACCACTATCACCGCGAATATGATGGCATCGAGCCATTCATTCCACGATGAAGGGTTTTCACCTTCCTTATATTCCTTCTTCCAGAAATTCCACTTCACCTTATGAGTGACGCATATGTCGAAAATCACGGGAAGGCCCAAAAGCCACCAATAATTTCCGAGCCATATCACCCACACTATGTAGAGGAGTGCCCAGAATCCGAATTTAAACCACCTGTTACGCAGAAGTTTCATCACTTACTCTATTCGTACGGGTGCTATTTTACAGAATTGATGATGGCTTCAAAAGCCTGGGGATTATTCATGGCGAGGTCGGCGAGCACCTTACGGTTCAGACCGATATTCTGTTTTCCGAGAGCACCGATGAACTG
>DCIQ01000073.1:0-139 GCA_002317435.1 Bacteroidales bacterium UBA1722 | reverse complement strand
ATCCACAATGAACGGAAATTACCTTTCTTCTGTTTGCGACCGCTGTAAGCATAGGTGAGACCTTTCTCCCAAGTATTCTTGGCTACGGTCCAGACGTTCTTGCGTGACAGGAAGTTACCACGCGTCTGTTTGAGAATCT
>DCIQ01000110.1:3536-6521 GCA_002317435.1 Bacteroidales bacterium UBA1722 | reverse complement strand
CCGTTTCTGGCCAGAAAACTGCCTAAGGATATGATATAACTCCCCAGAACCCCCAGTTCCAGGAAGTTCATCAATATAAGTCTGAATCTTATTCCTTTCATCGTCCGATAGTCTCCTGAAAAAATCTTTTCTGCTGCAAAAGATGATTACTTTTGCAGTATCACAAAAGTACGGTGAATATGGTAAATTATGAAGGAAAAACTGTTTTGATTACAGGGGCCGGTTCGGGAATAGGGGAAGCTCTGGCCTGTCAGTTGGCGAAGAAGAAGGCTCATCTGCTGCTTGTGGGTCGTGATGCCGAAAAACTCGAGCGGGTGAGGGTGAAATCCGTGGGGGAGAACATCAGGATATGGATATGTCCGGCCGATCTGTCGGATACGGACAGCATCGACTCTCTGGTGTCATTTATGGAGACGGAATGCATCAGACCTGACATAGTGATACTGAATGCAGGTATCTCCCAGAGGGCGAAGACTCTGGACAGTGATTTCGAAGTGGACAGGAGGTTGATGGACGTGAATTATTTCGGCAGTGTCTATCTGGTCAAGAAACTTAAGAAGATGCTTCTCGATTCTGAGATGACGCATATAGTGGTGAACACCTCCATAGCCGGTCTTTTCGGATTTCCGATGCGGTCGGCATATAGCGCATCGAAACATGCATTGTTCGGATTTTTCGAATCGATGGCTTTGGAATATGACAATATCCGCGTCACGTTCCTCGTTCCCGGCAGAATCCGCACGGGGATATCGAGCAGTGCTCTTCTTGGAGACGGTTCCGCCTATGGCCGGATGGATCCCGGTCAGGCTGCCGGACTGAGTGTGGAAGAATGTGCCTCCAGGGCTTTGAAAGCTATAGCGAAAGGGCGCAGGAAGGTTCTTATAGGGAAGTCCGAATTATTGATGGCATATATCTATAAGTGGTTCCCGTCCCTCTATTTCAGACTCTCGAAAAGAATATCGGCCGTTTGAGACGTCCTACTCGTCAGAGATGGACAGTATCCCTTTCTTCAGGGATATCATTATGGCTTCGATGATGTTCCTGGCTCCCAGCTTTACTCTGATTCTCTCCTTATGTGTGTCCACCGTATTCGGAGAGATGTTGAGTATGGATGCTATCTCTTTCGAGGACAGACCTTTGGATATATGGTTGAGAATGGACAATTCATTCTGGTTCAGGTTCTGCGGCTTGCCTTTTTCTATATTGGCTTTATTTCCGAAAGCGTCGAGAAGTTCCTTGGAAGGAATGGTATCGCCCAAATAGAGGCCCTGCCCTTCATATACCGTATGGATTATCCTCAGGAGTTCTTCCGCGGTCGAGTCTTTCGCAAGATACGCTCTTACATTGGCCAGGACTGCACGTATCAGTACGTCTTTTCTTTTTGACTGGGAGAAGATTATTACTTTTATTTCTGGATATCTGTTCTGAAGCCATTCGGCCACGGCAAGTCCGGTGCTTGCTTTTTCCAGCGGGATATCCAGCAGAACTATGTCCGGGAGTGTGTCAGAGACTTCCATTAAGCTTCTGAAAGCTTCACCTGTGGAAGAAACATTGATGATTTCGAGTTCCGGATCAGAGCTGAGAATCACTTTCTCTCCCGCTACATGGATAGGAGAACTGTCTACAATGGATATTTTTATCATGGACTCGGTTTTGGTGATGGCTAACAGGATTCCTGACGGAGATTTCGCAAAGCGAATGTAAAGATACTACCTTTTTCCGGTTCACTTTGAATTTTTATCGTTTCCCCCTCTTTTTCAGTGTTCCGTTTATCGTAAGCAAGCAGTAAAAAATAAGTTGGTAAAGATTACCAAGTCATCATAAAAAAAAAGACCGTTCAAAACGGTCTTTTCTTTTACATGTCCGATAGGGGGGATTACTCTTCAGGAACCACAGTCATCTTGATGTCTGCCTTGATGTCCTTGTAGCACTTGACGATTACGTCGAAAGTACCTACTTCAGTAACCTTTTCGGCATTGACGATGACGATGTTGCGGCGGTCGATTTCGAAACCTTCCGCTGCGAGAGCTTCAGCTACCTGGATATTGTTTACGGAACCGAAAATCTTACCGGTGCTGCTTACCTTGGTGGCTATCTTGACTTCCTTTCCTTCCAGAC
Organism: Bacteroidales bacterium UBA1722; assembly: GCA_002317435.1. GTDB lineage: Bacteria > Bacteroidota > Bacteroidia > Bacteroidales > UBA932 > Minthomonas. The sequence continues at coordinate 4,403 of DCIQ01000110.1, read as the reverse complement.
TGGCTGCGAGGGCAGCGGCCTCTTCACGGATCTTGGCTTCCTTATGGGCTCTCTGACGGAGGTTCTCGGCATGCACCTTCTTCGCGGATTCTGTGGCGAGAATGGCATATCCCTGGGGAATCAAGTAGTTGACGGCATATCCGGGCTTAACCTTTACGATGTCGTCCTTGTGTCCTAAATTATTGACGTCCTGTTTCAAAATGATTTCCATACTCAATCCTCCTTATTTAAGCAAGTCAGTAACATAGGGCAGAAGAGCAAGATGTCTTGCACGTTTTACGGCCTGGGCGGTCTTTCTCTGGAATTTGAGAGATGTACCGGTGATGCGGCGTGGAAGAATCTTACCCTGCTCGTTCAGGAAACGTTTCAGGAATTCTGCGTCCTTGTAATCAACGTATTTTATATGTGCCTTTCTTAAAGCGGCAATATTTTTTCTTCTTTACCTCAACTGCAGGAGGGTTCAGAAAACGGATTTCGTTATTAGCTGCCATAGTGATACCTCCTTATTCTTTAACGGCTTCTTTCTTATTATTACGTCTGCGCTCAGCATAGGCGATGGCATCCTTGTCCATAGGCGAAGGTGAGGAAACGGATGATTCTTTCATCGCGTCTGTACTGGGTTTCCAGCTTGGCTACGAATGATGAATCTGCTCTGAATTCGAACAGGTGGTAGAACCCTGTGGTCTTTTTCTGGATGGGATAAGCAAGTTTCTTGAGCCCCCAGTCCTCTTCCCAGACGATCTCACCGCCGTCTGCGACGATGAAGTCCCGGTACTTGTCAACCGCTTCCTTCATCTGTTCCTCAGACAAAACGGGAGTTGCTATGAAAACGGTTTCGTACTGTTTTAACATTTTTGTAAATATTTA
>DCIQ01000110.1:0-3503 GCA_002317435.1 Bacteroidales bacterium UBA1722 | reverse complement strand
TTATTAATTGAATAAATCTGTCCCCACCTCGGAGACAGGAGTGCAAAGGTAGTAATATTCCGATTAAGTCCAAATAATCTTTTCTATCTTTGTCCCCCATGAATGTCATCGGTGCCGTAAAGGGAAAGAAAACGTATATTCTGGTGTCGCTGCTGCTTATGTCCGCAGCGGCGGTTCCGTTTCTCATCCCGGACTCCGGCCGTCACTCCGGGGGCGCGGACAGTGTCTGTGCGGAAGGCGAAGATGAGGCCGTGTGTCATCAATCCCTGAATTCGTTTCTGACCAATGCCGATTCCGATGTGCCGGAATCTGTCAGGATGGACCGTGTCATCGAAAAGTTTCTGTGGCGTTACAGGATAAAAGGGGCCTCCCTGGCTGTGGTCCGGGACGGGAGGCTGGTATATGCCAAGGGATACGGATGGGCGGATGAATCCGCCGGTGTGATGATGTCCCCGGGGAATATCTTCAGACTGGCGTCGCTTTCCAAACTGATTACCGCCGCGGCGGTGATGAAACTGTGCGAATCCGGTCTTTTGAACTTGGATGAACACGTGTTCGGTCCCGGAAGTCTGCTGGACTATCCCGAGTTCTCCGATATCAGGGATTCCAGGATGCTTAAAATTACGGTGAGGATGCTTCTGGAGCATACCGCCGGATTCTCCAGAAGATTGGGGGATCCGATGTTCACCACCAGGGAAGTGATGGCCCGCTCTTCGATGGAGGAGGTCCCGGATATGGACGCCATGATCGCTTATGCACTGACGCAGCGGCTGGGTGCCGCCCCCGGGGGACATTACAGATATTCCAATCTCGGATATCTGATACTCACCAAGATAGTGGAACACTGCAGCGGGATGGATTATGAGACGTACTGTCTGGAGAATGTCCTGTATCCCGCCGGCTGTTATGATATGCATCTGGCCGGGAACTTCTACGAAGACAAATATCAGAATGAAGTCCGCTATTATGAACAGGATGTCGAGCTGGTCAATTCATACGACCTCCATAACGACGGTCTCTATCCGCGCACCTATGGGGGGAGTAACGTGGCCGGGCTGCTCGGAGCAGGCGCCTGGGTGGGGTCTCCGGCCGAATATGTCCGTTTCATGGCATCGATAGACGGGGACGGAACCATCCCCGATATCCTGTCGGAGGAGTCCGTCAGGGTGATGACCGAAACTTCCGGCACTGCTCCCCACCCGCTGGGCTGGGTCAGTTCTTTCGAGGGAGAATGGACCAGGACCGGTACTCTGGCAGGGGTGAGCGCCATGGCCAGAAGACAGCCGGACGGTACTGTCTGGATGTTCATAACCAATACGTCGAACTGGCAGGGGGCCAAATTCACCAAATACATCAGCAAGATGATGAGGGACGCCTTCAGTACCGTCCGCTGGCCTTCGGACAGAGACCTCTTCGAGAAGCGGCAGCAGTGACTATTCCACCTTGGTGACGGATATGATTTTCACGTCCTTGACGGGTCTGTCGCGATAGTCCGTGGGGATTCCGGCTATCCGGTCGATTACTTCGAGTCCGTCGACGGTCTCTCCGAAGATGGTGTACTGTCCGTCCAGATGGCGGCATCCTTCTTCGTCCTGGACGATGTAGAATTGCGATCCGGAGGATTCGCGTTTGGGGTTCGCCGTATCTCCGATGCGGGCTGCGGCCAGAGCCCCTTTCTTATGTGAAAATTCAGGAAGTATCTCGGCCGGGATGGTGTATCCGGGGCCTCCGGCGCCGATTTTTTCAGCATTGGAAGGGTCTTTCGTGAAAGGGTCTCCGACCTGTATCATGAATCCGGGGATGATTCTGTGGAACAGGATGCCGTCATAGAATCCCGATTCTGCGAGTTTGGCGAAATTGTCCCTGTGGCGTGGAGTTTCATTATAAAGCATCACGGTGATGGTCCCTTCGCTGGTATGAATTTCGTAGAGAGGGTTTTCGTTTTCTTTTACCATAAGTGTATCTGTTGATTTGGTTGTTGATGCATCCGTGGATACGGCGGCAGCGGGAGTCTTCCGGGATTCGGAATCCTTTCCGTTCTGCCTCTGGCCGCATGATATGACCGCCAGCATCGAAATAAGGGCGGCGGCCGCAGATAAAGAATAGTGAATCTTCATAAATGAGTTATATTTGTTTGATAATACAAATTTAGAATTTTTATATGAGTAATGCAGGTATTTTGAAGAAACTGGCCGGGGAGACAGCCGTTTACGGGATGAGCTCCATTCTGGCCCGTTTCATCAATTTTCTGTTGGTCCCTCTCTATACCAGGGTGCTGACTACTTCCGACTATGGGACTCTTACTGAGTTTATGGCTTATGTCGCAGTGTTTCAGGTGGTTCTGGTGATGGGGCTGGAAACGGGCTGTTTCCGCTTCGCGAATCGGGAGGGATATGTTCCGGACAGGGTGTTCTCGAACGCTCTGCTGACAGTTTCGGCCGCCGCCGCAGTGCTGCTTCTGGCTGTGTTCCTGTTCGGCAGGCCGCTGTCCGAGGCGATGGGGTACGGCGGATATTATACCTGTTACATATATGTGGGTCTGATTCTGGCATTGGATTCCGTCACTGCCATACTGTTCGCCAGACTGAGGTTTCTGGCTAAAGCGTGGAAGTTCGCGATTCTGAAGACGGTTAAAATCCTTACCGAGGCTGGTACGAATCTGTTCCTGTTTTTCGCTCTTCCGGTGCTTACGTGCGGGGACGGGAATGCGTGGATATATCGTTTCGTCTCCGTGACTCCGGACTTTTCGTATCCTGTGTTCGCCATCTGCGTGAGTTGTGTGGTGGCGTTCCTGCTGCTGCTCCCGGATCTGATGAGATTCCGTTTCTGTCCGGACAGGTCTTCCTGGAAGCCTCTGATGCTTTATTCGCTTCCGCTGATGGTAGCGGGGCTCCCCGGTGTGGTGAATGATTTTCTGGATAGGTTTCTCTTCCGTTTCTTCAATGTGGACCAGACTCTGTGGCGTTCGGATCTGGGGATTTATCAGGCTGCGGTGAAGATAGCGGTTATAATGTCCCTTTTCGTGCAGATGTTCCGTTTCGCCGCGGAGCCTTTCTTTTTCTCCCGGGCGAAGGACAAGGGTTCGAAGGAACTGTACGCCAAGGTGATGGAGTATTTCACGGCTTTCTGTATGCTGGTTTTTCTGGGGATAGTCTATTATATCGACATAATAGAACTGCTTATCGGCCGGAATTTCAGGGAGGGGATGGATATAGTGCCCGTGATGCTCCTGTCGTACGTGATGCTCGGGATGCTTTTCAATGTCTCGATGTGGTATAAGCTTTCCGACCGGTCATCCTATGCCATCTGGATCACTCTGGCCGGTCTCGTGGTCACTTCCGTGGTGAATGTGCTGTTCCTTCCGAAATTTTCCTATCACGCCGCCGCCTGGGGGCATTTCTTCAGTTATCTGACGATGCTGCTTTTCTGTGTGCTGGCAGGGAACAAATATTACAGGATACCTTACCGCTGGGGACGAATCCTCTCGGTAATCGCCTCCGCCC
>DCIQ01000093.1:2834-9636 GCA_002317435.1 Bacteroidales bacterium UBA1722 | reverse complement strand
TCCCCGGATTCTGACAATCAAAGACGGGAAAAAATTCGTAAAAACCCTGGAGACGGATTAAAACAAGTGCCTCCGATGTGCACGACCCCCGTCCAGAGACACTTCTGAGAAGGGGTACTGCACATTACCCCCCCTGTAAACCCCTCCGATGTGCACGACCCCCTCCCAGAGACCCTTCTGAGATGGGGTGTTGCACATCGCTCCCCATTTCAGTCTCCCGGATTTTTACAGTTTTTACATCATCTTATGCCGGATATGAAGATATCGGGAAAAAAGACAATAAGTGCACAGTACGGTATATAAGCAGCGAGGCCCCGGAGATTCCGAATCAGGGTAAAACCCTGTGTTCGGCCATAGATATGATCAAGTGTGAAAAGTATCCTGAATAAAAGGTCCATTCCCTCCTGCCGGCCCTCCGGAGAACTGCTGTTACCGCTGAAGCGAAAGTCCTCCGGAGGGCCGACAGACGGGAATTTTTCCTTATTATTACGGAATGTATGACTGCAAAATTATTTTGAAGGGAGTCACACCTCAACTGTCATTTCTGACATATCATCATAATTCCCCGCCTATTGTCCGACAACACCTGATATCCTAGATATCTTGTCATCTTTCAAGGTAATTGTTATCACATGCCCATATTCGGTAGTATATGCTCTATAATACTCACCTCCGGATCTGTTTCTGATTTTTTCAAAAATAAAATATCCATTCAAGGTAGAGAAGGAATCGCCCACCAGGATGCCTCCCGGAATCGTATTCATAAATGCTCTGTATTTTGAATTAGATATCACAAATGTTGTGAGCTCATCGTCCATTAATTCTATATATAGTCCTTCCTTGTGTGAATCGATGGAGTCTATGTCATATTTGAAGAATTCACCTTTTTCATATGGGCCATCACCCCAATGCTGAATTTCATATCTGTCAGGTGTCCCGAATTTATTGACAACCTGTATCTTGGTGGCTTTGGAACCAATTTCCAATCCCTCGATATCCTGAGAATATATCTCTCCCTCCATTAAAAACAGAGGAACCAGACATCCTATTACTAAGTGCAGTATCTTTTTCATAATCTATTTTGTTATTGCTGAATTACAATTAATGTCTATTATCGCTGTATCGTCTATGTATACATACCCGGATGCATCTTCATTCACACGTCCATTGATGAAATCTTCTGGATCCATCCATTTTCCGGTACTGAGATTTTTTACACCGAAGTGCAAATGAGTGTTACTAACATTATAGGCATTCCCCGTTCTGCCTATATATCCGATTTCCTCACCTTGATATACCAAGTCTCCGGGCTTGAATTTCGCACCAGTTCTTGGATTGTCGGCTACTGCATTCCCGGCCTGCAGATGCCAGAATGCGAAGGCGACTTTCATACCAGATACCTCACACTCAAGATAAAACCTATTTCCGGCGTCATTTACATCCCCCGTATAGTCTGGGTCAGTATATTTTTTTGTCACAGGATCCCTATCAGGCTGTTCGGTAACAAAAGCCTGTGTTTCTGATATGTAACCATCGCAGGGAGCATAAATGGGAGTGCCTTCCTCACCAGCCAAATCCATTCCCTGATGACGTTTATTATCTCTACGTGCATAAACACTGAGATAGCGGTCCATATTGGCTGTGGCCTGACCGTTATTAAAAAATCGTCCGTTACTCAGATTACCACTATTTGTAGGTGCCACCTCCATAATCACAAGAGGATTCATCAGTCCTGTCTTCGCATCGTAGCAGGGAAACGTATTTTCCAGAAAGACGGCAGTGGAATAAATATTTGACCTTATGGGAAAACTGCAGGCTGTGGGGCGACCTTCCAGATCCCCCGACCACTTGAAAAAATAATGACCGTATTCCGCTACTGCGTATATGTTCACCTGCTGGCCCTTGACATATGTGCCGGCCCCGATGACATACCCGGTTCCGTTTGTTCCCAGCACAACGGTATATGTGTATGAATCCAATGGTTGCTTGTTCTTTTTCGAGGACGAAGACGTTGAAGCATTGGAAGAATACGACCCTCCACCGCCACCTCCGCCGCCTCCGGGACCGGTGCCCCAATCTCCACCGCTGCCATTTCTGCCACCGGTGGAACGCTGACGTCCAAGTATCGATTTGAGGTATGTAAGATAACCGCGGACAGTCCAACTCGTACCGTCGGCTTCGATGACACATTCGTCAAGAGTACCGCCGGTAGGTTCGCCTCCACCTTCACCTCCGATTCCATCTCCGGAAGGACTGTCAACACCTTCCCATTTCATTTCCACCTCCACATCTTTTTCCACTTTCTTCATAGCTTTCGTCCCGGGTACGGTCCTGCCCGTGGACAAGTATATGCTTCCTCCGCAGGAAACGGTGTCAGAGGACGACTCGGAGGTGACAGGGACGGCATAAGCCAGGGGAACGGAATACCGGACATACAGCGACTCCAGAAATATCCCGTCCGGAGTCGAATAGAGAAGAAGTCCGGAGAATTTACTCTTGTCGATATAGGACAATTCTTCACCGGCCATCCTTTCCTGACACTCCACATCAGGAATCATCGTCACGACCATATCGTACGAGAAGTTATCCTCGACGCAATACGTTCTCACGAAGAACATCTGCGAAGAGGACAGCGAGTCCACAGGCATCGACGGATGTGATTCGGAAGTGATGGATACATTCCCGGAAGAGTACGCCTCCCTGAATGGAACAGAGGTGACATGGTAAATACCGTTGTCATCTTCCTCCTTCCGGCTGCGGTCAAGCAGGCTTTCTAGACTGAGGAGAGAATCCTCCTCCGCCACGCCCGCCTTGGTGGAGGCACATCGGTTATATGCGCTCAAATCGGAGAACAAGGGAAGATTTGAAGAGTGGATCATTATTTCATCGAAGAGCGTCGTTTCTGAATCCGCGGACACTACATCAGCGAGAATGCGCTGGCACGATGACAGGAACAGCAGGGCCGAAAAAATCAGAAGCCCTTCACAGGCCGCACGGCGGCAGATAGATAGATAGATGTTTCATAGGCATATACGATTATCTGGTATGTAACATGAATATCCTGCTATGTTTCTGCAAAGTTAATTTAATGATTTGCTTGTCAATCAGCAAACAGATGTAAAAAACAGTCAGAATGAGAAGAAAAAGACAATTTTATGGAAATCAAATAAAGCAGACGGCAGACGGAAGCACACGGGCCGCCATGGCGACGAACCGAGAAAATGCATAAGATATGAAACTGGCCTGATAATTGTACAAGGAGTGGAGCCGACAGATAATCAGGGCCCACACTATGGTCAAAAAATATTATCTTCGCGGGCATTAATGCATATCATCATGTCTAAGGTAAAATTTTACAAAGAGAAGGAAGTACCCCTCGAGTTTCACAGGGTCAAGATAGTTCAGAAACTCACACTCCTCCCGGTCGAAGAGCGCTTGCATGCACTGCGTGAAGCAGGATTCAATTCCTACAGGATGCAGCAGAAAGACGTTTATCTGGATATGCTCACCGACAGCGGCACGAACGCCATGAGCGACCGGCAGCTGGGTGCGATGATGTGGGCCGATGACGCCTACGCGGGAAGCACCAGTTTCCTCACCCTCGAGAAAGCCGTTCAGGATATAATAGGAAAAAAATACGTCGTTCCGGCACATCAGGGACGTGCGGCGGAGCATACCGTGATGACAGCCCTCGTGAAGGAAGGGGACGTCATCCCGATGAATTATCATTTCGGTACGACGATCACACAGATAGGACTTGCTGGCGGCAGATTCGTGGAACTCATAAATAAGGAAACCGCGTTCAAATCCGATTCCGAAAATCCGTTCAAGGGCAATGCCGACATCAATCTGCTCGAATCGGCAATAGCGGAATACGGAGTATCCAGAATACCCTATATCAGGATGGAGGCCTCCACGAACCTCATAGGCGGACAGCCCTTCTCCGTGGCCAATCTCCGGGAAGTGCGCCGCACCGCTGACAAATACGGCATAAGAATAATGCTCGATGCCACCCTGCTCGCCGAAAATGCATATCTGGTCACACGGCGCGAAGAAGAATTCCGGAACAAATCCCTGAAGGAAACCGTCCGCACCATCTGCGATCTGGCCGACCTGGTCTATTTCTCAGCCAGGAAATTCGGTTTCGCGAAAGGAGGAGTAATCGCCACTGACTCCCTGGAGGAGAAATACAAGATGGACCAGGTAACCGCCACCTATGAAGGATTCATAAACTATGGCGGGATGTCCACAAAAGAGATAGAAGCCATCGCCACAGGCCTTTATGAAGCGATGGATGAAGAATACACCTGCCAGAGTCCGGATTTCATCAGTTACTTCGTGAAGGAGGCATCGGAATACGGCGTTCCGATGGTCACCCCGGCCGGTGTCCTGGGAGCTCAGATAGATGCCGCGAAATTCTGCGACCACCTTACGTTCCGCGACCTTCCGGCGGCTGCCGTATGCGCGGCGTTATATATTGCCGGAGGCATAAGAACTATGGACGGAGGCACCGGGGGGGAAGCATTCCCCGACAGCGAATCGGACAGGAAAGCGGATATGGAACTGGTGAGAATAGCATTCCCCAGAAGGGTTTTCACCCTCTCGCAGACTATTTTCTGCCTTGACCGCCTGAAATGGCTCTTCGACCACAGGCACATGATAGGAGCACTCGCCTTCGATGATCTCCCGATGCTCCAGCGTTCTTTCCGTTCTCCTCTGAAACCTGTAGGAGACTGGCCGGAGAAACTGGCGGAACAGTTCAGAAAGGATTTCGGAGAAAGCAGATAATGAAATAATCAACTTATCAACATAAGATACATGAAAAAGACACTCTTTACAGTCATTACAGCCGTTATTCTCACAGCGGCGGCGTTCTCGACAGGATCCTGCAATCTGGACAGCGACATCATCTACACAAGCACCGTAACATTCGTGGACAAGTCCTATCAGGGATATCCCTACTATTTCGTGGCAGATGATTCTCTCCTCATGATTCCTACCAACGCCGCTTCATACACCATACCTGCAGATAACGGACAGAAGATGGAAATCTCCTGGAAGACCCAGGAAAAAGATCTCACCCGGGACCCCCTCACCATCGAAGTGACCGGCCATCAAATGACATATCAGCAGACGGTGATCATGTCCAACAAGCCCGACACCCTCGGGGACGATCCCGCGAAACTGTACCTGCTGAACAATGTCGTCCCCTACCTGTACAAATCTGGAGGAATCTATGACGCCCCCTGCAATCTGAACCTCGGATTCACCTACACCGTAGGAAGTTCGGCTGCCACCCACTACGTTTACGTCTCTTATACTTCCGATCCCGAGCCCATCGACGAAAACGGATATTTCCACCTCAAGTTCTCCCACGATGCGAATAACGACACCCAGACCAATACAGCATCCACGCCCTTCTCCTTCACGCTTCCTGCGATAGCATACGGAGCTGACGTAAAAGGCATAATTCTGGACTTCGACGGGATGGAGGGAACACCGGAAAAGTGGCAACTCACATACGCCACCGGAAAAGTGGAGAATTTATTGGCCGACTAATTCCGGCACCGTCCTGTATATCAGGGGACTTCCGCAGACCCCTGCCCACAGAAAAGCCCTGTCTGTAAATGAAATCGCAGGCAGGGCTTTTTCTGTACGGTATCTTACATTTCAATATACGTCACCTGAGAATCACCGGTCCCAGATGCTCCAACAGAATCTTCAGACCTATACATATCAGTATCACCCCTCCTACCAGTTCCGAACGTTTCCCGAACTTGGGCCCCACAGCCCTTCCTGCGAAAAGACCTGTCAGCGACGCCATGGCGGTGACGGCCATAATCATGGCGCTCCCGGTCCACACTTTCACGTTCTCCAGCTGAATCATCGCCAGGGAGATGCCCACGGCCAACGCATCTATGCTGGTGGCCACCGAGAGCACGCACAGTTTACGTGTACATAGCAGGTCCACAGTCCCTGACGTCTCCTCCTCACGCGCAAAACTTTCACGTATCATATTCCCTCCGATGTATGCCAGCAGGAGAAAAGCTATCCAATGGTCGAAACTCTCGATATAGGAACTCACGCTGCTGCCGAGTGCCCATCCCAGAAGAGTGAACCCCGCCTGGAACACACCGAAAGAAAAAATGATTTTCAGGATACCTGACCAGCGCGGCCTGGACACGAAACAGATTCCGCCGGTAAGGGATACCGCGAAAGTATCGAAACAAAGACCGACGGCCAGAAGGAACAACTCGAAGTATGACATGCTGATTATGTGTTAATTGCCGACAGGCACCCTGTTCAATATGGCCTTCCCGAGGGTATAGCTGTCCGTGTACTCCAAATCATCCCCGAACCCTATTCCACGGGCGATCTGGGACATCGGCACCCCCGTACCGGACAAGACCTTGGAAATATAGAACGACGTGGTCTCACCGTCCATCCCCGTACTGAGAGCCATAATCACCTCCCTCACGCCTCCGGAAGAGACCCTCTCCTTCAAGGCAGCCACCGGCAGGTCATCGGGTCCCACCCCGTCCATCGGCGAGATAAGCCCCCCGAGAACGTGATACACCCCGCGGTATTCCCCCGTACCCTCGATACTGAGCACGTCACGGATACTCTCCACCACACAGATAAGTGAACGGTCCCTGCTCCGGTCCGAGCACACCGGGCACAATTCTTCATCCGATATCATGCCGCATTCGCGGCAATACCTGATTTCGCCCCGCATCCTGATTATCGAGTTTCCGAACCTCTCCACGTTCTCCCGCGGCTGTCCGAGCAGATGCAGCGCCAG
>DCIQ01000093.1:2222-2751 GCA_002317435.1 Bacteroidales bacterium UBA1722 | reverse complement strand
GGGACATCCCTCTATGAAATTCATATCCGCCATAAACTCATTTCTTCACCAGGGAGACCTTGTAGAGTTCAGGCCAGTATTTCCCTGTCAGATAAATCCCCCCGTCAGCAGGATTATACGCTATCCCGTTCAGGACATCCGTATCACGTGTCTTCATGTTGGCAGGAAGAAGCCCTCTGCAGTCTATCCGGCCTTCCACCACACCTGTCAGGGGGTCGATGATCAATATATAGTCGGTAGTATAGACATTCGCCCATATCTTCCCGTCGATGTATTCCAGTTCGTTCAGATAGGATACTTCCTTCCCGGACAGTTTCACCTTCACGGAACGTATGGGGGTGAACGTGGCGGGATTCATAAAGAAAAGTTCCGAGGAGCCGTCACTCATGATAAGACATCTTCCGTCAGTGGTAAGCCCCCATCCCTCCCTGGGGTTATTGAACTCGGCCAGTTTGGTCATCTGTACCGGATCGTACATATAACACTTGTGATTGGTCCAGGTGAGAATGAACACATATCCCCCTATGGC
>DCIQ01000093.1:1653-2155 GCA_002317435.1 Bacteroidales bacterium UBA1722 | reverse complement strand
GACTCCAGATGCACCTTCCTGAAAGAGGATTCCCCCCACTGTCCCGTACTCTCATAGAACTCTCCGTTATAAAAGAACAGTCCCTGAGTATAGGCACCGACGTCATGCCGATATTTCTTCTCCACTTTCACTCCATATTCCACCACCGAAGAATTCTTCGACTGGGCCGTGGCCCGGCACGAAAACGACATGACAGCCGCACAGAGAATGATGTATTTCCCAAAAGTGTTCATCCGGATATCAGATAAAAAAACATTCCGATTCGCAAATGTAACCTTTTTTGACCAATATTCAGCCTGCTCCATACATATAAAAAAAGGGAAGCACGACGGTCGGAACACACGTCCCTCCCTGGTTTTCCGATAAACTGCCATTCCTGCAGATTATGAAAGAGTGCCTCATTTTACCAAAAGATACTATCTTCGCACGGTATTTATCGTTCTGTCCCGTACAGGTCAGACACCATAACCGACAACACATTGAAAACGGAAAAAAACATAAC
>DCIQ01000093.1:0-1519 GCA_002317435.1 Bacteroidales bacterium UBA1722 | reverse complement strand
CGGTTACAGCCACCTGCTCGGACAGAACATCACCTGGGTGCTCTCCAGAATGAAAGTGGAATACGTCACCCCTCCCCGTTTCATGCAGGAGACTGTCATCCGGACCTGGCAGAAGGGGATGAAGGGTCCGTTCTCGATAAGGGACTTCGAAATCAGGGATGCCCGGAATGGTGACGTACTCGTCAGAAGCACCACCTCCTGGCTCCTGATAGATCTGGGCACAAGAGAACTGGTGCGGATGGACAGGCTCATCGGAGACCTCCTGGAATCCACTGCGGTGCACGATAACGCCCTCCCCACCCCCTGCGGGAAGATTAAGATATTGCCGGAGGCAATATCTTCGGATATCCGGACCGTCAGGTATTCCGACATCGACTACAACCTGCACGTGAACAACGCGAAATATATGGAGTGGGCACTCGACGCACTCGACCCGGAGTTGGTTTCTTCCCGGGACGTCGCATCCTGGGAAATAACTTTCAACCACGAGGCCCATCTTGGAGATATGGTCGATATGCGCGTGTGCGCCACAGACCCCCTTTCCAGATATGTGGAGGGAAAACGTGGAGAAGATTCGATATTCCAAAGCATAATAACATTCAGATAATGAGCATTCTTTTCACTCCGGGCCGCATAGGGCCGATAGAACTTGAGAACCGGGCCATCAGAGCATCCGCATTTGAGGGGATGGCATATGACCACGCCCCGTCAGCAGATTTGACAGATTATCACGTACGTGTCGCCAAAGGCGGGGTCGCAATGACCAGTGTGGCATACGCAGCCATAAACAGGACGGGAGTTTCATTCTACTCCCAGCTCTGGATGCGTGAGGAGATAGTCCCCGGACTGAAACAAATGACCGATGCCATCCACGCAGCCGGTTCCCTGGCCTGCATCCAGCTCGGACACTGCGGCAACATGTCGCACCGCAGATATTGCGGTACGCGCCCCGTCGGTCCGTCCGCCGGATTCAACATGTACTCCCCCACCTTCGTCCACGGTCTCACCGGGGATGAAATCGCACAGACGGTAAAAGACTTCGGTCATGCTGTCCGTCTGGCGGCGGAAGCAGGCTTCGATGCCGTGGAAATCCACTGCGGACACGGATACCTCATCTCCCAGTTCCTCTCCCCCTTCACCAATCACCGACGGGACGAATACGGAGGTTCCCTCGAAAACCGTATGCGCTTCATGACGGAAGTCATGAAAGAAGTCATGGATGCGGCAGGAGACCATCTCGCCGTAATGTGCAAGGTTAACACCCGTGACGGATTCAAGGGCGGTATGGAGGTGGATGAAGCCATACAGGTGGCTCTCAGGCTCGAAGAACTGGGGGCACACTGCCTCGTACTCAGCGGAGGATTCGTATCCAAAGCTCCAATGTACGTAATGCGCGGAGCGATGCCCGTGCACGTTCTCACCGACTTTATGCCTTGGAAACGCTACTGGTGGCTCAAGATAGGGATGGAAATCTGCGGAAAGCCCATGTGCAGGAGTTTCCCGTACAAGGAAGCGTTTT
>DCIQ01000190.1:34404-58688 GCA_002317435.1 Bacteroidales bacterium UBA1722 | reverse complement strand
TGGCCGGAGCCGGAAGTCAAGGGACTGGCCGGTTCGCCTTATGCCATAAGCGATTATTCGGATGTGAATCCGTATCTGGCCGATGACCGGTCCCGGAGGATGGAGGAATTCTCGGCGATGGTGTCCCGTGTCCACCGGGCAGGAATGGGCGTCATCCTGGACTTCGTCCCGAACCATGTCTCCTGTAATTATGACAACACGTCTTCTCCGATAAAGTTTTACGATTCCGATTTCTATCCGGGAAGGCTCCATGACGGGGACTGGACCGACACCGTGAAGATAAACTATTCGAACCGTTCCACCTGGGTGAAGATGCGTGACATCCTGCTGTTGTGGTGCGGCAGGGGTGCGGACGGATTCCGGTGCGATATGGCCGAACTGGTCACTCTTTCGTTCTGGGAATGGTGCATTCCGCAGATAAAGCAGTCTTATCCGCACGTAATGTTCATCGCCGAGGTTTATCAGCCTGACCGCTACAGGGAGTATCTGAATTCCGGATTCGATTATCTCTATGACAAATCCTGTTTCTACGATACCCTCATCGGAATTATGAAATGGGGATGGAGCGCTTCCGCCCTTACCGGAGCCTGGCAGAGGCTGGGCGACATTCAGCCCCGGATGCTGAATTTTATGGAGAATCACGACGAACTTCGTCTGAGTTCCCCGTATATATGCGGGGACCCGTTCAGGGGTCTGCCTGCAGTGGCTGTCTCCCTGCTTTTCAACAGGGCGCCGTTTATGATTTACTTCGGACAGGAGTTCGGGGAGGACGGGATGGAGTCGGCCGGATACAGCGGTCCGGACGGCAGGACCACCATATATGACTGGTGGAGTCTGCCCGGTGTCGGAGCCTGGCTGAAGGGACTTCGCGAAGGACATGAATCGAAATATCTTTCCGACAGGCAACTCGCCCTTCTGGAAGATTACCGGGAACTTCTCGGGACGGCTGTCTCCGAGCCCGCTTTTTCTTCCGGTATGTGCTATGATCTTCAATACGTGAATCCTCATTCTGCGGATTATGATCCGGACCGTCAGTTTTCTTTTTTGAGGTTTGACGGGAAAAAGTTATTTTTGTGTGCGGTCAATTTCTGCGGTAGGGAAAGGCAGCGTCTGAAAGTGCATGTTCCCTCGGATGCTTTCCGTTATTTCGGCCTGCCGGAAAGGGACCTTTATGTCGAAATAAATACAGAAGATTATGAATACAGAGAAATTACGCCGGATATGTACGCATTTCCTCTTTGATGAGAACATAGAAATCATCCCTATGGGGGAAGGCTTTATCAATGATACGGTAATAGTCCGCGCCAGGGATGGGAAATATATTCTCCAGAGGAAGAACTCGAATATCTTCAAGGATATTCCGGGGATGATGTCGAATATCCTGAAAGTCACCGAACATATCAAGTCGAAAGCCATCGCTGCCGGAGAAGACCCCAACAGGGCCACCCTTACGGTCGTCAAGACCAAGGAAGGGAACAGTTTTCACTATGAACCCGACGGGGAGGAGGCAGGCTGGTGGGTGATGACTCTGTTCATCGACTGTGCCGACGGAGTCGATAAGGCCGATACACCGGAGATGGCCCGTAAGGGTGGTATCGGGATGGGGAGATTCCAGGCTCTGCTCTCCGATTTCACCGGGGACCTGGCCGACACGCTGCCAGGATTCCACAATATCAAGTTCAGGTATCAGCAGTGGGACGATATAGTGTCCAGGGACCCTGCAGGCAGAGTGGAGGAGTGTGCGCGTGAAATAGAGTGGATAGAATCCCGCAGGAAACAGATGCTTGAATTCTTCACTCTCATAGAATCCGGGCAGATACCTTCGCGGGTCACCCATAACGACACCAAGATCAGCAATATGCTCTTCGACGGTAATGGCGACGTGATCTGTATGATAGATCTGGATACAGTCCTGAGGGCGCCGTGCCTGTATGACTTCGGGGATGCCGTGCGTTCCTATACGAATACCGGTCTGGAGGACGATCCGGATGTCTCCAATGTCTCGATGTCCCGTCCCATGTATGACGCTCTGCTGGACGGATATCTCTCCGCTGCGGGCAGTTTCCTGACTCCCATAGAGAAGCGGTGGCTTCCCTTCTCGGGGTACTACATCACCTTCGAGCAGGTTCTCCGTTTCCTGATGGATTATATCGACGGTGACCATTACTACAGAATAAAATATCCTGATCATAATCTGGTGCGGGCCAGAGCCCAGTATGCCCTTCTGGAATCCATCGGCAGCCAGCTTCTGAACGAATAGGGCGGATATGAAAAACATTCTCATTACCGGAGGGGCGGGTTTTATCGGCAGCCATCTGGTCAGGCTCTTCGTAAACAGGTACCCCGAGTATAGGATCATTAATTATGACCTGCTGACCTATGCCGGTAATCTGGCGAATCTTTCCGATATCCAGGATGTCCCGAACTACTTTTTCGAGAAGGGGGACATATGTGATTCCGAAAACGTGGACAGGGTCCTCCGGAAATATGAAGTGGACGGCATCATCCATCTGGCTGCGGAAAGCCACGTGGACCGCAGCATTACCGATCCGTTCTGTTTCGCCAGGACCAACGTGCTGGGGACTCTGACGCTTCTGCAGGCCGCCAGAAACTGCTGGTCGCGGGGACTGGCAGGTGATGCCGGCCGGCAGGCTATGGAAGGTCACCTGTTCTACCACGTCTCCACGGATGAAGTTTACGGCTCCCTGTCCGAGCCGGGCACTTTCTTCACTGAAGAATGCCGTTATGACCCGCATTCGCCATATTCGGCCTCCAAGGCATCTTCTGACCACTTCGTGAGGGCATTCAGGGATACTTACGGTCTTCCGGTGAAGATTTCCAACTGCTCGAACAATTACGGTCCCTATCAGTTTCCGGAGAAACTGATACCGCTGTTTCTGAACAATATCCGTCATTCGAAACCGCTTCCTGTCTATGGAAAGGGAGAGAATGTGCGGGACTGGCTGTATGTCATGGACCACGCCCGTGCCATAGATGTGATATTCCACAGGGGACGCATCGGGGAGACGTATAACATAGGCGGATTCAACGAGTGGAAGAACATAGACCTGATAAAAGTTATGATCAGGGTGGCGGATTCGCTTCTGGGCCATCCGGAAGGTCATTCCCTCGGGCTGATTACGTACGTGACGGACCGTCCCGGGCACGACATGAGATACGCCATCGATTCCACGAAACTGAAGGACGAACTGGGCTGGGAGCCTTCTCTCCAGTTCGAGGAGGGGATAACGGAGACCATCCGCTGGTATCTTGACCATCAGGAGTGGCTGGATAACGTCACCTCCGGAGATTATATGAACTATTACGAAAAAATGTACGGCGGAAGATGAAAGGTATAGTGCTGGCAGGCGGGTCCGGGACGCGTCTGTATCCCATCACCAAGGGGGTCAGCAAGCAGATGCTCCCCATTTACGACAAACCCATGATATATTATCCCATTTCCGTCCTTATGCTGGCCGGGATAAGGGAGATACTCATAATATCCACACCGTTCGACCTGCCCGGCTTCAGGCGCCTGCTGGGGGACGGTTCCGATTACGGGGTGCATTTCGAATATGCCGAGCAGCCCAGCCCGGACGGATTGGCGCAAGCCTTCATCATCGGGAGGGATTTCATCGGAGATGATGCGGTCTGCATGGTCCTGGGGGACAATATCTTCTACGGCAGCCGGTTCCCTTCCATATTGCGCGAAGCGCTGAGAACGGCACAGGAGGACGGGAAGGCCACCGTCTTCGGATATAAGGTGAGCGATCCCGAGCGTTACGGGGTGGTGGAGTTCGATGCCTTCGGCAATGCCGTCTCCATCGAGGAGAAACCGGCGTCCCCGAAATCGGACTATGCCGTGGTGGGACTCTATTTCTATCCCAACGATGTGGTGGATTACGCTTTGCGGATCAAGCCTTCGGCAAGAGGAGAATTGGAGATTACGACTCTGAATCAGCGTTACCTGGAGGGCGGACGGCTGAAGGTGAATACCCTCGGACGAGGTTTCGTCTGGCTGGATACCGGGACCCACGAGTCCCTCTCGGAGGCATCCACTTTCATAGAGGTTATCGAGAAGAGGACCGGTCTGAAGGTGGCGTGCCTGGAGGCCATCGCCCTCGAAAACGGGTGGATAACGCCCGAAGAACTTGTCCGGATAGCCGGACCTATGACCAAGAATCAATACGGGCAGTATCTGGTGAAGATGGCCCGTGAAAGTATGTAATAATTTGATATGGTTACCTTTATTTGTTGCATAGCGTTTCTTGTCGCCGGATACGTGATATACGGCAGGGTGCTTGAGAAACGTTTCGGCGTGGATCCGGGAAGACCCACACCTGCCGTCAGACTCGGTGACGGCGTGGACTATCAGGTGCTGAAGCCCTGGAAGATATTCGTCATCCAATTTCTCAACATAGCCGGGCTGGGGCCTATCTTCGGAGCCATCCTCGGCGCCGCATACGGTCCCATGGCGTACCTGTGGATAGTGCTGGGATGTGTGTTCATGGGGGCCGCCCACGATTTCTTCTCCGGAATGCTCTCCATCCGGAACGACGGGATGAGCGTGCCGGACATGATAGGAAAATATCTCGGGAAGTTCGTGAAGGTCTTTATGGTCTTTTTCTCAGGACTGCTGCTCATCGCGGTGGGCTCTTCGTTCGTTACGGGACCTGCGGATCTCCTTCAGAGCCTGACCGGACTGGGAAAGATGTGGTGGCTGTATATCATCTTCGCATACTATATTCTGGCCACGCTGGTGCCCATCGACAAGATTATCGGCAAGATTTATCCCGTGTTCGGATTCCTGCTGCTGTTCATGGCGGTTATGGTGGCCGTGATGCTGGTGGTGAATGCAGTAAGGGGGGATATACACCTTACCGAACTGACTGCCGACTCCTTCCGGAACTTCCATTCGGCTCCCGATTCGAACATTCTGGTACCGATGCTCTTCGTGGTCATCTCCTGCGGAGCCATCTCCGGATTCCATGCGACCCAGGCCCCTCTGATGGCCAGATGTATGGGTAACGAGAAGTATGGAAGACCGATATTCTACGGGGCGATGATAAGTGAAGGTATCGTGGCGATGATATGGGCCACGGCCGCCATGGCATACTGCGGAGGACCCGAGGGACTGAATGCCGCAGCTGCCGAAGGGATGACTCCCGCCATTCTCGTAAACGGTATCTGTTCTTCGTGGCTGGGACGGGTAGGGGCCGTAATCGCCGTTCTCGGAGTGGTGGTATGCCCGATTACCTCCGGAGATACGGCATTCCGCAGTCTCAGGCTTACCATAGCGGATGCGCTCCGATATCCGCAGAAATCCATTTTCAACAGGATTCTGGTGGCTCTGCCCGTATTCGTGGCGGCATACCTGATATGTATGTTGGATTTCTCCACCATTTGGCAGTTCGTCGGCATCTCCAATCAGATATTGGCCGCCATAGTCCTGTGGGCGTCCGCCGCGTATCTGTCCCGGAACGGGAAGGACCATCTTTATATGTCTGTTCCCGCCACCTTCCTGACATTCGTCTGTGTGTCATATCTGATGATAGCTCCCCACAAGGTCGGCGGTCTGTTCCTCGACCCTGTCTTGAGTTATGCCACAGGCATCTTAACGGCACTTGCCGTCTTTATAGTATTCCTGTTACTGAACAGACCGCGTGAAACGAAACTACATTAATCATATACATCTATGAGTGAAATACATCTTATCAACCATCCTCTCGTTCAGCATAAGCTGAGCATTATGAGAGATAAGGAAACCAGATCCAAGGATTTCCGTGAACTGCTTAAAGAAATATCCATCTTCATCGGATATGAAATCACCAAGGACCTTCCCCTCGAAGACAAGGAAATAGAGACCCCCATCTGCAAGATGACTGCCAAGAAAGTCTCGGGCCGCAAATGTGCCATAGTTCCCATCCTCCGTGCGGGTATGGGTATGGTGGAAGGTCTCCAGACACTTCTCCCGGTAGCGAAAGTGGGGCATATCGGCCTGTATCGTAACGAAGAGACCCATAAACCCGTCGTATATTACTGCAAACTTCCCGAAGGGATATCCGAAAGACTTGTAATCCTCACCGACCCTATGCTCGCCACCGGAGGCAGTTCCTGTGATGCATTGGCCATGCTGAAGGAGCGCGGATGCAGGAACATCCGTCTGATGTGTCTCGTGGCCGCTCCCGAAGGACTGGAGAAAGTGCGCCGCGAACATCCCGACGTGGATATCTATGTGGCTGCCATAGACCAGAGGCTGAACGAAAACGCCTACATCGTGCCCGGTCTCGGAGACGCGGGAGACAGAATATTCGGAACCAAGTAATCTGCACCTTACCATAAGGGACAATTATACATATCTTACCACCGCTCCCGTAGGGAACGTCATACTGAGGATGTCGGTGCCGACCGTCATCAGTATGCTGGTCACCAGTCTGTACAACATAGTGGATACTTTCTATGTGGGACTGATAAGCACCCAGGCTACGGCGGCGGTGGGGATAGTATTCCCCGTGATGTCCATAATCCAGGCATGCGGCTTCTTCTTCGGGCAGGGTTCGGGCACCTATATCTCCAGAACTCTGGGGGCCAGGGAGACAGGCAGCGCCTCCAGAATGGCCGCCACCGGTTTTTTCAGCTCTTTCCTGTTCGGGGTGCTGATTACCGTGTCTGGTCTCCTGTTTCTGAAGCCTCTTTCCATCGCTCTGGGCTCTACCTCCACCATCCTTCCGTACACCATCGATTTCCTGAGGATTATCCTTCTGGGAGCGCCCTTCCTCACTGCGTCGATGACTCTGAACAATCAGATACGCTATCAGGGAAACGCTTTTTACGGGATGTTCGGCATAGTATCGGGTGCAGTCCTGAATGTGGTTCTGGTTCCTGTCTTCGCCTTCTCCCTGGGGATGGGTATCAGGGGTGCGGCCATAGGAACGGTCATAGGGCAGGTGTGCAGTTTCATCGTGCTCCTGCTGATGACACGGCACGGGGGAAATCTCCTTCTGAAATTCCGTAACTTCTCCCTGTCCGGAGGAATGTTTTCAGAAATACTTAAAGGGGGGACGCCTTCGCTGACCAGACAGGCCCTGGCCAGTATCACCACATTGATGATGAATGTGGCGGCCGGAACGTACGGTGACGCCGCCATAGCCGGCATGTCCATAGTCACCCGGATATCATTCGTCATATTCTCCATAATAATCGGTCTGGGACAGGGATTCCAGCCGCTGTGCGGCTTCAATTACGGTGCCGGGCTTTTCGGACGAGTACGTTCCGGATTCCGGTTCTGCATCAAGGCGGGTCTGATATTCCTGATACCTGTCTGTATCGTATGCTTTGTATTCTCCGCGTCCGTCATAGATATCCTCAGACACGATTCTGCGGTGGTGGAGATAGGTTCCGCCGCATTCAGATGGCAGATAGTCACATACCCGCTGGCCCTGTTCGTAATGATATCCAATATGATGCTTCAGACCAGCGGACGGGCCCTTTCAGCTAATATGCTCGCTTCCTGCCGGAACGGCATCTGCTTCATTCCGATGATACTCATACTTCCCCATTTCTTCGGTCTGGCAGGAGTGGAAGCCTCACAGGCCGCTTCGGACGTGCTTACATTTCTTATCTGTATACCTCTTACTGTCAGATATTTCAAGAGTGTATGCGGAGATGTCAAATAAGAGATTTCATCCTCAAAAAATTTTGATAGCATGAAAAAACTTATACTGTTTCTTTTTATGTCTCTATACTGTGGAGTATGGAGTGCATCTTCGCAGGATATATCTGAAAATGCCAGGGAAGAACGCGAATTCCTCAAGTCGAACAAGTCTGCTCCCGGTGTCAAGTCATCCTCATCCGGACTTCAATATATCATTTCTTCGAAAGGAAAGGGGAGGAAACCCACTATGGAAGATGAAGTATATGTGAAGTATGTAGGGAAGTTTACGGACGGAACCGTATTCGACTCCTCCACCGATTCTCCGGCAGTGTTCTGTATGAACGGTATCATTCCCGGGATGGCGGAGGGGCTGACGCTGATAGGTGCAGGAGGAAAGATAACCCTGTTCGTCCCCAGCAAGATAGGATACGGACATAATGGCGCCGGTCCCATCCCGGGCGACAAACTTCTCATCTTCGAAGTGGAACTGCTGGATATCTATAACGAGAACAGGGACTGAACCGCCGTCATTTCATCCGTCTGAACTCCAGCGGGGCCGCACCGAGGTGTTTCTTGGTGTATTTGCAGAAGAAACTTACGTCCGGAAAGTCCATCTTATATGCGATCTCCTTGACGCTCAGATCCGTATGCTGGAGATAGTGCCGTATGTGTCCGACGGTGACCTCGGTTATCAGTTCCGAAGCGTTCGAGCCGCTTTTCTCCTTGCATACCGCGCTCAGGTATTTGGGTGTAAGAAGTAATTTGTCGGCATAGGTGCGGACCTCTCTCTCGGTGTTCTCGGGAGCATTGAGCATCGCCATGAATTTTTTGAATATCAGGTCTTTCTGGCTTATTTCCTTCTCCTGTGACATGCCGGAGTCATCTTCTGCCGACAGGAGCGTGTCCAGTCCGTGAAGGATTTCATAGGCCGCGGACTGGGAAGTGTTCCGGAGGATGCGCTGCCTGTATTCCGTTTCTATGTCATCCATATATGTCAGCAGGAGGTTGGCATAAGCCCTCAGAAGTCTCTGATGATACTCTCCCAGATGGAATACGGGATGATTCAGGACATATTTCTGTTTTTCCCACCAGTTCGGTTCTATCATGATGCATCCGGAGAGCATGTCGTCGAAGAGATGTTCTCCGGCCAGAAGGGCCATTCCTTCCAGATCGGGAGTACGCATATAATGTCCTATCAGGGATTGGGGCATGCATACCAGGAGGTCGCCTTCGGAAACTTTCCACGGTTTGTCGTTTATGGAGACCTGAATAGTCCCTTTGTTACAGAAAAAGAGCAGCAGATATCCCTGCAGGTGCTCCGGTTCGGCGTTCAGGTCGTCTATCGAATCGGAGAGAATCAAATCCGAGAATACTTTCAGCATGGCGGGTATGTTTTTTCACAAAGAAGCGATATTTTCCGGACAGATGAAAGTGTTTATATTTCTTTTTATGCGGTCCATATTTCCGTTTGTGGGGAAAAATACCGAAATAAAGGAAATATGGAACTTGACAGCAGTGCGCTATGATGTCAAATTTGCACCCGACTTATGATGATTGGAAAAGATAAACTTCTTAAATGAACAGAACCAAGTATATGAAAAGATTTACGTATCTGTTGGCTGCGCTATGTGTGATTCAAGGCGTGACGTCGTCTTGCGGCCGATCACGGAATACGGTGCATTATGAACTCAAACCTGTCCCGGTGAAGACGATACGGGCGGATACGACTTCTTCCGCGGCGACCCTTTCCTTCATAGGACTGGTGGAGGAATTTACCAGTGTCCCCCTGAGCTTCGTCTCCGGAGGCACCGTGAAAACCATTTGCGTGAAGGAGTCCCAGAAGGTAAGGGCAGGGGATCTGCTGTGTACGGTGGATGCTTCCCGGGCCCGTAACATGCTCGCTGCGTCTGAAGCTGCACTGCTTCAGGCGGAGGACGGATATGACAGGATATCGCAGGTGTATGCCGCCGGCGGAGCCACCGAAGTGAAGATGGTGGAAGTCCGGACTAAACTGGAACAGGCCCGCAATACCGTGGAGACCCTGCGCAAGCAGGTGGATGACTGTTCTCTCCGAGCCCCCCGCAGCGGAAGCATCGGCAGTATAGATGCCCGTGTGGGGCAGAATCTTCTGCCGGCACAGCCGGCAATGACTCTTCTGGGGATGGATGAGATGAATGTCGCGGTAAGTGTACCCGAGTCGGACATCAGATCCGTTAAGGTCGGGGAGAAGGCCGTGATATCCCCGAACGTAATGCCGGGAGTCACATTCTCTGGGAGTGTGACCAACTGTTCCCTGATACAGGGACGTCTCTCCCATTCCTATGAAGTGACCGTCAGCATAGATGACAAGCCCGCGGGGCTTCTCCCCGGGATGGTGTGCCGCGTGGTGTTCGGTCATGACGCCAGATCCGGAGTCATAATCCCCTCGGACTGCATCCAGATATGGCAGCAGGGGAAGACGGTCTGGCTCGTCCGCGACGGCAAGTCCTTCAGGCAGGAGATCACCACCGGAGAGTATGTTCCGGGTGGTGTGACAGTGACCGGGGGCATCGGTGAGGGTGATGTCATAATAACCTCAGGGTATCAGAAACTTTACAACGGCTGTCCGGTAACTTTCGCATTATGAACAAACTGACAGGACGCGACCATATCCGCACGGCTATGGTGTCGCACAATATAGTGCTTTTTCTGCTTCTCTGCCTTACGGCGTTCGGCATCTGGTCCCTTCCGAGGATGAACAAGGATGAGTTTCCTCCTTTTACCATCCGTCAGGGTGTCGTGGCCGCGATTTATCCCGGAGCGACGGCGCAGGAGGTGGAGGCGCAGGTGACGGGACCTCTGGAGAAGTATCTCCTGACGTTTCAGGAGCTGGTGAAGGACAAGACCTATTCCGTTACTGATGACGGGATGGTGTATATATATGTGGAACTCCGCACCTCCGTGGATGATGACGATGCGGTGTGGACCAGAATCCGCAACGGTCTGGACCTGCTGAAGAAGACCACGCTTCCCCAGGGTGTCCTGGAGACGGTAGTGGTGGATGACTTCGGAAGCACGTCGTCCATGCTGCTGGCGGTGGAATCGAAGGAGCGCACTCCGAGGGAGCTTGAAAATTATGCGAATGACCTGTGTGCCCGTCTGCGTACCATTCCGGAGATGGGTACCATAAAGGTGCTGGGGGCGCAGAAGGAAGAAATAGCCGTCACCCTCGATGCCGACCGGTTGAGTACCTATCATATAGATCAGACCGTCATCACTGCCGCTCTGGCTGCCCAGGGATTCCGCAGCGTGACCGGGAAGATGCCGGATGCGTCGGGAGGGGAACTGGTGCACGTATGTTCTCCGTATCAGACGGAATATGAGATAGGGGAGCAGATTATCTCCTCCGATCCCGTTTCCGGAGGTGTCATCCGCCTGAAGGATGTGGCGGAGATAGAGAGACGCTACCCCCATCCTGAGAAGTTTATCGACTATTACGAACCGGAGAAAGCGTCCTGTGTCCTGGTGGAAATGCAGATGGTGGACGATAAGAATATAGTGGCCTTCGGCAATTCCATCGAGACCGTGCTGGACGAGGTGCGTTCATCGATCCCTTCCGACGTGAAGTTCCACCGCATCACCGACCAGCCCAAGGTGGTGGATGATTCGGTGACCGGTTTTCTGGGGGATATCGCCACCAGTATAATCATCGTGATTCTGGTGATGCTCCTGCTGTTTCCGATGCGTACGGCACTGGTGGCCGGCAGCGGAGTGCCCATCTGCATCGCCATTACCTGGGGTCTGATGTATGTCGTGGGCATCCAGCTTCATACGGTTACGTTGGCTGCACTTATCGTGGTTCTGGGGATGCTGGTGGATAATTCCATCATCGTGATAGATGGTTTTTCGAACCGTCTCGAACAGGGGTATTCCAGCTGGAATTCGGCGTCGGTATCCACAAAAGAACTCTTCCTTCCCATGGTGGTGGCCACTTTTTCCATCTCGGGAATGTTTTTCCCTACTCTGGCGACCATCGACGGACCTATCGGAGAGTTCGTGGAGTATTTCCCGTGGATGATAATGATGTCACTGACAGTCAGTCTTATATATGCCGTATGGTACACGCCCCATCTGTGCGTGAGATTCATCGTCCCTACCAAATATGTAAAGCATAATTTCTTTTCCAGGGCCCAGAGCCGGTTTTTCACAGTCCTGGAGCGCGGGTATGAAAAGTTGCTTGGGAAGTGCTTCGAGAGGCCGTATCTGACCTTGCTTTTCACTGCTGCGCTGATGGCTCTTGGAGTGTTTATATTTACCCGGGAGAATCTGCAGCTGATGCCGAAGGCCGACAGGGAATGTTTCGCCGTGGAGATTCATCTCAGTGACGGCTCTTCTGTGGACGAGACTGCTCTGGTGGCCGATTCTCTCGCGCGGATGATGTGTGCGGACCCGAGGGTGAAGAGCATAACTTCGTTCGTGGGGATGTCTTCACCGAGGTTCCACTGCACGTACGAGCCGCAGATCGCCAAACCTTCATACGCTCAGTTCATAGTGAATACCGTTTCGGTCAAGGCGACCCGTGAGGTGACAGAACACTTCCAGACGGAAGGGGAGCATCTCTTCACGAATGCCTCCATACGCTATAAACAGATGGATTATCAGGCTGTGAAGGCACCTGTGGAAGTTTATATATCGGGTGATGATCTGGATGCCGATGCCGCATATATGGAACGGCTGAAGGAATATCTCCATTCTGTCCCCGAACTGCTGTATATCCATTCCGATTACGACCAGAGCGTTTCCGATGTCCGCATCGATCTCAAGGAGGTCGAGGCTGAGCGGCTCGGAGTCACCCAGTCCGTTCTCTCCGCATTCCTGGCCTCCTCCATGGAGGGAAGGAAAGTCGCCACGGTATGGGAGGATGATTACGGAGTCCCTGTGAAACTCTATAGGGAAGGAATGGATACCCTCGATATCGACCGGCTGAGCGATATGCTGATACCCACGGCATTCCCGGGACAGTGGGTGCCTCTGCACCAGGTGGCCTCCGTCTCCCGTGAATGGCACCACTCCACCATAGGGCACAGGAACAATATCCCCACGGTGACTCTCTTCTGTGACCTTCGGGGCCGTACGTCCCAGCCCGCGGTTCAGGACATGATAGACCGGTGGGTGGCGGACAATCCGGTACCGGAGGGGGTGACGGTTTCGATGGGTGGACTCACTGGAGTCAACGAGGAACTCATACCCCAGATAATCCTGACCGTCGTATGCGCCCTTCTGGTCATGTTTATGGTGTTGCTCTATCATTACAGGAAGATGTCGGTGTCCCTGCTGACCATTTCCTCCAGCGCATTGTGCGTGTTCGGCTCTTTCCTCGGACTTCGGATTTTCGACCTGGACGTCTCCATCACGGCCGTGCTGGGCATCATCTCCCTTATCGGTGTAGTCGTGAGAAATGCCATAATGATGTATGAATACGCCGAAGAGCTCCATTTCGGCAGGGCACATCTGAGCGCCAGGGACGCCGCTTATGAAGCCGGTCTGCGCAGGATGCGTCCCATATTCCTGACTTCGGCCACCACAGCCCTCGGAGTCATCCCCATGATTACGGCCGGAACCGGACTTTGGATGCCGATGGGCGTGGTCATCTGTTTCGGAACCATATTTACCCTCCCTCTCGTAGTAACCGCTCTGCCGGTAGCATATTGGAAAGTTTATGAAAAATAGATTTGATATAAAACTCTTTTTCGGTCTCGTTCTGTTCGGTATCGGATGTTCTCTCCCGGAGATTTCCGCCCGGACGGCGGACTCTCCCGCGGGGAGAGTCACATCTCTGGAAAATGCGGTGGACCTCGCATTGAAGAACAACGCTTCCGGCCGGAAGGCGGATGCGGAAGTGATGAAAGCCAAGGCTGTAAAAGAAGAGGCCCTGACATATTTCTTCCCGAAGATAAACATCGTCGGCGGGGGCTATATGGCTTCCTCGCCACTGGTGGAATACGGCATGGGGGATATCCCGAACGATGCCCTGAGGGAGACTGTAAAGAACCTCTGGATGCAGTACGGGACCGCTCTGGGATTGCCGACAGGCATATCCATGTTCAAACAGGGGAGCATCGCGGCGGCGGTGGCCGTACAGCCGATCTATGCCGGCGGGAAAATAGTGAACTCCAACCGACTTGCCCGGGTGGGAGTGGAGGCGGCGGAGCTCCGGCAGAAAATCACCGAAAGGGACCTGGTGCTGGAGGTGCGGGAGGCCTATTACCTGATAGTCTCGCTGGAGGAGAAGCTGGAGACATTGCACTCCGTGCAATACCTGCTGGATACCGTCTCCGTGGTGGCGGATGCTGCCGTGAAGGCCGGGGTGGCGCTGAAAAACGATCTCCTCTCGGTAGAGCTGCGGCAGAATGAACTGGCGGACCGGTCCCTCCGCCTGACTAACGGAATCTCTCTGGCCAGAAGGGCTCTGGCACAGATGATGGGGGTGGAGGCTGACAGTCTGGGTGTGCTTGTCGGACCACAGGAGGCGATGGAGGTGACACTGCCTCCGGAGGGAGGAGACGGAGTGCGCCCCGAATCGGAACTCCTGTCGCTGAAGGTGGAGTCCGCACGTCTGCAGAAGAAAATAGCACTGTCCGACGCTCTTCCCCAAGTCGCTCTCGGCGCATCCTATATGTACATAGGATACTCCTCGATGCCGTATCACAGCAGCGGAATCCATCTGAATGAAACGACGGACTGGAACAACCGTTACAACGGATTTCTGGGTGTCACGCTGAAAATACCGATTACCGACTGGTGGAAGACTTCCGCCAGGATGAAACAGAGTAATGCCGATATGTCCATAGCGATGGCGGACAGGAGGGATCTGGAACAGAAGATGACTCTTCAGGAGCAGCAGGTCTATGACAGCATAAATGAAGCGGCGGCTCTGATGGTCAGACAGAATTCATCCGTGGCTTCCGCCAGGGAGAATTTCAGGCTGGCCCGGGTGAATTATGATGCCGGACTCATCGGGATAACGGATGTCCTGCAGGCCCAGAGCCTTCTGCTGCAGGCAGAAAACGATCTTACGGATGCCCGCATATCCTATCTGGTGAATTCGGCCAGATACAAGGCCCTTACGGAATAGAGCATCTTTCCGTTAATGATGGCATAGTAAGCCGGCAGGTATTTGCAATACCTGCCGACCTGCTATTTTTTTTGTGGACTTTAGGATAAAAATCACTAAATTAGCAGTTTAATGAGCTTTCGGGCTGCCATTATCTCGATTATTTATTGTTTGTTTGCTGTATTTTATTGGGAATCAGCATTTTAAATACTAATCGAGGAGCGGGGATTATGTGTTTTCGTAAGAAATATGAGAAAATTTGAAGATATCCGGATAGCCGTGGCCGGGACCGGTTACGTGGGTCTGTCTATGGCCACTCTGCTTTCACAGCACCATCAGGTCACTGCGGTGGATGTGGTGAAGGAAAAGGTGGAGCTGATAAATGCCGGGAAAAGTCCCATCCGGGACGAGTATATCGAACGATATTTCAGGGAGAAGGAACTCCTCCTTACGGCCACCCTGGACGGAGAATCGGCATATCGCGACGCTGATTTCGTGATCATCGCCGCCCCCACGAATTATGACCCCATCAGAAACTATTTCGACACGACTCACGTGGAAGAGGTACTGGATATGGTGCTGGGAGCGAATCCCGATGCGGTCATAGTCATAAAGAGCACCATCCCCGTAGGCTATACCAGAAGTTTGTTCGTAAAGTACTCCGATGCTTTCCGCACGCGGCCGGAACTGAAAGGACATAAGTTCAACCTGCTCTTCTCGCCGGAATTCCTCAGGGAGAGCAAGGCCCTCTACGATAACCTCTATCCGTCGCGAATCATAGTCGGCTATCCGAAGATTATCACAGGGGAGGATGCCGGCTGTTCTGCTGAAAATGAAGCCATAACTCTCTACGGAGATCCGGATGCAGAGGAAAAGGCCCATATATTCGCCCGCCTGCTGCAGGAAGGGGCCATCAGGGAGGACATCCCGACCCTGTTTATGGGTATGAAGGAGGCCGAGGCCGTAAAACTTTTCGCCAATACGTATCTGGCCCTGAGAGTGTCATTCTTCAACGAACTGGATACATATGCCGAGATGAAGGGACTTGACACCCGGTCCATCATCGAAGGGGTGGGACTGGATCCCAGGATAGGCAATCACTACAACAACCCTTCGTTCGGATACGGCGGATATTGCCTCCCGAAAGACACCAAGCAGCTTCTGGCGAATTATGCCGATGTCCCCCAGACCATAATGAGCGCCATCGTGGACAGCAACAGGACCCGTAAGGACTTCGTGTCCGACCAGATACTCAGGAAGGCCGGGTATTATGTGGGGAGCAGTGTCTGGAACCCCTCCGTAGAGAAAAACGTGACCATAGGAGTTTACAGGCTGACGATGAAGACCAACTCTGACAATTTCCGCCAGAGCTCCATCCAGGGAGTGATGAAACGCCTCAAGGCGAAGGGGGCTAAAGTGATAATTTATGAACCTTCCCTGCGGGACGGGGAACTTTTCTTCGGATCGCCGGTGGTGAACGACTTGAAGAAATTCAAGGAGGGCTCTGATGCCATCATCGCGAACAGGTATGACGCCTGTCTGGATGATGTCTCCGACAAGATATATACGAGGGATATCTACGGAAGGGATTGAAAAAACCGTTTCAGTTATGAAAATAGATGATGCTCTTATGGATGCCCTGACTTCCCGGGCCCGCACGTCGCCCCGCCGGAGGATTAATTACGACCTCCGGGATTCGGAGCAGGATCTTTCGCAGAAGATGCTGAATGCCCTGGAGCCGGACACTGTGGTACCGGTGCACCGGCATCCCTCGGCGTCCGAAGTGGTGGTGGTGCTCCGGGGAAGGTGCATACAGCATTTTTACGATGATGCCGGGCGTCTCACGGAAAGCGTGGAACTCACCCCCGGCTCGGACGTGCCGGCGGTCGTGGTGGAAAAGGGGAGATGGCACAGCCTGGAGTCTGTGGAGTCCGGTACTGTCATACTGGAATGTAAGGAAGGGCCATATCGCCCGCTGGGTGATGATGATATAATGATTCCTCAGTAATCAAAATCAAGACAGATTTTTCACTGTAATTATTCTTATTTACGGAATGCAGCATATTATATTTCACTCGGTGAGATTTGGAGCGGCTATGTTTCTGCTTACATTCATTATAGCCTCGGCGATCTACCCTATGATCTTGAGAATGGCCCGTGTGTGGAATATTTATGATAATCCCGATGCGAGGAAACTCCAGAGAAAGCCTGTCCCCGTGTTGGGCGGACCGGTAGTTTATGCAGCCATCTTCATAGCCTGCATATTCTTATCCTCCATAACCTTCACCATAAAAGTCGTATGGATGCTGTCGGCTACAGGTATCCTGCTGGTGGTAGGAGTATTGGATGACAAACGGAAATTGAGCGTACGGATACGCTTCTCCATCGAGGTATTGTCCGTAGGGATGCTGATTCTGCTGAACCATAATTCGCTTGACTCTCTGGAGGGTATTTGGGGCATCAGGTCTCTTCCGGCATATATCTCGGTACCTCTTTCCCTTATAGCCGGAGTCGGTATCATAAATGCCATCAACCTTATGGACGGGGTGGACGGATACTCTTCCGCCTACGCCATAATGGTGTGCATCTGTTTCTCAGTGATATTCTACCTCTCCTATATACCATACATGGGCATACTGACTCTCATCTGTGCAGGTGCGCTTCTGCCGTTTTTCCTGCATAATGTGTTCGGAAGAACTTCGAAGATGTTCATCGGGGACGGAGGAACTTTGATGACGGGCACCTTGATAACGGTATTCGTCTTCTCTATTCTGAACGGACATTCCCGCTGCTATGACAGCCTTCATGTCTATGATGGTATAGGCCTCATACCTCTGGTTCTGGCGATACTTTCGGTATGTATTTTCGATACCGTCAGGGTGATGTTCACCAGAATCATTTCCGGACATTCGCCTTTCCATCCGGATAAGACCCATCTTCATCACCTTTTCATAGATATGGGCTTCTCCCATATAGGAACCACACTTTCGCTCCTGTGTCTGAATACGTTCGTAGTCGCCGGATGGTTCATCGCCTGGAAGTCCGGTGCGGATGTGACTATGCAGTTATATGTAGTCGTATTCCTCTCCCTGCTGAACACATTTGGCATATATACCCTGCTGCGGCATCAGGAGAAGAGTGGCGGAGGACTCTACAGTGTCTTATGTGCGGTAGGCCGCAGGACCCGCTGGGAGGACACCCGATTCTGGCAGTGGATGAGGAAAATGGTGGACGGGGAACTGTTCGCGGAAGGGAAGATGCCGGAAGATGATTGACTTATACGCATCCATATGTAGTAGAATTCAGTGAAATGGAAAATATGCATAATTCGATGCTATATTCGTTTGATGTATTTGACACTTGCTTGTCGAGGACATGCGGCGAAGCTGAAAACGTTTTTAATCTTTTAGCGAAAAGAATACTGGGTGAAACAGCAAGCGATATTGACATATTGGATTTTCGCCATATCAGGTGTGATGGAGAATTGCGGGCAAGAAAGTTATCAAAGTATGAAGAAATTACTTTTGATGAAATATATAGTCAGTGCGATTTCTCCGGTATGACTGATATTCCGAACGTTTTAATACAAAAGATCGAACTTCAGATAGAAGAATCTGTACTTAATCCGATATACGATACACTTGACCATATAAATGCACTGAGAAAGAAAGGAATAAAGGTCGCCTTCATTTCTGACATGTACCTTCCTTCAGAATTTATAGAGCATCAGCTCAAAGTGCATGGATTTTATAAAAATGGAGATTCCGTCTATGTTTCCTGTAATTTGCGTAAGACGAAAAGGACGGGCTCTTTATACAGATACGTGTCAGAAATGGAGAATGTTGAATATTCCCGGTGGAAACATTCAGGTGATAATATACAGTCAGATGTCAGAATACCTTCGAAATTGGGGATAACTGCCGGACATATCAATAGCTCTTATACCTATTATGAAAAAAAACTGCTTGGGAAAGATTTGAGTCTTGATAATGATAACATCAAAATAGCTGTCGGGATTTCTAAAAGTATAAGACAAGGAAGAGAATTTTCTGAAAACCTCATATTTGCGACAGATTTAATCGCTCCCATATATGTGTCGTTCGTCAGTTGCATCTTACGACATGCCATGACCAGAGGTATTACAGATTTATTTTTTCTTGCACGCGATGGATATATTCTTTTTAAGATAGCCCGAATTCTTCAATCACAATATCCCAACATCAATTTACACTACTTGTATGCTTCAAGGAAATCCATATATTTTTCTTCCATGAAGGATGTAAATGGCATAACATTGGAGAAAATAATATCCGACAGGCAGTATCTTTCCATTAAGGAGCGTCTTGATGGTTTGCAAATGTCATTTACAGATGAATTTTATAAAAAGGCTGAATGTGCTTCGTCCATATCTGAATGTATTGTCAATGACAACGACACATTTACGGAATTGACGAAATGGCATACAATGCAGCGCGAATATTTGATAAACTATTTCAGGCAGGAAGGATTGGCGTCACGTGGCGGTAAAAATGCAATTGTCGATTTAAGAGGTTCGCGATTTACTCAACGATGTATAAATAATATTCTGCAGGATTTTAATTACAACGCCGTATATGGTTATTATATGGAAGTTCAAAGCGATAGAGTGAACTCTTTGCATCCCGATGAATATCATGCCTCTTTTTCCGGGGATTATATTTTGAGGAATCGTAATTATAAAGGATTGGATAATAAGGCGTTCATCTTCGAACAATATTTTTCTGCAACTGCAGACAAAAGGACATCTCATTATAGTTTTGATGGTACTGCCTATGTTCCAATATTTGACGAATTGGAAATACCGACAGAGAAATCCGGGAAATTACAGAAATTGCATACTGAAATTTGTGAGGAATATGCAAGAATGGCATTGAGTCTTCAAATTTTAAATAATTCCAAGGAATTATTGAATTATTCTTTGGCAAACCTTGCGGATTTTTGTGTTAATCCCGACAGACAGTGTTTGAAAGCTCTTTTAGGTATTGTCGTAAACGATACACAATATTCATCGAAGCCTATAATAAAAAAATTATCCCTGAAAGACTTGATTAAGGGAAATACTTGTATTTGGTATGATGGAAGTGTAAAATTTACTTATGGCTATTATGCTATGTTGATTTTCAGGAAGATTCAACGAATAAGACGACGTTTATTGAACTAAGGACTCAAGTTTCGCAAGTGCTGAACTTGAATCGGGAATCATTAGAAATAACTATGAGACACGATGTGTTGTTATCCGGTGGAATTGGTAACCAATTGTTTCAGTATGCTTTTTACTGCTCTTTGAAAAAAGAGGATTTGAATGCAAGACTCAATACTGTTTTATATGAGTTCAATAAAATGCATAATGGTTATATGCTGGAAAGGGCATTTGGTATAAAAGGAGATACGGATAACCCTGGGATATTTGAAAAACTGATTGTCAGATTCGTGAATAAATTTCCGCATCAGCCTTTAGTGTATACTGAGATTCCCTTTACCTATACACCGGATGTCTACAAGTCTAAAGCTTTGTTTTTCAAAGGTTGCTGGATGAACAGCATGTTTTTTCGATCTATAAGGGATGAGATGGTCCAATCGTTGAAATTCAAAGATATTGATTCGTACAATTTGGGGTTGTCGGATTTGATGCGTACCGGTGAATCAGTCTCGATACACATAAGAAGAGGAGACTATCTGAATATCCCCATTGCCAATGTTTGTAATGATGAATATTACAGGAAAGCTATAGAAATATTGTCGGAGAAAGCGAGTAATTGCGTTTTCTATGTTTTTTCTGACGATCCGGAGTGGTGTTATTCATTTATGAAGCAATTTGATGTACCATATAGGATTATTGAGCATAACAAGGGTGCAGAATGTTATAAGGATATGTATCTTATGACACAATGCAAGCATAATATCATCGCCAACAGCACCTTCAGCTGGTGGGGCGCTTTTTTGAATAGAAACAAAGGTAAAGTAGTTGTCGCTCCGTCACTTTGGAATAGACAACAGATAATGGAATATCCGGAAAAGTGTGTTTTGATTCCCGTATAGTATAAAAGCCCTTTCTCTTGATTGATATGCTGATGTCCCCGAGATAGAACAGGCACCATCCGCTCATAAAATGGAATTATGACATTATGAAGATACTGATAACAGGAGCAAAAGGATTCGTAGGAAAGAATCTGTGCCTTGAACTTAAAAATATCAGGGACGGAAAAGTTCGTTGTTATGGCGATTTGGCTATAGATGAAATCTATGAATACGACATGGACTCGACACCGGAGCAGTTGGAAACCGCCTGTAAGAACGCGGATTTCGTTTTTAATCTGGCGGGAGTCAATCGTCCTCAGAACCAGGAGGAATTCATGCAGGGAAACTTCGGCTTCGCAAGCATCCTTCTGGATACCCTTAAGAAATACGGCAACAAATGTCCGGTCATGCTCAGCAGTAGCCAGCAGGCCAGCCTCACGGGACGCTTCGGCAATAGCGAATATGGCCGCAGCAAGAAAGCCGGTGAAGACCTGTTTCTGGACTACTCGGAAGAAACCGGAGCATCGGTCAAGATTTTCCGCTTTCCGAATATCTTCGGCAAATGGTGCCGTCCCGACTACAACAGCGCAGTGGCCACTTTTTGCAATAACATGGCGAATGACCTTCCGATTCGGGTGAACGATCCTTCAGTTGAGTTGGAATTGTTGTATATTGACGATCTCGTATCAGAAATGATCAATTGCCTGAAAGGTCAGGAGCATCATTGTGAATTCGAAGGGTTGGATGTGTCGCCGCAAAAAGACGGCAGGTACTGTTACTGTCCCGTAACACATAAGGTTACTCTCGGTGATATTGTAGACCTGCTGAATGGATTCAAGCAGATGCCTGTGACTCTGATGATTCCGGAAATTCCGGAGAACAGCTTCGCCAAAAAACTCTACAGCACATATCTGAGTTACCTCCCTGTGGAGAAGGCAGTTTTCGACCTGAAGATGAATGTCGATCAGCGTGGCAGCTTCACCGAACTGGTGCACACTCCAAAGTGCGGTCAGGTCAGCATCAACATCAGCAAACCCGGTGTCACCAAGGGCCGGCACTGGCATCATACCAAATGGGAACAGCTTATCGTAGTCAAAGGTCATGGACTCATCCGGATGCGCAGGGAGGGGACAGGCGAAGTCATTGAATATGAAGTAAGTGGAGATAGAATTCAGTCGGTAATTATGCTCCCCGGCCATACTCACGAGATCATTAACCTGAGCGAAACAGAGGATCTCGTCACTGTAATATACTGCAACGAAGTCTTCGACCCCAGTCATCCCGACACATACAGTGATCCGGTTTAGTATATTTATAAAGTTACGCAGACGCAGCTATCCGATGGTAATATGGAAAATCCCATCTATCTTTCAGTCGTCTTATCTACATATAATGATGGAAAATATATAGGACAAGCTGTCCGAAGCATTCTTGACCAGACATATGCTTATTTTGAGTTTATTATAGTCAACGATGGTTCTACGGATGATACGTTGGCGGTTATCAGATCATTCGATGATGCCAGAATCATCGTCATTGATAAACCGAATACTGGTTTGGTGGATTCATTGAATCTCGGTATCAGTACTGCCAGATATGAATGGATAGCACGTATGGATGGTGATGATATCGCCGAGCCGAACCGATTCGAAGAGGAAGTCCGGCTAATCCGGGACGGAGCGGTCATAATTTCATCGCAGTGCTCCTTGATAGATGCATCAGGAAAGGAGACAGGGTATACGAAATTTCTGTCACGTGGGATAGGTAAAGCGGTATCGATATCTATTGGACTGCCGCTAATCGTGCATCCGGCCGCGATATTCCGCAAATCGGTATTCCAAATGGTCGGAGGATACGATAAGAATATGCTGGTGGCAGAAGATTATGATTTGTGGTGTAAGATGTTGAGTGTAGGGGATGTGGTTATTTCTTCCAAGAGATTGTTGAAACTTCGTAAACATGGCGGTAATGTATCTATAAAAAAAAGTGCCCTTCAATGTCTCAATGATACCATTGGATATGTCAAAAAGGTGTATTCCATCAATAGAGTTTTGCGGTATGATGAATATGAATCTTTACGGAGTATGATATCGAGTTCTGAATTCTATTTGAAAATTTATTGCATTCCCAATAAGTCAACATTTCATTATCTCATTAAACAATGTCTGCGCTTTTTCTATGTCATGTTTTCCGGTCATGTAAGAAAGGTGGTCAGACAGATTCCACGGTAAGGTGTATCTTTTCATTCGTCATATATGATAATCGAAGCAAGCCAGATAAAATTCGGAGGAGGTAAGGTCCTGTTGTACGACCTTCTGAAACGATTATACGATACCGGGAGGCCTTGTCTGGTCTGGTGCGGTTCAAAAGGGATTGTCGATGAGATCCGCACCGTCTATGGCGATTTCTTCGATGTCAGATATACTTCTTTATTCAGCACGGTAATCCGTTATTTACAGAGGAGGGAGTCCGTATTGTTCTTCTGTTCGGTTCCTCCGTTGAGGAGATGCAGAAATTCGGTAGTCTATTTCCAGAACCGTTATTATGCCTTGAACTTTCCTGAGATTCTGGGGCTGCTGAGAGAAAGGCGTTACAGGGGATTCATTCGGGTGTCGTTTTTCCATACGATAAATCTGCTCTTTCGTAATAATGCAGGGATTTGGGCCTGTCAGAGCGAAGATGTGAAAACATTGCTGTCGAAATCACTTAAAGTTGATGCCCGTGTCCTTCCGTTTTATGTCTTCCAGCCTTCTGTCGGGGTGGAAAGAGACGTTGATTTCTGCTATGTTTCGTTTCCCTATCCGCATAAGAACCACGATATGCTGCTGAACGTAATTGAAAAGATAGGTGCGAAGCGGAAACTGAGCATTATCCTGACTGTCCCAGAAATACCTGCAAATGAAGGTATTCTGAAACGGATTAACGATATAAATGCCAAGATGTCCGCGGATGCCATTATCAATTCCGGACAAGTTTCTCGTGAAGAATCTCTGGATATATATGCGAAATCCAGATATCTGGTATTTCCGTCCGTACTCGAAACACTCGGGCTGCCACTGGTGGAAGCATTGGCATGCGGGTGTAGGATAATCGCGTCTGATATGCCGTATGCACATTCAGCAATAGAAAATCTGCTCTGTTTCTCTCCGAATGATGAAAATGAATTGGAAAAAGTTCTTATCGAAGCGTTGGACGGCAAGTATGACAATATCCGACAGAACTGTCTGGTCGAGAATAGAGTTGACGATTTGATAAAGTTAGTCGTATAATAGTCGCGCAGATGCGGATCATCTGCACGATATTCAAAATTAATTGCGATATGAGTTTTTTTACAGGAAAGACATTGATGATTACCGGCGGTACCGGATCATTCGGTAATGCCGTTCTGAACCGTTTTCTAAAGACAGATATCGGTGAAATCCGCATTTTCTCCCGCGACGAGAAGAAACAGGACGATATGCGTCATGAGTATCAGGCCAA
>DCIQ01000190.1:25354-34387 GCA_002317435.1 Bacteroidales bacterium UBA1722 | reverse complement strand
CCCGAGGTCGCGGGTAAAATCAAGTTTTATATCGGTGATGTCCGCAGCAAATCAACCTTGAAAACGGCAATGCGTGGCGTTGATTATATTTTCCACGCAGCAGCCCTCAAGCAGGTTCCCAGCTGCGAGTTCTTTCCTATGGAAGCTGTAAGAACAAACGTCATAGGAACGGATAATGTGCTTGATGCCGCGATAGATGAAGGCGTAAAGTGCGTTATCTGCCTTTCTACGGACAAGGCGGCATACCCCATCAACGCTATGGGTATCAGCAAGGCTTTGGAAGAGAAAATCGCTGTCGCGAAGTCCCGCGACTCACTCAACACCAAGATTTGCTGCACCCGCTACGGCAACGTAATGTGTTCTCGCGGCTCAGTCATTCCCCTCTGGATTGATCAAATCCGCAATGGCCATCCTATCACTCTCACTGAACCCGGGATGACTCGTTTCATCATGTCTCTCGATGAGGCTGTCGATCTCGTTATCTTCGCCTTTGAAAATGGCCGGAACGGAGACATTCTCGTACAGAAGGCACCTGCGTGCACCATTCGAACTCAAGCAGAGGCTGTCTGCGAACTTTTTGCAGAACAGGCAGGCGGTGTGTTGAAAGGTAAAGGTGCTCAAGGATTGAAGGATGCCATTAAAATCATCGGGATACGTCACGGTGAGAAGATGTATGAGACGTTACTCACGAGTGAGGAGTATGCGAAAGCCGAAGATATGGGTGATTTTTACCGTGTTCCCGCCGACAACCGCACCCTTAATTACGATAAGTTCTTCACCGAAGGTGATGTGAAACGCGTCATTACGACCGGGTTCAACAGCGATAACACCAAGCGTCTCAATGTTCAGGAGACCAAGGACAAGATAGCCGGCATCGTGTACATACAGAACGAATTGAAAGGAATTGAAAATCTTGCAAAATAATTATGGCAGAATTCAAACATAATGGAAAGCTCAAACTTCTTATTATAGTCGGCACAAGGCCTGAAATCATTCGTCTCGCGGCTGTCATTAGAAAGTGCCGTCAATATTTTGATTGCCTTTTGGTTCACACCGGCCAGAACTATGACTATAATTTGAGCGGTGTTTTCTTCAAAGATCTGAAACTTGATATGCCGGATGTCTATCTGGATGTCGCAGGTGAGGATTTGGGCGCTACAATGGGCAACATCATTGACAAAAGCTACAAGTTGATGGTCGAAGTTAAGCCGGATGCAGTTCTGGTTCTCGGTGATACCAACTCCTGTCTCAGCGTGATCGGAGCCAAACGTCTTCATATCCCTATTTTCCACATGGAAGCAGGAAACCGCTGCAAGGATGAATGTCTGCCCGAAGAAACCAATCGACGCATCGTGGATATCATCTCTGATGTCAATATGGCCTACAGCGAGAATGCCCGCAGATATCTGGCCGGATGCGGTCTGCCTGAAGAGCGTACATATGTCACAGGCAGCCCTATGGCGGAAGTTCTCCACGAGAATTTGGCCGAGATAGAGAGCAGTGACATTCACCGGCGTCTTGACCTGCAGAAAGGACATTATATCCTTCTGTCTGCACACCGTGAGGAGAACATAGATACTGAAAAGAACTTCACCAGTCTTTTCAATGCCATCAATGCTATGGCCGCCAAATACGATATGCCCATTCTCTACAGCTGCCATCCACGTTCACGCAAACGACTTGAAACCAGCGGCTTTAAGTTGGATTCACGTGTCATGCGACATGAGCCTCTCGGATTCCACGATTACAATTGCTTGCAGATTAACGCATTTGCTGTAGTATCAGACTCTGGTACCTTGCCGGAAGAAAGCAGCTTCTTCACCAGTGTCGGCCACCAGTTTCCGGCAGTGTGCATCCGTACTTCCACAGAGCGTCCCGAAGCTCTCGACAAAGGATGCTTCTTTATCTCCGGCATCGATGAAAAGGGCCTTCTTCAAGCTGTTGACATCGCTATAGAGATGAATCGCCACCATGACGATGGCATTCCCGTCCCCGACTATACGGACGAGAACGTCTCCGTAAAGGTGGTCAAGATAATTCAGTCCTATGTAGGTATTGTCAATAAGATGGTTTGGAGAAAGGATCAGTGATTCGTCTCCCAATCCGTATTTACGGGAACGGAATGAAGAAAATAGGGTAAGTTGCCATGATATCAGGTAGATCAATATTTGTAAATGGCGTATGGAGCGGTATTGCCAAAGCGATAGGTATGATAGTGCCCTTCATTGTATATGCCCATGTCTTGAGAGTGCTTGGTGCTGAATCGTATGGGAAAGTGGCTTATATCCAGGTTTTTTCTTCATATTTCATCTTGCTTTCATTGTTGGGTGTTTCAGATTATGCACAGCGTGAATGTTCTGTTGCGAGGAATAATATAACAGAGTTTACCCAAAGGGTGAACAGAGTATTTACAGTTTCCTGTTTGATGACATTTGCATCAGTGGCGCTATATTTCCTTTGTTTCCTTTTCGTTCCCGGGCTAAAGGCAGAATGGGCCCTTTCTCTTGTGTTTTCCTTGATGATAGTTCTGCGATGCTTCCAAATGGATTGGATGTATACTTCACTTGAAAGGTTTGAACTGATTTCAAAGAGGGATATAATATCCAAGTTTTTATACTTGATATTGAGTTTGGTACTGATAAGCTCCTCCGATGATTATATAATATTTGCTGCGATCTTGGTGTTTACTACTTCTATAATTATCACAGCATTAAATCAATATGGGATATATAGAAAAGAGTGTATCGTAATTCCGCATTTCGATTTTACAGGGATTAAAGAATGTTTTGTCCCTGTTTTCTTCTTGGGTTTGATGACTTTGGGCAGTAAGTTGTTTTCAAGTTCCGATGTTCTTATAATCAAATGGTTGCTTCCTGTTGATGGAGATAAAGGCGTCGGCCTGTATAATGCTTCTGTAATACTTCCACACGCATTGGAAGAATTCCTGATAGCGATAGCCGCTGTGATAACTCCGCAGTTGTATATACGGATTAGAAACAACGAGGAATGCTCAGTGACTTCTCTGATGAACATAACCAGCAATGCGTTATTTCTTGTTGCTGTTCCTGCGGTACTCACTTGCCTGTTCTTCTCAAAAGAGTTGTTGCTTTTATTTGCAGGCGAAGGGTATCTGGGTGGATATCCCGTATTGCAACTATATTCTATTACGCTTATAAGTTCTTTGGCTATTACAATGGGTGGAACGAGAACATATATTGCAAGAAACAAAGAAAGGAAATTGTTCTATATATTGATTTCTGCATCTGCATTCAATATCATTCTTGATATAATCCTTATAAAACCGATGGGGATTGTCGGTGTCACTATCGCCACTGTAATTTCCAATATGTTGTTGATGGTAGTGGAACTTACGTTGGAAAATACTTGGAAATATGTATTCTCTGATGCTGCAATAAAATATATATTGGCAGGAAGTGGTGTTGCTGTGGTGTTTACGGTGTTCAAGCTGTTCGTGCATATGGATCCTATCTGGACGATGATTTCAGCAGTTTCAGCTGCAGGGCTGATTTACGCCCTGATATTGTTCAGGTTCAGAGAGAGTACACTGATGCTGATTATGAAAAGAATCGGACACTGAGTCATCATTAAAAAACAGTAAATGATGAAGTATTTCTTGAAATTGTTATTCACATTCCTCTCTACTGTCTGTGGAGGTAAGATTATCGGATTTTTAGATTATTGCCGGACTGTAGTCTGTGACAATATGAATACATATGCGGGGCAGATTCATTATAGGATGTCATTATCTCGGATAATCCCTGATCAATCTGCTGCCGCTTCGAAAGAAATTGAAGCCACTGATAAGATAAAGGTTCGAATACTATATCCGGCAGGTGATTCGTGGAACAATATTCATACTCTTTATGAAGCCTTTGTCAGAGATATGACCTGCCAAACGGTCGTAATAGTTCCAAATGAGCCTAAATATCTGGAAATAATGGAGAATGTCCACTGCAGATATATTGATATGGACCATTATGACGTTAGAATTGATATGCCTGATATTTTTATAGCAACATATTATAGCAGTGCGGATGATTCCATCAGTTTTCCAGGCTGCCGCGACTATATCGGGCGGGTATTCGCCGCGATACCAAATGCGGTCATGAACGAAAAGAATCGGGATATCCATTGGAAGTATGTGTATAACGCCTACAAGTATTTGGATCCGGATTATTATATTGTCGACAGACTGTTATTCAATGGATTGAAAGGATATGTCCCGGAGGGTAAACTCATTGAAATGGGTAATCCTCAATTCGATGAAATAT
The DNA here is from genome assembly GCA_002317435.1 of Bacteroidales bacterium UBA1722. Taxonomy (GTDB): domain Bacteria; phylum Bacteroidota; class Bacteroidia; order Bacteroidales; family UBA932; genus Minthomonas. Next base: position 30,095 of record DCIQ01000190.1, on the reverse strand, counting down.
TTAATGAACTTGGAAAGGAGCGGCCGGTCCCTGATTCTTGGAAGAAATTGAAGGATAAAAAAGTTTTTCTTTGGGCTACTGACCATGGAATCAATGAGTCTTATCCGACAAATGGTTTTACCGTCGATCTGTATCTTGGGGACATGCTTCGATATTTTTCGGACCATACTGATGTCGCGTTGATTTTCAGACCTCACCCTCAATTTATCCGTGAAATGCTGCAGGGAGGACATTTCTGGAATATGAATGATATCTTGCATCTGAAAGAGTTTTGCGAAAAATCTGCCAATATCGTATGGGATGATTCGTTTGATTTCTGCCGTGCCTATGACACCTGTGATGCCATAATGGTTGATCTTAACTGTAGCATAACATGCTCGGCCTTGACTACCGGGAAACCTATTTGCAGATTGAAACGCTATGATATTGATGAATGGATGATTAGTCCCGAGTTGACTGACTGTTATTATTATGCGGCATCTTTTGATGAGTGTGTCAAGTTTATTGATATGATAAAACAGGGACACGATGAAAAGGCCCTTAAAAGAGTCGATGGATTGAGCAAGGCGATATTGCATTTTGATGGGCAGAACGGGTCCAGAATGAAGAAGTTCATATTGGAAAAGAGTTGCTGACCCGGTTTCGCTTAGTTAGGATTAAACGACAGATTTAGGTATATGAGAGAAGAAAGCATACATCCAATCAATCCGGTTAGAGCATTGATATCTGTGTTCTTCGGAGAGGCTGTCTTACTTTTGGGGATGAAATTGGTGTCTGAGTTCGCGCAATCTGTCAGTGTTTCCATTTTAAGTATTCCGGCTATGGCTCTGGGGGTATATTTTGTTTGCAGGGCTGTCAATTTAAATGTTCTCATAGGGAAACGGGCGGTAAAAATGTTGATCGCAGTAGTGGCTCTTACCACATTGTTCAATATCCTTTTTTCTTCCTATTTCGTATTCGACAATTATTTGGCCGGGCGGTCTCATGATATTTCATCGCATCTTGAACATAATTGGACATATGAAAATATTACTACGATAGCCAACGCTGTCAGAAATCACCATGATGTGATTTCTACCATCGTTGGCTTGAATCTCCGTCAATACAAGTTTTTGTATTCATATTCGGCACTACCTTTCATCGCAGCTGGAGATAATGTTACAAATATATGTTTGTGGAATGGGTTCCATTTGTCGTTGATCGCCATACTTGTTGTCTTAATCGCTGACAGATTGGATATTGTCGGACAGTCAAGACTTAAGATGCTATGTTTCACAGCTCTTTTTCAGCCTGTGTTCTTCTTATGCTTGTTTGTGTATGACAGAGACATTGTCGGTGAAGCCATCTTTCTGATGGGCCTGTATGTTTTCGTATGTGCACAAAAAAGTCCGCTCAAAACTTTGTTGTGCCTGCCGATATACGCGTTCCTGTTCTATTCTTTACGAATGCAATATTTAGTGATAGCCATAATATTGTGCATCTGGTCCATTTTCAAGTCTTCCTCCAAAGGCTTTTTATATTATTTGGCTCTGCTTGGTGTTTGTGTAGTCAGTGTCATAGCAATATCCTATTGGGATTTATTGCCGGTTATGGATGATTTGAACATAACCACATATGTCGATGAGTATTCGGAAAGTTCAAAGAACATATTTTATACAGTCATTCAAGGTCTCATTGGATATTTCCCATGGACAAATCTTGTAAAAGATTACTTATGGACCTATCATGTTATGACATGCCTGCAATCGGCTTTTCTTTTGGCGCTGTATTACATTCTCTTCGTCAGAAGTAAAATTAAAATTACTGACCTCGTTTATTCTCCTGTCTTGTTCTGTGCATTAATAATTATCGCTTTTGCTTTTGTCTGTGCCGGTCATGTTAAATATTTCGCTGTGGCGGCTCCGTTACTGGCTTTCGGTTTTACGGAGATTACGGCGATGCGGGTGTTGCGTTTAAGCATAAGGACGGTATTTATTCTGGTGGCTTTGAGTTTCGGTTATATAATGCTCGGTTTGACAGGAAGCGGTATATTGCATTAAGATTTATGTATACCATTCCAAAGTCATTGTTCGACAATAAATGATTCGCAGAAAAGATTTGGCTATATGAACTTGGAGACCTCAAAGATGAAAAAGCAACTCAGCCCGACTCACGTATGGGCTCTGGCTTTCGGGTGTATTATCGGATGGGGAGCATTTATCAATCCCGGTAAAAAGTTTCTTCCGAATTCAGGTATTTTTGGAACGGCCATCGCTATGATTCTCGGTGCAGCGGTCATGTTTGTCATCGCCTATGCATACGCCTACATGGTTCCCAAAAGTCCCAAGGTCGGCGGAGAGTTCAATTACACTAAACAGTGTTTCGGTCGTTCTCCTGCATACCTTTGCGGGTGGTTTCTTATGGCGGCATATCTTACCAATGTTCCTATGAACTCAACGGCCATCGGGCTTATTGTTGATGGACTTGACGGACAGTTGGATATATTGAAGTGGGGCTTTCACTATACCATCGCCGGATTCAATGTCTATGGCGGGGAGGTTCTTTTTGCTTCTGTCATCTTGATATTGTTTGGCTGGTTAAACATAGTGGGTGTCAAGAAAGCAGGTATCATTCAGACGATTTTGGCCTCTTTGCTTGCTATATGTGTCTTTACGCTTACAGTTGCAGCTATATTCAGTTCAGCAGTCTCATGGGACAATGTCCAGATGGGATGGGGATTCGACAGATCGGCGGCATTGACGGCCGGAGCGTCCGGTAATGGACTCCATGCATTTGCCAAGGTCGGACCTCAAGGTATCGTGGCCTCTGTTATGGCTACTTTTGCCATAGCTCCTTGGGCTTACGTGGGTTTTGAGACTATACCACAGGCGGCGGAGGAGTTCAATTTCAAGCACAGCAAGGTCATGCTCATCATGGGAGTGGCCATTCTGTTCGGATGCTTTGTCTATATCGCCAATAATACAGTGGCTTGTCTTGCCGTGGCGAATTGGCCCGACAGAGTGATGGAGGGTGATTGGATACTTCTGATTGCGGCTGAAGCAATGCTTGGCACATTCGGCAAGGTACTTATAGGAATTGCTGTCAGTTGTGCTGTCCTTTCGGGTATTATGGGTTTTTATTTGGCTTCCAGCCGCCTGTTGTATTCTATGGCCCGTGACGGATATGTGCCAAAAATCTTCGGCAGAATCAACGAAAAATATGGCACCCCTGTCAATGCGATGATTTTCTGTATAATCATATCATTATCCGGTCCTGTACTTGGTCGTGAAGCGCTTGGGTGGTTCGTGGATATGAGCGCCATTGGTGCGTCGATAGGCTTCTTCTTTACCTGTGCATCGACCATCGTGACCATGAACCGTGACGGGGACAGCCGTTTCCGCTATAAGTGTCTGGCATTCTTTGGCGTCATCCTCTCGTTTTGTTTCATCGAGCTTCAGCTTGTACCCATCGAAGGACTTGGTGGTGTGCATTTTTGTTGGCAGTCATACCTGATGTTTGCCGTATGGTGTTTCATAGGTCTTGTTTTCTTCATTAAGCAGAGAAAGCACTTTATTATCGATTGAATATACAAATGTTGATTTCAGTCTGTTTTTTTTAATATACTCAAGAAATGAAGACGGCAGTAATTATGGCTGCGGGTCTCGGAACCCGGTTTGGAAAGTATACCGAGTTGATTCCCAAGGGATTTGTGGAGTTTAAGAACAAAGCGATGATTCTTCGTAGCATTGACACATTGATAGATTGTGGAGTCGGACGAATCATCATAGGTACAGGTTGGAAGAAGGAGTTATATGATGCTTTGATGGATAAGTATTCACAAATAGAATGTGTATATAGCCCGCGCTATGCAGAGACCAACAGTATGTACACCTTATATAACTGCCGTGAAGCGATAGGGGATGATGATTTTCTGCTTTTGGAGTCGGATTTGGTTTACGAGAAGAAGGCCATCACTTCACTGATTGAATGCAAGTACGATTCGGCAATGCTTATTACACCTGTAACCAAGTTTCAAGACCAGTATTACGTCCAGATGAACGACAAGTGCGAACTTATCAATTGCTCAACGGACAGAAATGCCATTCAGCCTTCCGGAGAACTGGTCGGTATACATAAACTCAGTAACGTATTTTATAGAACCGTCATCTCTGAGTATAGCAGGATTCTGGATGAGAAACCCCGATTGGGGTATGAGTTTCAGTTGTTGTTAACCTCACGGAACGTCACTCCGATGAATGTTCTGAAATTGGATGAACTGAAGTGGTACGAAATTGATGATCAGAACGATCTGGAATTTGCGGAAGCGCATGTAGAAATAGTGTGAATAATCTTGCCACCTGCAGCCCGTTATTCAAATGGAGTTTCAATGGCAGTGTATTATAGAAGTTTGATTGATGCCTAAGAAGATACTGATTCATACACTTGTTTTCTCTCCGGACGGAGTCTCCACCGCCTATCTGTTCAATGATGTGGCATTGGCATTCCGAAGGGAGGGCTGGGATGTTACCGTACTCACGGCGACACCTCATTTCAATCTGGTGCGGGAACAGTTGGAGGAGCAGCCTCTGAATTGGGCATTCCCGGGCATCTGCAAGGTCTCGTCCTTCCATGGAATCAAAGTATTCCATGTCCCCCAGAAGAAATTCAAGAGTACTGTTCTCAGAGTGATAGGTTTCGCGTACTGGCATATCGTGTCATTCTGCATGGCACTCTGCATAAAAAATGTCGATGTGATTCTGTC
>DCIQ01000190.1:22076-25265 GCA_002317435.1 Bacteroidales bacterium UBA1722 | reverse complement strand
GTAAGGTCGTATATAATGTACAGGAGATATATCCTGACATTCTGGGGCTCCATGAGTCAAGCATTGTCACACGTTTTCTTCGGGGGATGGAGAAGAGAGTGTACGACAGATCAGATGCGGTGACGACGATCGATAAAGTCTTTTATGATACTGTCGCCCCCCGTTTTGCAGATCGGAGCAAGCTGCATATAATTCCGAACTTTGTGGATACGGAACTATATGCCCCATCGGCACCGACAGGGATGCTGGACAAGACACTTTTCCCTGAAAATGCTTCAAGGAAAGTCGTTTATGCAGGTAATATCGGTTATGCTCAGGATTGGGATACGCTGATATCCCTGGCCGACAGAACCAGGGACGATGCGGTCGAGTATTTTATCATCGGTGACGGTGTAACGAAGCCATATCTGGAGGAGAAGGTGGCTGAACTGAAATTGGATAAGGTACATGTCCTCCCATATCAGCCGAGGGTATTGATGCCTTCAATCCTCGCATATTCTGATGTGCAGTTTATTTTTATGAGCCGGCAGATGGAGCACCAGGGCTTTCCTTCCAAGATATATACCATTATGGCTTGCGCCAAGCCCGTGATGATCAGCAGCAGTCCCGACACTCCTATCGTCAGGTTTCTTGAAGATACGGGCTGTGCCAAGATCGTGGACAGGGATGTGGAGGCATTGGCTGCTTTTCTTCGTGACAGTTCGTCGGACGGGTTGTACGATATGGGACGGAAGGGACTTGATGTGATTATGAAAGACTATACCAAGGAGAAAGTGGTACGAAAATATATTGAATTGATAGAGAGGTTATGAGAATATCGCACGGGTCGCAGGATGACGGGGTGCAGGTACTTCTGACCCTGGTGCGGATGGGCATGGGGACAGAGAAGAATGCCCCAGAAGTGTTGGGGCCCCGTGCCGGGGAGGACTGCGGGGATGTGTGGCGGAAGATAAGCGACATGGCTTATGAGCAGGGGGTGACCGCCATAGCGTTCGACGGACTGCAGAAGTGGATGGATGACTTTCCGGACGGATTCTGTGCACTGAATGATGCCCGGATGTCCGAACTCAAATTCAGATGGCTCTCGAATATGATGTATGTGGAGGATGTGTACGCCGGGCAGCAGAAATTCATCGGCAGACTCTCCTCGCTCTTCCGTGAATCCGGATTGGATATGATGGTTATGAAAGGATACGGCCTGAGTCTGGATTATCCCGTGCCTGCCCACCGTCCTCCCGGGGATGTGGATGTCTATCATTTCGGAAAGTGGAAAGAGGCTGACGGGATAATAGCCGGCCGGGGTGTCAGACTGAATTATGGGCATCACCATCATTCCGTATATCACATCGGGGGGCAGATGGTGGAAAATCATTACGATATAATAAACCGTTACGCACATAAGGGAAACGATGTGCTGGACAATCTGCTGAAGAAGATGGCTTCGGAGTCGGTGAGGAGAGTTCCGGTCGGAGACGGTATCATCTGTCTTCCGTCCGCCGATTTCAATGCGCTCTTCCTGCTGAAACATGCCGGAGCGCATTTCGCCGCCGAGAGCATAAACCTGAAACATATCCTCGACTGGGGTACCTTTATGGTCGGCCATTCCGGAGAGGTGGACTGGCCGCGGATTCTCCCCGAGATCCGCAGGACGGGCTGCCGGAAGTTCTTCTGTGCCTTGAACGGATTGTGTATCGATGTGCTCGGATTCCCGCAGGATGCATTCCCCGAATTCGAAAGGATGGAATCTCTCCAGAAGAAGATGCTGGAAGACGTATTCTTCCCCTGGGGTGACAGAAAGGACGGAGAAGTGGAGGGTTTCTGTTTCCGTATGCGCCGCTGGACAGCCAACCGGTGGAAGCACAGAGTCGTATATGAATGGGAGAATCCGGCCATGATGTTTCTCCGCCAGGGATGGAGCCATCTGTTGAACCCTTCGGAGGTGGCGAAGAGAAAAATGAGTGAATGATATGGATTTGGAAGAACTGAAAATATGCAGTGAACAGGATTTCACGGATCTGAAGGTTCTGATGAATGAACTCTCTCCGAAGATAATTCTCGGCAGGGAGTCTCTGGAGAGGATGCTCTCCGATGCGGACAGCCATCTGTTCGTGATTCGGGACGGAGGCAGAATCGTCGCAAGTGCTTCCCTGTGCATCTTTCATCAGCCTTTCGAGACTGACGGGACGGTCGAAGCCGTGGTGGTGTCGTCCGGATGCCGGGGCCGCGGACTGGGACGGGTTCTGATGGAGGGTGTATTGCGCGAAGCGCGGAAATATTCCCCCATAGTGCTGCATCTCACTTCGAATCCTTCCAGGACAGCGGCCAACCGGCTGTACCCGGAACTTGGGTTCAGGAGGAAGGAGACCAACGTTTACATAATGGAACTGTAGAAGATGAGATTGGTGATTCAACGCGTGAAGAACGCTTCGGTGGAGATCGGGGGGAGCCGTGTGTCCGAGATAGGGCGGGGGCTGCTGGTTCTGGTAGGTGTGGAGCAGGGGGATACCCGCGAGGATATGCTCTGGCTGGCTTCCAAGACGGTGAATATGCGGATTTTCGACGATGAGAACGGGGTGATGAACCGTTCCGTGCTGGATGTGGGCGGGCAGGTGCTGGCCGTCTCCCAGTTCACGCTGACGGCATCCACCCGGAAGGGGAACCGTCCTTCCTATATCCGTGCGGCGGGGCACGAAACGGCCGTCCCGCTGTATGAGGCGTATTGCGAGAGCGTCTCGGCGGAACTCGGCCGCGTCGTCGGCAGGGGAGTGTTCGGGGCCGACATGCAGGTCTCCCTGATAAACGACGGGCCGGTCACCATAATAGTGGATTCGAGGTTACGGGAATAGCACGTATATATATTGCCTTCGGCAATACGGGCGGCTACCTGCCCTCAATGGTGTGGCTTCCGGTTCCGAGGGTCCGGCTCTGACCGGAGGGGAATACGATTTCGGCAGTGGTGCCTTCAGGGACTTCAGCGGTTATGCGGAGTCCTTTTTTCGTTTTATGTACCGATACCCTGATGGTGCCGGACGTGCTTTCCACGGTGCAGGACGCTTCTTTCAGATAGCCCAACTGTGGACGTATTCTGAATGTGCGGAATCCGGGGGAGGTGGGCTCCACTCCGCATACCTTCTGGCTGAGGATGGTCAGCGGCCCGCCGGTCCATCCGTGGTTATAGGTGCCGAAGAA
>DCIQ01000190.1:12021-22057 GCA_002317435.1 Bacteroidales bacterium UBA1722 | reverse complement strand
TTATCTACAAGCGGCACTCCGGGGTCGATGGGAGTCGCGTCCCTCCAGTTCTCCGGAAGGGTGGTGAGCCCCTCTATCTCTATCAGGGGGCGGTACCTGTTTTTTATGCGGTCAAGCCCTTCTGAGGCGGCGTTCATCTCGAAGAGGGCTTCCAGGACGTATTTCTCCATATAGGGACTGGCGTGGTACTCCTTGGTCAGAAGCTTGGTGAGCAGGGGGTATTTGTCCTTCGGGGCCAGTGACGAGACCACGGCGAGGGCATTGCCCCTGTCATCCGTCTCATCTTCGTAATCGGGTGAGCGGTAGCAGGTTCCCGTCCAGAATCTTCTCTCGAAGGCCTTTTCGAACTGTTCCATCATCGCGGCGTCCTCTTCGGCGGCCTGTGTGCGTCCGGTCTCCAGGGCTATGAGGCGTTCTCCCTTCAGGGCGAGATAGTACCAGATGTTCTGCAGCAGGAGCTGGTCTTTATCGTCTCCCCAGTCTCCCCAGAACCAATCTCCGTGCCGTAGATATACGAGTCCGTCGGGGTCTCTCTGCCACACTTCGTGCAGATATCTGTGCAGGCGGTCGAAATGCCGGTCCGCCACTGAGAAATCCCCGCTGTAGAAGCATTGGGTATAAAGTCCGTAGTACCCCGCCGCAGCCAATATCTGCGAAGGGAGTTCCTTGTTCCAATTGCCCGCAGGGCAGGGTGAGAAGAGTACTCCGTCGGCTCTCTGCCAGTTGAAAACTTCATCGAGGCCTTTTTCGGCGAGCTTTTGTGCCGGCGGGGTGAGGGAGTAGAACGTCTCGCCCAGTTCATTCACGGCATCCCCCCACCACTGGCCGCGCTCGCGGTCCGGACAGTCCATATAATTGTCCCTCATGGTGATATAGAGTGTGCGCTGGGCGCGTTTCCAGAGTTCGTCGAAGAACGGATCGTCGCAGTGGAACGGTTCAGTGAAGTCGGCACCGTAACCGGTTTCACGGTATTTCACATCCAGCAGTTCCACCCCTTCCGGAATTATGTACCATACCTGATGGCCGTTCATCCATCCGTAGTTTTCATACTCCTGGACTCCTTCGCGGGTGACGTATTCACATCGTACCGTGTATGAGTCACCTATCATGTGCACGTCGGTCCGTATGTCCAGAACCTGTCCCGGACGGTCGCTGCGGAGCTTCACGTAGGGGGTGAACTGGCAGTTGTACGGGAGGTGGCAGACGAGGGTGTCGCCTTTCATCTCCGTCCTGACATATTCGCGGAATCCGCAGTCCTTCCACTGGGGGATGGGGCGGGGGAGAAGTTCTCCGAGGGGGCAGTTCGGCAGGTCGACCGGGAGCACTTCGGAGAGTTCTTCCCCGGAATCCCGGAGGTACCAGCCCTCCATGGCCATCCTCCCGTCGAAGCGGATATTGCTTTCGGAGATGCGGTAGTTCGGGCGGGGAAGTCCCGTTTCGGAATATGCTTCATAGACGTCACCTCTCCAGGAGGCGTCGGAGCAGATGAGGACTCCGTCCCCTTCGGCCTGGAAGACAAGTCCCATCGAGCCGCTGTTCACGTGGCTGAACCCGTTCAGTCCGAAATGCCAGGTGAGGAGGGCGATGGTGTTCTCACCTTCGCACAGGTAGGGGGCTATTTCGATCTCGTCATAGTATGTGGCGTTCGGTTTCGGTCCTCTCTTCAGTCCCCCCTCGAACACCACCATCCTGTCGTTTATCCAGAGCCAGTATTTGGTGTCGGTGGCGATGCGGGCCGTCACGGAAGAGGGCACCGACGTGAGATTCGCCTGTTTCCGCCAGATGCCCCAGGTGGCGGGGCGGCTCTGTGTGTGTTCCAGGGTTATGAACTGGGCCTTCCACTCCGCCGCAGGGGCGGGAGCGGTGAAAATGCTCAGAAGAGCGATCAGAAGGAGAGAGCGTTTCATAATAAAAATTGTGCGTTGGACACAAAGATAGTTATTTTTGCAGTTCGATTATGAAAGGTCCGGATACTGAATATATAGAGGAGATGTTCGACTCCATCGCTCCCGACTATGATGCCCTGAACCATATCCTGTCGCTCGACATAGACAGGACGTGGAGGAGGAGGGCGCTGAAGGAGATAGTGGATGCCTCCGTGCCGCAGACCGTTCTGGACGTGGCGTGCGGGACCGGAGACTTCAGTCTGCAGATAGCGGGCGCCGCCCATTCCGGGACCATAGTGCACGGTCTGGACCTCTCCGAAGGGATGCTCTCCGTGATGCGGGAGAAGGTGAAGGAGGCCGGAATGGAGGAGAAGATACTGCCCCTGAGGGGCAATAGTGAAGAGATTCCCTTTCCCTCCGATACGTTCGACCGGGTCACCGTCGCTTTCGGCATCAGGAACTTCGAGCATAGGGAGAAAGCGCTGGGAGAGATTCTGCGGGTGCTTGTTCCTGGCGGGAGACTGGTGATTCTGGAACTTTCCGTCCCCTCCTCGCCGGTGCTCAGATGGGCTTACGGACTCTATTTCCTGAAGGTGCTGCCGCTTGTCGGCGGGAAAGTCTCGGGGCAGCGGTCCGCCTACAGGTATCTGCCGGCCTCGGTGCTGAAGTTCCCCGGGAAGGAGGGGTGGATGGAGACCATGCGGGGGTGCGGATTTACGAACGTGTCGCATCGGGCTTTCACCTGCGGGATTTGCCGGATGTATATAGGAGAAAAATCATCATGACTCTCAAGGCTTGTCTCAGATCCATGAGGTTGAGGACTCTTCCTCTCTCTCTGTCAGGAGTTTATGTGGGACTCAGCATCGCTCTGCGGGAGGGAGGCACCGATGTCTTTACGGCTGTGTTCCTGGTCCTCACCACCATCTGCCTGCAGGTTATCTCGAATCTCTCGAACGAACTGGGGGACGTGCTGCACGGGACGGATACGGAGCAGCGGCTGGGGATGCATTATTCCATCCAGGACGGGGAGATGACCGTACCCCAGATGAAGAATCTCATCAAGGTGACGGTGGCGCTTTGTGCGGTCTGCGGGCTGGCGATGATATATTTCTCATTCGGGACGCTGTCTGGGCTGGAACCTGCCCTGTTCGTGTGTCTTGGCTTGTGTGCCATCGTGGCTGCCATGAAATACACCCTCGGGAAGAATCCTTACGGATACAGGGGCAGGGGGGACATCTACGTGTTCATATTCTTCGGACTGGTCAGCACCATAGGCTCCTGCTATATCTGTGCGCACGAATGCTTCCTGCCGGAGTCGCTGCTTCCGGCCTGTGCCATAGGGTGTTTCAGTATGGGAGTCCTGAACGTGAACAATATCAGGGATATGAAGACCGATGCTGCGACCAGGGTCACCGTGGCCCTGAAGCTGGGGGGCGTGAATGCGAGGAGATATCAGACCGTCCTCATCTGCGCGGGCTGGGTGCTGATGGGGCTGTTCACCCTGCTGGAGACCCCTTCGGCGGTGCACTGGCTCTATTTCATCACGCTTCCCCTGTTCGTCCTGCATCTGAGAGGGGTATGGACCCGTGAGGACAGGGCGCTGGACGGGATGCTGCCGCTGCTGGTCATCAGCACGTTTCTTATGTCTCTTATTATGGGAACTGCACTTTGGATACACTAACATACTCAAGTTTCGCACTTGCGAAACTTAAATTGATATATGCTTCATTTCGACAGTGATTATATGAGAGGGGCGCACCCGGAAGTGCTGCGCCGCCTCGTCGGGACGAATCTCGAACAGACAGTCGGCTACGGCTGCGACGGATACACGGCTCAGGCTGAAAAACTTATTCTGGAGGCCTGCGGTCTGGAGAATACCGGGAAAGTGGTATTCCTGGTCGGAGGGACACAGACCAATGCCACTGTAATAGACTCGTTTCTGGAGAGACGCCAGGGAGTCATATGTGCCGAAACGGGACACATCAACGTACACGAAGCCGGGGCTGTGGAATTTACCGGGCACAAAGTCCTGACTCTTCCATCCCACGAAGGACGGATCTGTCCACGCGAACTGGAATCGTATCTGCAGGAATTCTATAAGGACGAGACCTGGGAGCATATGGTCGCCCCGGGGATGGTATATATCTCATTTCCTACCGAGGTGGGGACCCTCTATACCCTCTCCCAGCTGGAAGAGATCTCCGCAGTGTGCAGGAAATACGAACTGACCCTCTATCTGGACGGAGCACGTCTGGGATACGGACTCGCTTCCGACGGCTGCGACGTGACCCTTCGGGATATCGCCCGGATATGTGACGTGTTCTATATAGGGGGAACCAAGTGCGGGACACTCTTCGGTGAGGCCGTGGTGGTGAGGGATGCCTCCGGATGGAAACACTCCCTCTCTGCAGTGAAGCAGCACGGAGCCCTGCTGGCGAAGGGTCGCCTCCAGGGAGTCCAGTTCGAGGCTCTGTTCACCGACGGACTCTATCTGAAGATATCCCGGAACGCCATCGACAAGGCGATGAGACTGAAGGCGGGATTCGTGGCCGCCGGGTATGAACTCTATAAGGATTCACCCACCAACCAGCAGTTCTTCGTCCTCCCGAACGGGAAGATAGATGAGCTGATGAAAGTGGCCACATTCGAACTCTGGGGTCCCAGGGGAGAGGAGCGCACACCGGTGCGCTTCGTTACGGACTGGGCCACCACCGATGCCGAAATCGACGAACTGCTGGGGTATCTGTAGAGGGCTTTTTATGAGAAAATCCCCTGTCCGCAGTGCTGTGCCGGCAGGGGATTTCTTTTTCTGAACTACCTTTCCCTTTCTATTCTGGCGGTCCATCCTCCTGCTTCGGCGAGGTGGACTTTCAGTCTGTCGGAGGAGGTGACCCGGACCGAGGTGTGCTTATAGTCTTCCTGGCACCTGTCGGCGTTTATGCCGTCGGCGAATATGTCGGCCGTGAAGTCTCCTTCGCCCAGGAAACAGAGATCTATGACTATGTCCCTGGATGCCCTGTCAGTCAAGGCTCCGAGATACCAGACTCCGTCCTTTTCACGGGCCATTATCAGATATTCGCCTACGCGTCCGTCCAGAACCGCTGTCCTGTCGTAAGTTACCGGGACTTTCGCGATGAAGTCGGTGCACTCCTGTTCCCTCATGAACTTGGTGGGGCTGTCGGCCAGCATCTGGAGGGGGGCCTCATAGATGGCGAACATCGCCATGTGGTGCGCACGGGTACCTATTACGTGGGGATTCGACTCATCCCCCACATATTTCTCCCAGGTGGCGTGGTCCATGGCTCCGGGAGTGAAGTCCATAGGGCCGAGGAGCATTCTGGTGAAGGGACAGGTCACATCGTACCGGGGAATGTCATTTATGGGGACCTCATCGACAAGGTCTATCCAGCGGCTGTTCTCCAGGCCTTTGACCCCTTCGAAGTTCAGAACGTTCGGATATGCCCGGTGAAGCCCTCCGGCCGGTTTCGCCCCGTGAAAATCCAGCACCAGACGGTTTTCTGCCGCCAGAGCGGCCATTTCGAACATCTTCCTCACCGTCTCCTGGTCATCGGAATCTATATAATCCACCTTGAACCCCCTTACACCCATCCGGGCATAATGCGGAAAGACCTCCGGGGCCTGTTCCAGAGCACTGCTCCACAGCGCCCAGAGAATGATGCCTACACCTTTCGACGAGGCATAGTCCACCACTTCCTGAAGATCCAGACCGCTGCGGACCTCCATCAGTGACCGGCCGCTCCATCCGGCATCGATGACCACGTATTCCAGTCCGTTGGCGGCGGAGAAATCCACGAAGTACTTGTAGGTGGCGGTATTGACGCCCGCCTCGAAGTCCACTCCCGAAATGTGGATGCCGCTCCACCACTCCCAGGATGCCTTGCCGGGGCGGATCCACGACGTGTCCTCCAGACGGCATTCCGGGGCGAGAATCATCGCCAGGTCGCAGTCGGCCAGATCCGCATCCCTGTCTGATATCACCACCACTCGCCAGGGAAATGTCCTCTCTCCGGAAGTCCGGGCGATATAGTCCGCCCGGCGGGTGGGAATTATGTTCTCCCGGAACAGGGCTGTCTCCAGAGGGTAGGGGGCGAACTCTGCGGTGAAGCCCATATTGCCCGAAGGGCTGCGCTTGAGAAACATTCCGGGATAATCTTCCGCGCCGGCCTCCATTATGGCGGCTTTCCGGCCCCCGTCGAGGCTGACCAGCAGGGGGATGGTGGCGAGGGAGTCGGGAACCGTCTGCGAGAAGGGGACCTCGTCGTAATAGGATTCGAATGAGTAGCACCAGCGCTCGCCGGCCCTGCAGTCGTTTACATAGGGGACGAAGAGGTCGCGGTCCCCGTCTATGTTGAACTCGGCTGTCTCGTCCCGGACGGTCAAATCTCCCTTTCGGGTGGTGGAGAACCGGTACGCCACTCCGGAACAGTATGCGCGGAACTCCACTGCGAAACCGTCGGACAGCTTAAGTGTCAGGGTATTGCACAGGTCGTGCACTGCGGATTTGTGATATATGGGGGTGGGGATTATGATGTCACGTCTGCCGGTGCGGGAGGAGAGAACCTTGGACCCCACATCGAAAGTGTTTCCGCCTTCCTCGATGGTGAGAGCCATCTCTGAGGGGGTGAGGACCGTGCATCCGTCACGGCTGACCTGCCAGGTGAGGGTGGTCCCGGCGCTGACTGTCACGAGGGTCCTGCCGTCGGGGGACGCGAGCCGGTAATCTTTCGCCTCTGCCGGAGAGAGGGCGGTGAGCATCAGGATGATGCAGGGGAGGAGGAAATGTGTCTTCAAGGGTATATAGGTAATGGTATTATGTACAAAAGTACGGATATTTTGGCGTATCTTCGTGGATGACGTGTTTCAAATGGAGATTATTATGATAAGACAAGCGACATTGGAGGATATTCCTGCCATCCGGGAGATGGCCTCGGTGGTGTTTCCCGCCACATACGGAGAGATTCTGAGCGCGGAACAGCTCCCCTATGTGATGATAAATATGTGTACCATTTTGATACACATATTGAAAAATAATATATATCTTTGCAAAAAAAGACGATGGTTATAGTTAGCAGCAGAGAATTCAGAGCCAATCAAAAGAAATATTTCTCGTTGGCCTTGTCGAATGACGTCGTGATAAAATCACGTAGTCACGGAAGTTATAAATTAGTGCCGATTACAGATGACGATTCTGTGATAAATTCCGATACACTTCAAGCAAAAATTGCGCGTGGCATTGCTGAGTTTGAGCAAGGTAAAGCAGTTGCAATATCAGATGGAGAGAGTATGGAAGGGTTTCTTAACAGAATGATAAAAGACTGATGGTCTACAAATTATCTTTTTCTTGCGATGCTCAGAAAGATCTTAAACTTTTAAGCAAACACACGCCGGATGCAATTCCAAAATTGGCAAAACTTTTGGAAGAGATTATTGAACACCCACGTACAGGAACCGGTCAGGTAGAGCCATTGAAAGGATACGATGGTAATGTTTATTCCAGAAGAATCACCCAAAAGCATCGAATCGTTTATCGAATCTACGAAGATACGATAGAGATTCTGGTGCTGTCCGCGTATGGTCATTATAATGACTGACAGTGTTGTTCGCTTCTGCGTGCATTTGTTTATCCTTTAACCCACATTGCAGTTCTCCAAATCATTTTTACCCATGGTGGGGTGAAGGATACACTTAGCGGATGACGTGTTTCAAATGGAGATTATTATGATAAGACAAGCGACATTGGAGGATATTCCTGCCATCCGGGAGATGGCCTCGGTGGTGTTTCCCGCCACATACGGAGAGATTCTGAGCGCGGAACAGCTCCCCTATATGATGGATATGATGTATTCGGAGGAGTCCCTCCGACGCCAGATGACGGAGCAGGGTAATGTCTTCTTCATCTGTGAAGGGCAGGGGTATGTTTCCTATCGGTATGACAGACCTGCGGAGGACGGCGGAGAAATCTACCATCTCGAAAAGATATATGTCCTGCCGCAGTGCCAGGGGTCTGGACTCGGACGGAAGCTGTTCGACAGGATAGTGGAAGAAGTCCGTGCCCGGACGAAGGGTCCCGCCCGCATCGAACTGAACGTGAACAGGCATAACAGGGCTGTCACTTTCTATGAACACCTCGGGATGAGGAAGGACCGGTCGGGGGACTTCCCTATCGGGAACGGGTTCTTTATGAATGACTTTATTATGACGCTGGATGTGTGATGTATAGAAATATTGCTATGGCTTCCTCTATATGGATACACGCCACCCGGAAGAGTATATTTCCTCCGGGACTCCCCACAGCTTCGCTGCGGGTCCCCTCCTCGCCGGCGGCAGCCCTCCGGAAATATACTTTTTCCGGAAGGCTTGTTTTCTTGTGAGCGCGTCAGCTGGTAAGACTGGAAAGAGCATCCTATACTTATTCTTCTCGAATTGTCATGATAGCCCTTCACTTATTAGCGATTCCAGAACCGATGGATCCAATCTAATTCAATCTTAGCTCTTCTATGATTTGGATCTATCTCCAGCACTTTCTTGAAATAGTATTGGAAAAACCGCTCCTTGTTGACCCCCGCGGCCGAAAATCGATTGACCCCTGAAAATTTTATAAGTTTGACCCCCTTTCCTTTCCAATGGAGGGGTCATTTTTAGATTGGATTTCTTGTCACTTCAGCCAAATGTAGTTCAAAAGAATGAATTTTGCCGATATCGGCCAAATATGCTATATTTGGCGTGAAATAATAAATAATCTTGCCGATGGACTTCATATCTGTATCGCAGTTTGCTGAAAAACTTGGAATTTCAGAAAGGACAGTCCGCAACTGGTGCTATGAAGGAAAAATTGATGGTGCTTTCCTTACAGGGAAAACGTGGAATATCCCGGAGGATGCGTCTGCGCCGGGAAGAAAGAACTCTTCAAAAGTATTTCCTCTCCTCTCAGTGCTGCGGGAGCAGAAGGAATCCAAATTGGCCGGTGGTATATATCACAAGACACAAATTGACCTGACATATAATTCAAACCACATTGAAGGCTGCAAATTGACCCACGATCAGACCAGATATATCTTTGAAACCAACACCATCGGAATAACAGATGATTCTGTAAATGTTGATGATATCGTAGAAACCGTCAATCATTTCAGGTGTATCGATTTTATTATTGACAGAGCTCAAGACAAATTGACAGAGTCGCTTATTAAGGAAATTCATTCAATTCTGAAATCCGGCACATCGGATAGCCGTAAATCCTGGTTCAATGTGGGTGAATACAAAAAGTTGCCGAATGAGGTAGGCGGAGAGCAGACTTGTTCACCTGAAGAAGTCCACAAACAGATCAAACAACTGCTTTCCAAGTACAACTCAAAGAAGTATAAGGAACTGGATGATATAATAGATTTTCACAAACGATTCGAATCAATTCATCCGTTCCAGGATGGCAACGGTCGGGTTGGAAGATTAATAATGTTCAAGGAATGTCTTGCCAACGGAATAGTTCCGTTTATAATCACAGATGACCTGAAAATGTATTACTATCGTGGACTGAAGAACTGGCCGGCTGTTCCAGGATATCTGCGGGACACTTGCCTGACAGCACAAGACAATTATGCCGCCGTCATGGATTATTTCAGGATTCCGCACTATTTCTCTGCACTTCACTGCTGAGACAGGCAGATTGATGTGGACCGTCAGAACTTGCTTGTGAAGAGGAGATTGTGTGTCCCGATTGTGGAAAACCCATTACAATGGAATTCAGTATTTCGGAATATCCTCAAGGATAAAGATACGGAATTTTCTACAGATCAGTGTTTTCGCATGACAGTCCGGTATTTCGGCAGGACGATGTCCAGAGTGCCATATTATTGAATATCTCCTCAGTTTCTTTGGTGAACGGGTCTTTTTGACTCCTTCGAATGTAATCTTTACCGGACGGATGGTTCCGTCGGGTTCGAAATAGCACGGGGAATCCTTCACCGCGATCCATCTGGAAAGTGAAATCTTGAATCCGGTCTGTCGTAGATTCAATCATAACTCCCGCTATTAAGTGCTGCAGAGAAAATATCTTCAGTGGCAGTGGCTCCTATCCGGGTGCATCCGGCATCACGGAAGGCGATTACATCATCCAATGTGCGGATACCTCC
>DCIQ01000190.1:1662-11903 GCA_002317435.1 Bacteroidales bacterium UBA1722 | reverse complement strand
TATCCGTAACCGGTGGAAGTCTTGACGAAATCAGCCCCCTCCTCAGTGCAGATATGGCACAGTGTCGTGATATTCTCCTCCGTGCCGACGTACGCCGTTTCGAAAATGACTTTGACTATGGCGCCACCGTCGTGGCAGGTACGTGTCACCTCCCTTATCTCCCGGCGCAGATAATCCCAGTCCCCGTCCAGCGCACGTCCGATATTAATCACCATATCTATCTCTTTTGCGCCTTGCGTGATGGCGGTGCTTGCCTCGAAAGCCTTGACCTCGATGGTGCTGTTTCCAGCCGGGAAACCCACGACACACCCTACCGGAATGCCGCTGCCAGCCATCAGCGACACAGCCTGTCCGACGTCGCACGGCTTCACGCAGACGGAGGCGGTACGCCACTTTATTGCCGTAAGGCAATGTCTCTCCAAATCATTTTTCCCCATGGTGGGGTGAAGGGCACTCTGGTCTATCAATCCGGAAAGTACGAATAAATCTTCCTTTGACATATATGTATGTATTGATACGTGTCGCGAAGTTATGAATTTTGTGGTGAATACCGGACAGATTGATTTGTGGACTGGTCAGTCCTCCCCGCAAGTTCTCCGGAGACCTGACTGGCCGCTAAAGCGAAAGGCCTCCGGAGGACTTGCGGGGAGGACCGTCAGAACTTACTTGTGTCGGAAGGTGCCATGACATTGGCATATATGCTGCACGAGACGGTCCGTCTTGGAAGAAAGGCCGGATTTCCAATCCAGTTCGTTCAATTCCGATGGAACGGGAATCAGTCATGAACGGCATCTTTATTTGCAACGCAAATCCAACAACCTTGTAATGCTTTGAGTAAAAGTCCATTCTTATCTTACTGGTCTTCCAAATCGGCAGATGCGATTTTGCGAATCTTGATCGGGATGTGGAACTGATTCTGCAGTTCGCGTTCAACCTCGGCACGGACCTGACGCTTGCGGCTAGCTTCGGCTCTGGCGAATTCGCGGTCAGAGCGTCTGCGCTGTTGGTATTGCTCCCATTTGACCTTGTTCTGATGCAGTTCTGCGATGACTCGTTCCATTGTGGCGTCGAACACCTTGCTTTTCAGTTCGCATTCCCAGACAGTGATGATGTTCCAGGACAATGATTCGAGCCGCTGCTCGTTGAGAGCGTCCCGTTCCTTGTTTTTCCGGACCTTTTCCACCCAGAACTCGACGTTGGTTTCGGGAACCGTATAGTATTTGCAGCCTTTGTGACCGTGCCAGAAGCAGCCGTTTACGAAAATGACGGTGCGGTATTTCGGCAGGACGATGTCCGGAGTGCCTGACAGGGTTTTGACATTGGCACGAAATCGAAAACCGGAGCGGAAGAGTGACTGGCGCACCTTCTTTTCCGGTTTGGTATCGCGTGATTTGATGCGGGACATATTGCTGTGCCGCTGCTCTTGTGTCAAGTGGTCGGGCATTATTATGGCCTTGTTAGAAGAGAATTGGTACGTTTTCCTGCTGCTCTTTAACTATGGTTGTGACCCTGAATCCTTCAGATTTGGCAAGTTTCAGAATTCCTTGCACTCCATCTATTGACCATTGGGTATTGACGAAGAAGTTGATGCCGTCTGCGGAGCAGAGCTTGCCACCGGGTTGGTTGACGCTATAGCGTTTGTTCTTGTATTTGTTGTCCCAGGCGGCGTGTTCCTCTTCTGAGCAAATCAGGCCGATGTGTTTGAATCCTTTTGAGCAGAGTCCTATGTGGAATATCTTCTTCAATTCTTCATAGGTTTTCTCCGGGTGTTTTTCTACGTATGCTCTGACGAGGTCGGGTACAAACTGGCTCTTTGATGTGGCGGGCTTTCCGTTTAACGAGAATTGAGTGTAGTCGTGGTTGGCATTTCTGCCGGTACCGGTTGTTGCATTGCCAACCTTGGTTTGAGCAGTTGCGTCATCCTCGTCTTCTTCTGGAAGGTATGAAGGCCAGACTATCAATGCATTTTCGGCAATCCAATCTGCTCGTTTTGAGATGGTTGCTTCGTTCCAAGCAGGTTGTGTGATTACGTCTGCAAGAGTTTCGATGTCTGATGCGTAGTATATTATACCAAAATTCTTTCCTTTACCTTCCTTTTTGGTTGTCCAAGATGCGTTGCTTATGGATGTGTTCAGTTTTGAAGGAAGTATTGCGAGGTTTCCGAGACACCAGATTGCATCTTCTCGTTCGTCTTCAGTGACGCCGTCAGTTAGCGGCCAGTTTTCCTTCCAGCTTCTTGGCATAAGGTGCTCAAGGCTGTAACGGTCAAAGGGATAGAGTTTCGTGGCGTGTGGTTTTCCTTCTCTGATGGCGGTTTCCAAAAGGTATAGAATTGAAAGCGCTTTTTTGTTCGGATATGATTTATCGTGACAGGCCTTGATGACTTTCTTGTCACGTGGCAGGGCTAGTGCCTGGTCATCATCCTTGTTCTCAATATAGTCTTTCAAAGCCTCCAGTGTGACGATTTGGTTCAGAATCAGGTTCTCGGAGAACAAGTCACTGAAGTTCTTGTTGTCACTCTTACAAATCTGGCGACGTAAAATGTATGATTCCACATAGCCGAACATAGAATTGCGTTCATCATCGTCTTTCACGTTTTTCAGCAAATAGAGGACATACGGTACTATGGCGGTACATTCGAGAACGAATATCAGGAAGTTCATACGTTCAATTCCCGCAGTACCAGGAATCTCTCCATTGGCAATGTCAGGATTGATGTTGTCGTGATATATCATTGCATACTCAAGTATGTCGTATATCATATTTTTCTTGTTCAAACCATATGTGCTGATAAGGTCTTTGTAGTTGTTGAACAAGCCTTCCGAACGACGGTAACGCACTTTGTGGTCGGCACTGACCTTTATGGTGGGATCTTGTATCTTGATATTCAGGTAGGCTGCGAAGAAAAAGTCAATATTTGCTCGTTTCAGACGTCCGGATACAATTTCTGAATCCCAATAGTTGGCAAGTTCTCGGTCTTTCTCGAAATATGGCATCCACAGTTCTTCGTACTCTTCGCGGGTGCTTTCAGTGAAGAAGTAATTTTTGAGAAGTTCACCTGTCGTGAGTCGTACTCCGAGCGAGTTGATGGTGTCGAATATGACCTGCTCATCTTCGTTCTGCTGGAGTGAAATGCCGATGAAGATTACGTGATTCAGCAGGGTGTCGATATCTACCTTTTCCGGTTTGATATTCTCCTGGAAATAATTGTAGGCACGTGTAATGTTGCTTGGTACTGCCGGATTGTATGGCACATCGTCTTTCAAGGCGATTACTGCTTCAAAGTCTTTTCTGTCATTAATGCTATGACGGATGGCAAGGTGACGGGTATTCGTTTTTCGGTCCCTGACAGTGAACTTGCTGTTGAATGTTTCCATGTCATCAATCTTGAGGCATAGGGACTTGAAGAACAATGCAAAGGTTGTAAATCTCTGCTGACCGTCTATGATGCTCTGTACGTCGAAGGGCGAAATTCCGGTAGGTTGTTGCTTGAGGATTATGGAGCCGAGGAAGTAATCTTTGTTGGTGCTGGTGATGTACTCCATATCAGATATGAAGCGTGACCATTGGTCTTCTTTCCATACATAGCTGCGCTGGTAATAGGGCACCTCGAGTACGCGGTTGCCATTGAGAATATCTGCGAGTTGTTTGGTTCCTGCATCCATAGCGTTATCGTGTTATGTGGTTATTATATTAGCTCTGACTAAGTTGCTTGAGGGTGATAGGGTCAATGATGTATTTGACTTCTTCGCCGGTTTCGGCGTTGCGAAGCCTGGCTTGCTCGAATTCTTCACGGTCTGCGATTCCGGCAGGTGACTTTTCGAAGGCGAGTATTAGGTAATCGTCGGATTCGTCAATGGTGTAGGTCTTGCCATTAAGCCATTTTGTGTAGAGACGATCAAATGCCATTGTGCCGATATTGGTGGGGGAGAGCTTGTAGAATTCGTATTCTTTGTCAATGCTTTCGATGAATGAGTCACGAATGGTGCGATGGAGGTCGGAGGACCAACAGGAATCTTCATAACCGGCATAAGCGGAGATTACAAAGAGCAGATTTATGCTGAATTCGCGAAGAATGAGGGTGTCACGGTCAAATAGGCGGTCTCCGAAGTGTTTGTTAGTCGGAGGGTTTTCGTGGTGTCTTACGGTATTCCAATACGTCTTGACAAGTGCTGGCTTACCATAATCACGGTCGTCCTTTGTCACACGGCTGCGGATGAAGAAGTTCGGTGTGATGTTGTAGCCTTCAGTAAGGGTGTCACGGTAACGAAGTTCTCCTTTTGATGCCGGTGACCATTTACCTCGTCTGTTATTCAGATATAGTTTGTCGATATGGTACTGGATGGCGTTTTTGGCATACGTAAACTGCTTGTACAGTGCAACACCTTCAGGACGGTTGCCGTCAGTGTAGTATTTGCTGTCTCCGATGAAGTAAATGTCTGAAAGATTGCCAATGAGGGATGTGAAGCGGAATATATGGTCAATCAAGTGGCCGTCATCCTGCTTCTTGAGGTCTTCTACGCCACGAATGTCGCTTATCAGGCGGTCAATCATAGCCTCGAATACTATTTCGAAATCCTTTACCAGGAGGTGTTCCTTGTCACGGCTCTGGTCTTCATCCGTGGTGTTGTAGGTGAAGAAGGAATCCAGGAGCATCCACAGGTGTTTGAGATCGTCGCGAAAGTATTTGTGACGGATACGCTTCATCTGCTTGCTGCCAATGCCAGTATCAATCAGCCGCTGGACTTCTTTCGTTCCGAGAAGTGGGTATGTGACTTCTCCCAAGTCAATAGGGAAGCGGTATTTGTCGCGGAGGTATTTGAGAACTGAGTAGTACAGGACTATCAGTGTATCATCTATGTTGATGGTCTTTTCCTTAATGGCCGGATCAAGGTACCAAGCTTCACCGTCTTTGAAGAAAGGGTCTCCAGCAACAGTCTTTGGCCAGTCAATCTTGTCGCGTCCACTGTGGTTGATGAGACTTATCTGAGTGAAAAGGTTCCGGTGTTCCTTGAGGAAGTCTATCAGGTCAAGTGCAGTACTGAGGAAATCTTTGTCTCTTGCAACGTTTTCGGGCAGTTGCGAGTCAAGTTCAGCCTGTTCACTGATTGAGGTGCCAATATGCTCTGTGCGGAAACGATTGAGAGCCCGATATAGCCATAAACCGAGCTCCGGAAGGAAGAAACCTTCGCCTGAAATCTCAAGCGGATTGGTCTCATCATCGGTATTGATGACATCTTCGGGATATATCCCTTTCCAACCGAGGACATTATGTTTCGTTCCTTCAGCTATGAGAAACGACTTAGGCAGAATGAATACCGGTCCGGAATACACCTCAGTATTGACGAATATGTAGCCGATGTATGTTGTGTAGTACCTGCTCTCCAAGCTCCCGTCCTGCAATACGTAACCATCCAGATATGGTTTTATCTGGTCACGATCGTAGGAGTATTGCTCGAAGTAGATACGCATAACTGGCTATTGAATAGGCTCAAGCTTCAGCTCTGTACTGGGATTGTTTTCCTTAAACTTGCTTTCAATATATTCAAGGAAGCCAAGCAGAAGGCGTGAACCTTTGTTTCTATCGCTGAACAATTCTGCGAATGTAAAGTAGTCATTCTTTTCACCCTCGGTAAGCGTCTTAATTCTCATAAAGTATGGAGCAGAGACTCGGCGTGGATTATAAAGGTCTTTACATACGTCGTTCCAGAGATAGAACATTACCTTGTTGACGAACTCTTTCTCCGTGACCGGGCCTTTGATGAAAAATTCTCCCATCTGCTTGTCTTCACTATCGGTGGCATTGACGATCAAATCATTGACCATCTGAAGAAAAGCAATCCAGGAATACTTCTTGTCGCCAATTTCGAAAGTGAAAATATCTGCCTCTGATCCGTAATACTGGATCGGTTTATATTCCATTTCCCAACGACGCTTAAATGCAGAATCCATAGGGAATAGACTCTGATCCGATGTATTCATTGTGGCGTAGATATGAAGGTTTGCCGGAAGTTTGAGACTCTCGGAAGGGACGCCTTCAGTAGCGAGGAATTTAGCTAATTCTGTATCAGGTTTTATTTCGTAGTCTGATTCTCCATTTGTTCGGTCAAGAAGCTGGAAAAGGTCACCGAAAATCTGTGCGCAATTGCCTCGGTTGATTTCTTCAATGATGAGAAAAATTGGGTCTTCCGGGTGGCGAAGTGCTGCTACATAAGCATTTGTAAAGACCTGGGGAACAAATCTGTAATCTAATTCGCCAGCATCATTTTTACCAGGCTTGTAGCACCCAACGAAGGTTGCATAGTCGTAATCCGGGTGGAATGTCGTACGGAAGATGTTGTTATAAAGGTCCTTCTTTTGTTCGTCTGTAGGATTCTCCACTTTGCTATGTGATTTATCATACCAAATGATTTTTTCACCTTTCTTGCCTTCTGCAATACTTTTGACGACAAATGATTTTCCAGTTCCAGGACATCCATAATAAATTGTCTGTGCAACCTTGCTGTTATCTATGACCGTTGTTTCATCCGTCTCTGCGTCAAAGAAAAAGAAGAAACCTTTTTTGTCTTTTATTGTAGGTTTTGATTCCATAATCTGCTGATAGTCTACTGATAATGATACTGATTCATTGGTCACTTTAATAACCTTTGAGTATTGGTTAAGGGCATTAGCTACGATATCTACATTGCCCATAGGATCTTTATATATATCCGTCAATGCCTTTCTTAGTTCGACACTCCTTCCTTGTTCTTCAAGATATCTTACCAAAGATTCAACTAATAACAATGGCTCCTTTAATGTCTTGAGACTCTTTGTAAAAGGATTTGGCGCGTAATATCGAGACACCCAATACTCCAAATATTGTTGGGCTTCTTGTCTCGTTATATTCCTTGCAAAACGAGGGATATAGCCATCTGGACCTTCATAGTACAACGCCAGCTGGCAGGCCAATTGATAAGGGGTGTGGAAAAACCCTTCATGATCAGCTTCGACATATTCCCTGAACTCTTTTGAAGACATTCGCTTCTTTGGTAGCCAGGAAACTATCTCGACGATGGTCTCTGGACTTGGATTTCTCCAACGACAGATAATGTCAGCCATAATTTATATACCGTATTGTGTTATATCCATTTGCTTCAAAATAGCCATTAAGACATCGACAACTATGCTGTTGCCTGATTGCTTGTATACGGCTGTATCTGGGACAACGATGTTAAATGTATCGTCAAATCCCATCAATCTCAAACATTCCCTCGGTGACATCTTGCGATATCTACCATAATCAGGGTTATATGTATCCGCTCCTGTCATTTCAAAAAGGCCATCAGACTCTCTTTTTAATACATATTTGGCAATTTTGGAATCTATGTAATAATTTTCTTCAAATGAAGAAACAGGCAATATAGTTAGGTCTTCTGGATCGATCGTCTCATCCTTTGCCAATGGATGAAAAACGAAGTCTCCGTGCCAGTTAAACTGCTGATTCCGTTTTTGGCAAAGTGCCATATCCCCATTAACCAAAGTGTAACTCTTATCATGATTTATCGACCGAGTAACGAAATTTGCTCCTTTTTGTTTGAGGAATAGATTGGAAGGTATATGCCTATCCAAACAATCAAACTTGGAGCGAGTGAGTGGAATAGGTGCGGGATATTTGAATTCAACTGATTTTTTGAATCCAATGCAGTATATACGTTCACGACTTTGAGGAACACCATAATCTCGACTATTGAGTACCTGATAATAAACCTGATAGTCGCAATCTTCTTCAAAAGTGCGTTTGATAACATCCCATGTGCGTCCTCTGTCATGATTCAGCATTCCTTTGACGTTCTCAAAAATGAATACTTTTGGTTGACATTCTATTACAACACGAGCAAACTCGCTGAATAGAGTTCCTCTCGTGTCTTCAAATCCTCCTCTTTTCCCTCGCATCGAGAATGCTTGGCAAGGCGCTCCGCCAACAAACAGATCTACTTTCCCTTTATACGGCTTGGCATCAAAAGCGGTTATGTCATTGTGCCACTTTGTTTCGTTAAGAGGATAATTTGCCAAATATGCACGTTTACAATCTGCATCAATATCACCAGCGAATTGAAGGTCGACATTAAGTCCCAAACGATGAAAAGCATGCTCAATTGCTCCAATCCCACTGAACGAGGTGGCAAGCCTAATGGTCCTCCCTGGAAAGGAAAACTGCTTTGTCAACCAATTTGCGGGATCGGTGTCTAAATTTGCTTTAGTATTTTGGATTGTGCTGTACTTGTTATTCATCCTTCTACGCCGTATTTTGTAATGTCAAGCTGCTTTAGAATTGCAATCAATACATCTACGACAATGCTATTGCCAGCCTCTTGATAAGCAGCTGTATCTCGATTGACTATCTTAAAACTATCTTTGAACCCCATGAGTCTCATGCATTCTCTAGGAGTCAGCTTGCGGATTCCATTTACTCCTTTTTCCTTGCAGTAAGTAACATAATTGTCAACCCCCGCTCTGTGCATTTTGTGCATTGACTGAAGAAGAGGTCTAGCTATATCTAAATCCGTTTTGGTGGATGTTCTAAAGTTCTTTGTGCCACCAGCCAGTACATATTTTGCTACCTTTTCTGATAAATAGTATTTGTCGTCAACCTCATTTACATCAAATACAAATTCATTGAATTGGCCAACTCCGTTGATTGTGTTACCGGTCGGGGATAAGAATTTCTTTCCACTTTTAGCATCGTAATACTTTGATTCAGTCCAATCTTCCAAAAAATCGTACATCCTATATTTTAGGTCAATCGGAGCAGGGAAGAGAAAATGAGTTTTTTTTCTGAAACCTATGCAATACAATCTTTCACGGTGCTGAGGTATACCATAATTCTTACTATTAAGGAGCTGGTAATGAACATCATATCCGCAATAATCTTCAAACGTGTGTTTTATTACATCCCATGTCCTTCCGCCGTCGTGCTCGAAAAGACCAGCGACATTTTCAAAAATAAAAACTTTGGGTTGGCACTCTTTAACAACCCTAGCGAATTCGCGGAATAGTGTTCCTCGTGTGTCATCAAAACCGCGACGAGCACCGACTAAAGAGAATGCCTGACACGGAGCTCCGCCGACGAAAAGGTCTACCTGATATCTGAATGGTTTTGCATTAAAATCGTGAATGTCACTATGCCATCTAGATTCATCGATTTCATAATTTGCAAAATATGCAGTTTTGCAATTGGGCTCAATATCTCCAGCAAATTGTATCTTTGTTTTTATTCCCAAACGTTGGAATGCGTGTTCAATTGCCCCAATTCCGCTGAATGAGGTACCGAGTCGAATTGTTCTGTCAGGATAATCGAATTTACGTTCAGTCCATAGCAGACCCTTGGAATCTATATTGTCTTGTGTGTTTTGCATCTTGCTTGCCAATATGGGCGTAAAACGCCATTAAACTAACAAAGTTAGTGAAATTCTTCTGATTATTAAATAAATAACCTTGTTTGTTGATACTCTGCACTTTAGAGCAAAAGCCCCAATACCCGGTTAAACAATTGTTTATCAAGCATTGGGGCTGTTCTCATTCTCTATCAAATTTTCTCGTAACTTCCTTTTCCAAGCTCTCGAACCTGGCCTTTCTGCACCGCACGGCGTATCTGACGCTCGACTGTGCGTACTGATTTTCCGATGCTCACAGCTGCGTTCTGCATATCCTTTGATGTGAAGTACAACGTTGTGGACATGGCCCATACGGTCACGATAGGACTCCTTAAATCCGATAGTAGCTTTAGGATTCTCTTGTTGATATACAAACCGTTGCGTGACGATGTTGCATTGGATGTTGCGTCTCATTTCGGTCCTTCCGATGCTAAGGACTTGTCGGATGGAATAAAACAATTCATTGACCTTAATGAAAATCATAATGGCCACGTGGACATCGGGGATTTCCCGGCTCTCAATGGCGCGCGCGACTCTGTGTTTGGTTTTGTGTCGAATTCCGATGACTCGACAGTTGATTTTTTTACAACTCTTTTGTGGGTAAAAAATGCCATGGTGGCCAGTTCTTCTTTGGTACTAGATTTATCCTTCTAAATCCCACACCCTTCACCTCCGAACAGGAAGTGAAAGGTGCTTTCTTACTTTACACTAGAACTTTGTAACACTTAGGTTCACATATTATCCCAAAAAGCCCCCCGAATCAGCACAGCCAACCGGACCTCCGGAGGCCTTTCGCTTCAGCGGCCAGTCAGGTCTCCGGAGGGC
>DCIQ01000190.1:1249-1545 GCA_002317435.1 Bacteroidales bacterium UBA1722 | reverse complement strand
TATGAAATCAGTCACTCCCTTATCGAATTTCCAATAGAGGTCGCCAGATGATTGTCGGATTGTCCGAAGTAGTAAAACATCGGGCACATAGCATCCTTATGGAGGCCCATGATTCCGATATGACGTGTCCGATGCAGACCATTTGCCTGCATCGGACACCTGATATGCCTTTCAGGGCCTTGTGGAGGGCATGATGTGCCCGATGTTTGACGGGTTGGTGAAACTGTGAGCGGATGCTGTAGACAAGACCATATAGAAGCAAGCAAGCTCTGACGGTCCTCCCCGCAAGCCCTCCG
>DCIQ01000190.1:0-1236 GCA_002317435.1 Bacteroidales bacterium UBA1722 | reverse complement strand
CGGAGGGCTTGCGGGGAGGACCGTCCAATCCATATCAATCAACTTGTAGAGAAATATTTCCTTTTTATGTTACAAGATGTCCACATATCAATACAATAGTCTCAATATCGCTCATAATGCGAACGTTCACGGCCCATTATAAAACGCGAATATGTGTACTTGAATCCAGAGGCTACCATGAGCGCAATGCATAGTGGAATCGCAAAATATGATGGATTACTGCAATAACCATTACTGTCACCAGGGACTTGCTCATCGGGTGTCCGGCATCGTGTATGCCGCGGCCTATATCAAAATAAAGGACATTTGAAAGTAGGAAGATAAATAACTACATTAGTGCCAAGAAAATTCCTTGTATTATGTGCATCCGTATAATTCTCGCTACCATCCTGTCCGTAACCATATTCGGATTCTCTGCAAACGCTCAGAACGAAAAGAAGATTACCCCAGTCCTCGAAATTGGGGCCGGGCTATCCTTAGAAGCGAAATCCGGTTACGGTGAGTATGTCAAGGGCCTTGCCACAGAGCTCAGCTTTGGTCTGGACATACGTCTGGACGACAAGTGGTCCGTGATGCCACAGATAGGTCACAACTTGATGATTGGAGATGCATGGTATCTCATTCGCGGCTACATCGGTGCCGACTATGATGTCTATAGTTTCTACAATGCCGCAGTCCTCGGACGTTATTGGTTTGGCAATCGCTTGGCTATCGGATTTGGCCCCGCCGTCTATATCACCGGTGGTAAATATACCTACTACATTGATGCTGATCCTTCCGATCCCCGCAGTGGTCTTGTCAAGATAAAGCCCTGGGATTTCGGCTTGCGCGCCGCCTTCACCAAGGATTATGGGAAACACTGGCGCATAGGAGCCCTTGCCAACGTAGGCTTGCGCGATATGCTGTACCAGTATCCGGATGTTGGGATTACCGGCCATACACACCTCTTCTCCCTCTACTTCATAGCCGGTTTTCGTTTTTAATGGGGCATACTATAAACATGAATAACTATCGTAATGTGATATTCCCAATTGTCAATATTACATTACAATAGAAGTTCAAGAATGTCAAACCGCTTCTTGCTTCCGAGGGATGGACGATAGTCCATTTATCTTACAGTCATATCTGCGTAATTTTGTTCAGTAAAGCAAAACGCAGATGAATACTTCTCAGAAGGAATCCCAGTGTTGAAATGGTTGAAAGACTTGCCTCTTTCTTTGGCTTTACGCTAAGCCG
>DCIQ01000081.1:7859-8287 GCA_002317435.1 Bacteroidales bacterium UBA1722 | reverse complement strand
GAACATATTCGGATTCGTCGGGGACCAGATGGTAATGTGCCTGCGATATTACGTGATGCTCGGGAATCTGGAGGGAGGAGAGTGATTCGATTCTGGATTTCAGTGAATCGACCTCCCTGCTGAGTTTCATTATCATCTGCAGGAGGGCGTTGGCGTCAGGTCCGAGATCCTGCTGGTCATGACTCATCCTGGATTGCGTCATGGGGAGGTAATTCCCTTCTCGATACGGTATGTATTTTCTTAAAGTCTCGGCGGTGATGGAGCGGACGTCTTCCATTACCGATATCTGCTCCGACACATTTTTCAGCTGTCTGATGTTTCCCGGCCAGGAGTAGGTCTCCAGAAGCGTACGGGCTTCAGGCGTGAGTATCACTGCCGGCATTTTGTATTTGTCTGCGCAGTCCAGGGTGAACTTTCGGAACAATTGA
>DCIQ01000081.1:3667-7765 GCA_002317435.1 Bacteroidales bacterium UBA1722 | reverse complement strand
CTGAAGCGCCCCGACTGGATGGCGTCGGTGAAGTTCACATTGGAGGCGGCGATGACCCGCACGTCGGTCTTCAACGTCTTGGCCGAGCCTACCCGGATGAATTCTCCGGTTTCCAGGACCCTGAGCAGTCTGACCTGTGTGGAGAGGGGAAGGTCTCCGACTTCATCGAGGAATATGGTCCCCCCGTCCGCTTCTTCGAAGTATCCTTTTCTGGCTTCCACCGCACCGGTGAATGCTCCCTTTTCGTGACCGAACAACTCTGATTCGATGGTGCCTTCCGGGATGGCGCCGCAGTTGATGGCCACGTATTTCGAGTGTTTTCTGGGACTGTTTTCGTGGATGATTCTCGGTATGGCTTCCTTACCTACTCCGCTTTCTCCGCTTATCAATACGGAAAGATCGGTCTCAGCCACTCTGAAAGCGATTTCCAAGGCATAATTCAGTGCCGGATCGTTACCGATTATGCCAAAACGATTCTTTACAGCATTCAAATCCATAATCGCAAAGGTAATTATTTTGTAACAATTATTATTCCTCCGGTTGTAGCGAGGAGAAATTATGCCGCAGGCGCGATTCTTCCGGGGCGGATGTGGAAAAAGTACCGATTTTTTATCTTTGGTACATTAAAAATAATGTTTTACTGAATTTTTATTACTTTTGCATCGTGTATAAGAGTGAAGAATAACCAGAAAATATAAATATCACCAATTAAACACATCAACAAATAAATGAAAAAGATTTTTTCTATCGTTCTGTCAGTGTTATTCGTGGCTACATTCGCAGTGTCTTGTAGCAATCCTTCCAAGATGATCGATAACGCTAACCAGATTTCAGTGAAATGCGACCCTCAGGTTCTCGAGTGTGTTGCCGGTAAGATCGACGCTACCGTAAGCGTTACTTTCCCTGCCAATTACTTCCATCCCAAAGCTGTCGTTAAGGTAGTTCCCGTTCTCGTTTATCAGGGTGGTGAATCTGCTCTTGAGCCCGTAATGGTTCAGGGTGAAAAGGTTACCCAGAACTACATAACTGTTCCCAAGGCCGGCACCACTATCACCAAGACTTTCACGTTCGACTATGTTCCCGGTATGGAGAAAGCTGAACTTCAGGGACGCCTGACTCTTGTCTACAAAGGCAAGAATATGGATTTCAAGAGCCCCATCAAAGTTGCCGACGGTACCAACACCACTTACATGCTCGTCAAGAAGGACGGAGCTCTCGCTTATGCTCCCGACAACTATCAGGCTGTAATCGCCGAGACGAACGAAGCTCAGGTTCTCTATCAGATCAACAGCTCCGTAGTACGTCCCAAACAGCTCAAATCAGAACAGATCAAGGCTTTCCAGGAATTCCTGAAAGACGTGAAGGCTGACGAACGCCGCACTCTGAAGAGCACCGACATCGTAGCTTATGCTTCTCCTGACGGAAAGGAAGACTTCAACGCCAAGCTTTCAAAGAATCGTGAAGCTACCGCTACCACAGCTTTCAACAAGAATATCAACACCAAGGCCGTAGCTGTTGACGCCAACGTCAACGCTTCAAGCGTGGAAGAAGACTGGGAAGGCTTCAAGGAACTCGTAAAGGCTTCCGATATGGCTGACAAGGATCTTATCCTCCGTGTCCTCGAAATGTACAGCGATCCCAACGTTCGTGAAAGAGAGATCCGCAACATGTCACAGGTATTCACCATCCTCAAAGGCGACATCCTCCCTGCTCTCCGCAGGGCTCGTTTCATCGCCAACGTAGATTTCAAGAACTACACTGAAGAAGAAATCCTCGCCGGTGTGGACGTTGAGAAATATGACGAGAATACTTTCCTGCATCTTGCCACCCTTACCAAGGACAACGCGAAGAAAGTTGACCTCTACAAACAGGCTGTCAACAAATACGCCAGCGAGCGTGCCAAGGTTAACCTCGCAGTCACATATGTAGCTATGGACAAGATCGCTGACGCTGAAGCTGCTCTCGCAAAATGCCAGAAGGACGGTTACTACTATAACACTGTCGGCGTTATCGCTCTCCGTAAAGGTGACCTCGCTGCCGCCAAGGCCGCTTTCGCCAAATCTGACATCAAAGAGGCTTCCTATAACAAAGGCGCTATCGCTATCCTCGAAGGTGACTACAAGTCAGCCGCTGCTCTTCTCGCCGGTGAAAACTGCTTCAACGAAGCTCTGGCCAACATCTGCGCCGGTAACATCGCCAAGGCTGAAGGTATCGTTAAGGACGCTGAATGCCCTTGCAAGAGCTATCTGAAAGCTATCGTTGCCGCCCGTCAGGGTAAGGCCAGCGATGCCAAGGCTGCTCTGGAGATCGCCAAGAAGAAAGAATGTCTCGCCAAGAGAGCTGAAACCGATATCGAATTCGCCAAGATCAAATAATCTTGACAGATATCATATAAGAAAGGCTGACCTTCGGGCCAGCCTTTTTTATGTACCTCAGAAATGGTTTCGGGCGGAGCCGCAGGATTCCCTTCAGGAATTCTTCCAGGTAGTCCCGAATGCGTCCCCCATAATCTCCCTGACTTTCTGTACCATCGCGGCGGGGGCGGGAGTCCGGATGTAGTCTATGTTTTTCAGGACATTTTCCGCGCTGGTGGAGGAGAACAGGGTGGAGGTGATGCGGGGTTCTCCCAGTGAATACTGCATCGCCAGATGTTCGATGGGGTAATCGGAAGCCTCGCAGAATTCCACTGCCTTGCGGCAAGCCTGCTGCAGTGCGGCAGGAGCCGGGTGCCACTGCGGAGCTCCCCGGCTGGAGAGCAGCCCCATAGAGAGGGGACTGGCATTTATGATGCCTATTCCGCGGCTTTCGAAGAAGTCCAGATAATCCAGCAGGGCATCGTCGCACAGACAGTAATGGCAGAAGTTCAGAATGCTCTCCACCGTTCCGGCAGGTGTGTTGGATACTACCCACTTCAGGTTTTCAAGCTGCAGGTCAGTGATTCCAACGTGTCCGACCACCCCTTTCCCGCGAAGTTCCACCAGAGCCGGCAAGGTCTCCCGAGCCACCTGATGCAGGTCTGCGAATTCGATGTCGTGGACATTTATTATATCGATATAGTCCACCCCAAGTCTTTCCATACTCTCGAAGACACTGTCGTGGGCTCTCTTCCCGCTGTAGTCCCAGGTGTTTATCCCATCCCGGCCATAGCGTCCCACTTTGGTGGAGAGAATGTATTTCTCCCGTGGTATCTCCCGGAGAGCCTTGCCCAATACCATCTCAGCCTTCAGATGTCCGTAGTACGGGGAGACGTCGATGAAATTTATGCCGTTGTCGATGGCCGTGTGTACCGCTCTGATGCCGTCAGCCTCTTTCAGGTCGTGAAACACTCCTCCGAGACTGGAGGCTCCGAATCCGAGTGCCGAAAGTTTCAGCCCCGTTCTGCCAAGTTCCCTGTATTCCATATCCTATTCGAAATCTACAAGTATTCTGAAAATCCGTCCCGGTGCGGCCGCCCATTCAGTCAGCGCTTTCTGAACATCCCGAGGTTTGATGATGCCGGAGATGAACCGGGATACGTCGTGTGTGCGGACATATCGGATTACGGCTTCGAAGTCTTCCGGCTCCGCATTGCGGGACCCCATAATATCAAGTTCCTTTTTGACGAATAAGCCTGTCGGGAGCGATACCTCCGACTTGGCGTAGCCGATACATACCATCCTGCCGGTGAAGGCCACTTTCTCCACTGCCATCCTGTAAGTGGGCACGGAGCCTACAGCTTCTATCACCACATCGGGTTCGGGTATCCCTTCCGATGATGCGGTGGTGTTATATGTGTATTGTGCACCCAATTCCCGGGCGAGGGTCAATTTCTCATCGTCGATGTCTGCCGCTATCACAGTGGCACCGCGGAGTACGGCACCGGCGACAGCTCCCAGCCCCACCATTCCGCATCCGATGACCATCACCGTATCGCTGTCAGTCACACGACCTCTGCTCACAGCGTGGAATCCTACACTCATGGGTTCTATCAGGGCGGCATTCTGCAATGCGATGTCGCGGCACGGGATTACCTTTTCCCAAGGGATGCTCAGGTACTCCGTCATGGCGCCGTCCCTCTGCACTCCGAGTGTCTCGTTATACTGACAGGCATTGTAACGG
>DCIQ01000081.1:0-3521 GCA_002317435.1 Bacteroidales bacterium UBA1722 | reverse complement strand
CGTGGGAAGGTGACCATCCCGTTCTCTCCAAGGAACGTCTTGAGGTCCGATCCGCAGAATCCTACATAGTGAATTTTCAGAAGGACTTTCCCTGCTTCCGCCTCGGGCTTCGGGAGATCGGTCAGAGCAGTCCGGAATGCTTCGGTTATCTGTATCGCTTTCATATTATTGATTATTCTGACATGTTCTTGATATATGGGAGAGACGGAAGGGGACCGAATCCATAGAAGTCCGCTGCGTTCCCGCCGAGGAATGCCGTCAGTTCTCCATCCGAGAGCAGAGGGGACCGGAACAGGAAGTCATAGCTCATCCGATAGGTTATGGCGCAGATGGTTCTAGGGTAGTCACTTCCCCACATCAGTTTGGCTATACCTACTTCGTCGGCAGCTTTCCTGATGGCGCCTACCGCCGAAGGGAAGGGATAGAATTCGCTGTTATAGAGCCAGGTGATGCCTCCCGACTCGATGAATACATTTTTAGAACGGGCCAGACGGACCTGGGCGGTCCAGTGTTTTCCGGTCGCCATCCCGAAATGACCCACCGCGATTTTCAGTTCAGGACATTCCTTAATCACTTCTTCCATCTCCGATATCTGTTTCAGGTCGTCGGCCAGACAGATGGAGAGGATTATGCCTCGTCTTTCGAGCTCCTTGAAGAATGTCATCACTCCGGCATCATTCAGATGTCTGTGCGCCCTGTGCGCCGGTACGGCGACGCCTCTGAATCCTTCCGGCAGAATCAAGTTGTCGTGGTCTATGTCCTTCAGGGCACAGCAGAAGAGGCGGTCCGGATATCTGGCCTGTACATCCGCCAGATATGCATCCTGGTTACCGTCTATGACCTCTTGGACCACTACGGCTCCGCCGACTCTGGCATAGTTCATATTGGAGATGAGAATTTCTGCGGTATTCCGCCCGTCCGTCATGAACGGGCTGACCATCTGCCGCTCTTCTCCGAAGAACATGGCTCTCCCGTCGGGCATTGTGTAGATATGCTCTCCTTCCACGAAGGTGTCCTGCTTCAGCCACAGATGGGTATGTGCATCGATGATGAGCAGTCTGTCAGATTCAAAATCAGGTTTCATGATGTCAAAATTAGAAAAAAACGTCGTTGAATAGTTATCTTTGCCCGCATAATTCTGAAACTGTCATGTACGATTTTGATTTCTGTCCGGACAGGACGGGCACATATTCGGTAAAATACGATGCATTGAAGGAGCATTACGGACGGAAGGATCTTATTCCTCTCTGGGTGGCGGATATGGAGTTCGCATCGGCTCCCTGCATCCGGGAAGCCCTGCTGAAAAATGTGGATAACGGCGTTTATGGATATTTCGTGGAGCCGGAGCAGTATAAGGAATCCATCGCGTCGTGGCTGAGGGAGAAGCAGGGATGGGATGTCCATAAACAGTGGATAACGTATTCTCCCGCTGTCCTGCGCGGTATGAGTTTCGTCTTTTCCCACTTCACCCGTCCGGGGGACAAGATTCTGGTCCAGCCGCCGGTATATACCCCATTTATCGAATTGCCCCGCAACAACGGTCTGGTGACGGTATTCAATCCTCTCCTGCGTCACGATTCGGAGATATATAACGACGGCGGGCATATCTGCCGTGCCCATCAGGCATATTCCTTCGATTTCGAAGGATTCGAACGTGTTACGGCAGAGAATGATATCAAGATGATGATTCTCTGTAACCCCCATAATCCGGGAGGTATCCGCTGGTCCCGCGAGGACCTGGTCCGTCTGGCGGAGATGTGCTGGGAGAGGAAGATTCTGGTCATCTCCGACGAGATACACGCCGATCTGCATCTGTGGGGGGAGAAGCACATCCCTTTCGCCACCGTATGTCCCCACGCCGCCGAGATAAGCATAACCTTCGGCGCTCCCTCCAAGACGTTCAATATGCCGGGGCTTTCGAGTGCATTCTGCATCATCCCGAATCCGGCGTTGCGGAAGGATTTCTTCCGCTATCTGACCGTCAACGAGTTCAACTGGCCGATGATCACCACCTCCGTGGCCACCATCGCCGCCTATACCCACGGAGATCCCTGGCGCGTGGAGTGCCTGAAGTATATCGAAGGGAACGTCGCATTCGTGCAGGAGTATTTCAGTGAGCGGGTTCCTTCCATCCGCGTGATCCGCCCCGATGCCTCCTACCTGCTCTGGCTCGACTGTCGGAGGTATGCGCAGGAGAAGTTGGGTATTGCCGAAGGCAATATGGACGAGGGGCTGTTCCGGCATTTTACCGATGATCTGCGGATCGCCTTGAACCGTGGGGGGCAGTTCGGCCCGGGCGGAGAAGGATTTATGAGGATGAATGTCGCCTGCCCTAGGAAGATGCTGCTGGAGGCACTGGGGCGGATATCGGACATTTCCACTCTGGCATAATTTTAGAACATGACTGCCCTCCTGAGGTAGCGGAGCCAGTCAAGATTAACTTTATATCTATATTTATATGAAACGTGCAGTATTATTTTTAGCGGTTATGCTGATGGCAGTTTCGGCATCAGCACAGAAGAATTCCGTGAGTGAAACAGGTCTTTCGTATTCACACAAAACATTTTACATGGATGGTCAGGCAGTTCCTTCCAGTCAGCTGATGAATGTCCTCGGGGATGATTTGTATCAGAGTTACAGAAAAGGAAAGGGTCTCAGGACCGCCGGTATAGTCTGTACATCGGTCGGTGGTGCATTCTTGGCGGGCGGACTTGTCGGTATCGCTTCCGCTGCGGGTTCGGATTCGGCAGGAGGGGTCCTGTCCGGCAGCATTGTCGGTACTTATAGCGCCATAGCCGGTGGCGTCGTTCTGATTCCGGGTATAATTATGTTGTGCACGGGAAATTCCAGAATCAAAAAGATTCCGGTGACTTACAATGCCAAGAATCACGGTGTCGCATATCTGACTCCGGCTTCCGCCGGGGTGGGCGTCGCACTGAGATTCTAGCCCCGATCGAAAAGGGGACCTGCCGCAAGGCCTCTGGAAAAATCACCCCGCTCACATAAAAACATTGTGGGCGGGGTGATTCATATAGCCTGCTATTTGAATTCCAGGGGAGGAAGTGCATGATGTTCCGCCGGGTGCTTGCCGCGCCAACGGTCATACTGCTCCGGGGTGAGGATCTTTTTAAGTTTCTGTTCCTGTTTTTCAAGATATTCATCTGAAACGGGGCTGCCTTCAGGACGGGGACCCATTCCTTTTCCGGGGCCGCCGAATCCTTCCGGACCACCTTCCGGTCTACCCATACCGGAACCGCCCATACCCGGGCCGCCCATACCACCACCGGGGCCGCCCATGCCGGGGCCGCCCATTCCACCGCCCGGGCCACCCATACCCGGACCTCCCATTCCACCGCCGGGACCGCCCTGGGGAGGAAAGCCGTTTCCGAAATTGGGACGGCTCTGGTTCTGCCTGTACTCGAAGTCCTTCTTGATGAGGTTATACACTTTTTTATACTGCTTGTCGTTGATGCCTATTTCCGCCTTCATCATATCAGCTTGATGTCGGGCTATTTCTTCAG
>DCIQ01000009.1 GCA_002317435.1 Bacteroidales bacterium UBA1722 | reverse complement strand
AAGCTCTACAAAAACCAAAAAAGGAATTGCTGAGTTGTCTCTCTCTT
The DNA here is from genome assembly GCA_002317435.1 of Bacteroidales bacterium UBA1722. Lineage (GTDB taxonomy): Bacteria > Bacteroidota > Bacteroidia > Bacteroidales > UBA932 > Minthomonas. Next base: position 3,731 of record DCIQ01000009.1, on the reverse strand, counting down.
TATACGATATGCTATGGTGGTAATAACGGTGTGGCCCGACCTCTTCCCATTCCGAACAGAGAAGTCAAACACACTCGTGCCGATGATACTGCACTAACCCGTGTGGGAAAGTAGGTAACCGCCGCCCTTGACAGGAGCCCGATGGTTTGAATGCCACCGGGCTTCTTTTGTTATCGGCGGTGTGCGAAGTTCCGGGCGGCGGTTACGGTTCACTCCCCTGCACCCCCGAGGGGGATTTCGGACCTTCGGTCCGCGCCTCCAGGGCTTCCATCTGCTTCGCAGATACGCCCTTCCGGCGGGCCGCTGAAGCGGCCTTTGGCTCCGTGGGGGGATTGGGTTATGGTTTTCGGGGGAGTTTTGACGCGTTTTTCCCCCGATCGGGGGTGAAGTGATCGAAACGGGGGAGAAAGAGGCTTTTTTTCCCCCGATCGGGGGTGATATGATTGAAATGGGGGAGTTTTGGCGGTTTTCTCCCCCGAGTTTATCGATTACAGCCACCAACAGCAGCTCCCGACTGCCGATCAGCCGGAGGACTTTCGCTTCAACGGGCGGAAACTTGAAGAGGCCGGCTTTTGTGGAGCCGGCCTCTTTTGAGATTATCCTATGAAGTGATGGAGGGGACTATTTTCGGAGATATTCGTGTTCTCCTGTGAGGGAATTCATGAATGCTACCATGGAAGCTATCTCTGCATCGCTGAGATCTTTACCCAATTCGTATTCTGCCATCTTCTTTACGGCGTCTTCAAGAGAATCTACGGATCCGTCGTGGAAGTATGGTGCTGTAAGCGCTATGTTGCGGAGACCCGGTACTTTGAATTTATGAAGGTCTGAATCCTTTCCGGTAAATCCCTTCAGTCCGTCGTCGTCAGCATTGTATTCGATATCGTCGTCCCTGTCTGCGAAATAGTCTTCGAAAATGCTCAGATATTCGAAAGAACGTCCGCCAAGGATTACACCTGTGTGACAAGTGGCGCATGCGTACTTCTTGAAATTCTCATAGCCCTGGAATTCTTCGGTGGTCAGGACCTCTTTGTCTCCCTTGAGATACCGGTCGAATCGTGAATCAGGGGTAAGAAGGGTCTTCTCGAATTCGGCGATAGCGTCGGTTACGGTCGCTTGGGTAAGTCCTTCTCCAGGGTACAGGGCCTCGAATTCTTTTACGAGTGCCTTGTCTTCGCTGAGACGGGCTACGATATCATCCCACGTCTGGTCACCCATCTCGACAGGATTAGCCGGAGGACCGGCGGCCTGTTCCTGAAGGTCAGCGGCGCGTCCGTTCCAGAACTGCTGAATATTGAAGTATGAGTTATAAACGGTAGGAGCATTTACTCCGCCGAACTGGCCGTCTATACCTTCAGATGTGCGGTCTGAGCTTTCATCGGCACCTCCGTCTTCGAGGATATGACAGCTTGCACACGAGATGGTGCCATCGAGAGAAAGCCTTCCGTCGTTATACATCCTCTTCCCCATTTCTGCCTTTTCGGAATCGAAAGGAATGGAGGACGGAACCGGCTGAATCCCTTCGGCGGCGAACTCAGCACACGCCAGTCCGTTGGAGAACCGTGCGAGCCTCGTATCACGGATCCAGGATGCGAGAAGAGCTTTTTCCTTCTTGTTGAATCCAGTGCCCCAATGAATCATCTTATACTCGGGGATAGGCATTTGTCCGGTTATGACAGAATGTTCGATCATCGAAAGAGCCACCTCGTCGATATTATCGATATCAGCCGCAGCTGTTTCGAGATCCGTGAATTTCTGTGCATGTTCGACGTGACCGGCCATCATCGGACCGATTACAGGGAATTCAGCATAGAATGGAAGTTCCGGCTGCATGGAATGACATGCGAAACAGTCATTCTGTTTCAGGACCGAAACCACCTGCTCACCGACAGGAGCCTCCGGTATCGACTTGCGGAAGCCAAAGCGGTAGATCGCGGTTATGGCGGCGGCAGCCACCAAAAGGATCAGAATTGAAGTCAGAGTTTTTTTCATAGGCTGTAATTTTTTTAAAAATGCAGTAATCCTAAAAAGAGGGTGTTTTTATTTCCAGAGATTTGCAGGATAGACCCCTGCATCCACGAGAGCCTGAATCTTGGCTACAGTATCGGGACGGTCTTCCTTATAGGTCACTCCGAACCATTTCGCTGCACTGTTGAGGACTTTCAGTTCCACCTTGCCCGAGTTTATCAGTTGGTTCGCGCACAAGGGGATGAAGAATTCCGCTTTGGGATTCGCCATGACGGCGGGATCCGAAAGGAATTTTTTGAACAGGATTTCAGATTCTTCGAAGAAGTCTGGGGTGAAACCGAAAAGATTCATCGATACGGGTGTGTTCTCGTCGATGGGGTGGAACCCTTCGGTGTCCTTATATGCCACGGTACCGGCTTTCAGTGTCTTTCCGCATGCGCAGGTCACATCTTCCTTCAATCTTTCGATAGCTGTCCTTTCCACTATCGATACCAGATTGCCTTTTGCATTCACGGAACATTCTCCGCGGGATACGGAACCGAATTCGGAGAGCGTGTTCTTCAAGTTGTAGCCTACCATCGAATATTTGCCTTTCTGACCGTCCACACTTCTCAGATAGTCCGCAAGTACCTCATATCCTTCTCTTCCATAGAAGTCGTCGGAGTTGATTACGGCGAAAGGCTCATTCACCACGTCCTTCGCCATCATCACCGCGTGGTTCGTCCCCCAAGGTTTTACTCTGCCTTCAGGTACTTTGAATCCTTCGGGCAGATAGTCCAGTTCCTGAAACACGAACTCGACTTTCACCTTGCCGCCGAAACGTTCCGCTGAGAATATCTCGCGGAATTCCTTTTCGAAGGCGTGACGGATGACGAATACCACCTTTCCGAATCCCGCCCGGATGGCATCGTATATCGAATAATCTATTATGGCCTCACCGCTGGGGCCAACACCGTCCATCTGTTTCAGTGAACCGTACCGGGAACCCATCCCGGCTGCCAATACTACTAATGTGGGTTTCATATTATTGCGTTGTTTATAATTGCTTCAATCGTTCGGTATCCGTTGCTTTTCCGTTTTTGTCCTTTCGGGCCGGAATATCACTGCGAAGATGCAGAAGAGCAGAATACTGGTTCCGCTCAGGATGAACCATACCGCCTGCCACCGGGGGGAAGAGTTCTGATATACTAGTCCGTTGACCAGTCCCTGGGCGGAGATGGCACCTATCAGCGAGCCGGCTCCGTTGGTCAGCAGGGATATCATCCCCTGTGCCGTGGAACGGACCGAATCATCGGTATTCTGCTCCACGTAGATGGAGCCTGCTATATTGAAAAAGTCGAAGGCGATGCCATAAACTATCATGCTCAGAACATATAAGTACATCCGCCCAGCGGGATTTCCCAGACCAAGGGCTGCATAATAGATGCACCAGGCGACGACTGCTCCCAGAATTATTTTCCTGATTCCTATCTTCTTCAGGAAGAAAGGAATCAGCAGGATGAACAGAGCTTCGGATATTCTGGAGATGGAGATCAGGGCGTTCGCATGTGTCACCCCCATGTCGGAGAAGAACGGATTGGTGTATGCTTCTGAAACCTTCAGCATTATGCCCATACAGAGGGTAAATGCGAAAAAGATTATCAGATTTCTGCTCTTGAGCATTTTCAATCCGTCCGACAGGGATGTGCGGGTATGGTCCTGTCTCGGAGGACAGTCGGGTAAGCGGAGGCTCAGGGCTGCCTGCAGAAATGCGAAACAGGCTG
>DCIQ01000150.1 GCA_002317435.1 Bacteroidales bacterium UBA1722 | reverse complement strand
TAGGGGCTGAAGGAGATGAATTCCAGACCTTCGCGAAGGTACGGGTCGGTGGCCTCCGCTGCGAAGAAACCTGCCGCGCGGACTTCGTCGGCGACCGTCTTTATGATGAAATCCTCGTGTTCGGGACTCTCGCCGGTCTTTATCTCCAGGATGAGTTTGGTGGGGAAGATGCCTGCTTCCATATTGGCGTGGGCGCCGCGGATACCTTCTTCGAGGTATTGTTTCAGAGTGGAGATGTGTTCTCCGTCGGCGAGGGTACATTCCTTCAGATCCTGATAGTATGTTTCAGGGATGCGGAAACCATCTATGGTGGCATCGTGATTTATTACGGCCACTCCGTCGCCGGTGACGTTCACGTCGAATTCGGAGCCGTAGCATCCGAGTTCCTGCGCCATGCGGAGCGAGGCTATGGAATTCTGGGCGCTTCCTTCACGATCCCAATATCCGCGATGGGCGATTATATGTGTATTCAGCAAGTCGGGCTCCGCCGCTTTCGGTGTGCAGCATATCGTGATGACGGTCATCGCTGCGAGGATGGATGTTTTGATATATCTGTTCATTTTACGATGTGTTTTTTCAGCCATTCCATAGAGAAATTCATAAACCACATTTCACAAGCACCCGAAGGGTTTTCCTCGATGTATGCCCCTATGGTCCCGTCGGGGAGGATGGTCAGCGAGGAATATACTGACTGATACGGGCAGATGGAGGCGTGTTCCGGCCAGGTCTTTCCTTCGTCATGACTGAGGAATATGGTTACGTTTTCCCTTTTCATGGAGTTGGGTACGGAGTGCAGGAGAGTGTTCTCGTCGAAACGGATTATGTCTCCGTCACAGGCGTTCGTGCATATTTCGCTCCAGCGTCCCTGTTCTCCCCAGGTGGCGCCTCCGTCCTCGGATATGTTGAATCCGCGTTCCCCCCTCTGGCGGACGCTCATCAGAATGCGGCCGTCAGTGAGTTCCACCACTTTGGCTTCGTCTCCTCCGCGATAGGCCAGGGAGGAAACTTTCCAGGTGGCGCCGCAGTCATCTGAATAGACGGCGTAGTTGTCGAATCTGTTTTCTTTCGAGAGGACTGCGGAGACGAACATTATTCTTCCCTTGTAGGCCCCGTTCTTTATCAGAAGTCCGTGCCCGGAGCCGAAAAAGGCCGAGTGGGAGGTTCTGCATTCGCGGTTCACAGCCTGAGGTCCCCATAACATCGCCGTGAGATCCATAGGCTCCGACCAGCTCTGGCCGTCGTCGGTGCTGGTGCAGATGAAGCTTCGCAGGGGGTCGTTCACGTTCGATTTCCAGGTGCCCGGGCCTCCCACGAACCCGGTTATTATGGTGCTGTCGGATGCCACCGCCAATGCTGCGTCTCCGAATCCTTTTCCGAATCCCTGTCCCTCGACGATGGTGACAGGTTCGCTCCAGGTGTGCCCCCCGTCATAACTGCGGCGGGCGAGGATGTCGATGTCCTCGGGCAGGTCCCCTTCATTGTATTTCCGTTTGTCGGTGGTGGTCAGCAACGCTCCGTCGGGGAGGGTGCATATGGCTGGGATGCGATAATTCGTGGAGCCGTAATCTCCCGGAGCGAAGAGTCTGGTGCGGCACAGAAGTACTTCACGGAATCCGGGGGCAGGGTTATCAGCTATTGATTTCCTTCCCGAAAACGTAATGGAGGTGATGTCGGCGGAGATTCCGGTTCCTTCCACGGCGTCAGCCTTTATGTCGGCTGCGACGGTTATGCATACGGAGTCCGTAAGGCTCGTCCTTACCGGTATTCTGTAACTTGTCCGGTCCTCCCGGACATCGATGCTTCCGAGTATTTCATCACCTGCTATGGCGTGGAGCCTTTCCACTGCGGAGGCTCCCTCCATCTCCAGGCAGATGGCTCCCAATCTTACGTCCCCGTGAGGTCTGATGATGATGTCCAGAAGTCTTTCGGACTTGTTCGCCCTGCCCGTAAAGGTGGTGTCCCTCTCTATCGTCACTTCCGGAAGCTCTCCGGCGCAGGAAAGTGCCATAATGCCCGATATGGTAAGAATTATCAGCTTCTTCATATTATTTCTTGTCAATGGTTTTCGGTTTGAGGAAGGTGATCTGAATCAGCAGCGCCGCCGCGACCACGGCAGCCAGAAGGGCGAAGTCCCGGCCCAGATGACCTGCATCGACGGAGCGGCCCAGATATCCTGTGATGGCGGCTCCCGCGAATACGCCTGTCATGTTCATTATACCGTATGCCGTGGCGCGGTTCCGGGACGGGATGAACTGGCAGAGCACCGGCATATTGTTGGCGTCGAAGAATCCGTATCCTATGCCGAAGAGTATCCCTCCTCCAGCTATAGTCGCGACACTGTGCCCGAATCCGAGGAACATAAGGGACGGTATCATCAGTCCGAGTCCGATGGAACTGGTATATATTCTCCCCCTGAGGTTACGCTGTACCCATCTGTCGGAGAGCATACCGCCGAGGATTACCCCGAAGAATGACGCTCCGGCGATTATGAAGGTGGACATGGGTCCGGCGACGGTCATATCCATTGAGAGGTTCTCCGCGAAAAGAGTGGGAAGCCAGTTCTTCGTGGCCCATCCGGGCAGGGACGGGGTGGCGAAAATCAGGAGGATGACCCAGAAGGAGATGTTCCCCAGGACCATCCCGATGCCTCCCGTCAGCGAACGGAGTTTTTCCGGGAATGTGGTGCGGACAGTCTCCGGGGAAGTGACGCCGCGTCCGATATCCTTCAGAAAGAATATCAGCAGCAGTGCATAGGCGACACCGACCCCTCCGAAGCAGAGAAATACCGTATGCCAGCTGTGTGCTCCGGCGATGGTGGCTCCGAATCCGCCCAGAGCCTGTCCCGTATATAATCCTGTCATGTGTATGCCTACGGCAATCGATCTGGTCTTCTCCGTGTGCCAGTCGGCGATGAGGGAGAGTCCGGCGGGGATGTAGAGCGCTTCGCTTACGCCCATCAGAGCCCTCAGCCAGTATATCTGGGTGAACGTTTCGCAGAAACCCATCATCAGGGTGACGGCGGACCATACGAAGAGACTGGAGACTATGAGCCATTTTCTGCTCACCCGGTCCGCGATGACTCCGGACAGTGGGCTCATCAGTCCGTAGATCCAGAGGAACATGGCCATCAGGCGTCCGAAATTGGTCGCGGATTCCAGTTCCGTGATATCGACCGCCATGGCGTCCTTCATGGTGGAGAGCATCTGCCGGTCCATATAGTTCAGCAGGGCCACTCCCCACAGCAGGGCTACCAATACCCAGGGATATATTCCCGTGCGGCGGGATTCGGAAGTATGTCCGATCATGGCGTGAATCGTCTATGTGTCAGAATCTGTTGCACCTTTCGAAGAAACCTATCTCCTCCAGTTCACGTTTCATGGCGGCTTCCTCCTCATCCGTCATGTTCCGGAACGGTGTACGGTTCGGCCCGAGGTCCAGGCCGATGAGTTTCATGATGCGTTTGCCGGCGACTATATTGCCACGGTAGTGGCAAATCACATTTATCACATCCTGGGAGAAGTTCTGTTTCTCGCGGGCTGTCTCTATGTCTCCCGCCTTCCACGCTTCGATGATGCCGTTCAGTTCGCGGCCGTTGTAGTTCGTGGTCCCCCCGATGCCTCCCTGTGCACCTCCCATGGCCAGAGAGGGGAGAATGGTCTCGTCCTGTCCGTGCAGCATGTCGAACCGGCCCCCTCCGTACAGACGGCACTGATTATACTCATAGAGGCTTTCATAGGTGTACTTGATGCCGGCGAAGTTGGGGATGCGGCCGTCCACGGCCTTCAGGACATCCACCATCGGGAGATAGGCCCCGTTGAATGCCGGGATGTGGTAGAAATAGAAAGGAAGGTCCGGAGCGGCTGATGCGATCTCTTCGCAATACTTTACCAGTTCCTCGATTCTGCCTATTTTCGGGAAGGGAGGTGCCATCGCCCCGATGCCCCAGGCGCCGATTTTCTGTGCGTGTGCCGCCAGAGTGCGGCTCTGTCTCACGCAGGTGCTTCCTACGTGAACTATGACCTTGAATCCTGCAGGCACGGAGGTTATCCATTTTTCCGCCAGCAGGATGCGTTCTTCCTCGGTGAGCATATATCCCTCTCCGGAAGATCCGTTTATGAAAACTCCCTTCATGCCGTTTTCAGCCAGCATCGCCGCGTATGCCGGGATGGGTTCGCAATTCACGTCACCGTCAGCGGTGAACGGGGTGAACGGAGCGTCTATCAGACCGATTATCTTTTCCATAGATATGTTTTTTTCTATCGCGAATCTACCAAATAATTATGGGAGAACATATAAAAAGTATGGATTGGAAGTGTCATTTGTCAATTGGCTGCATATTTGGCGAAATTATTTGTCAAATATGTTGTTTTTGACAAATGAGAAGTTAATGGCGTCTTTTTCTTATGAAAATTTGATTATTTCGAAAAAAAAGTTCGTAATATCGCATCTATTATTGTTGTATAGTTCCCCTCAAAAAAGAAAACGGGAAAAAACATTAATACTAATTATTAACTAAACATTTGATTATATGATCAAAAAACTGACATCAGTTATTCTGATGGTGATGCTGGCCTGCGCCGGTATCGCTTGTCCGGCTTTCGCTTCCGAAACCGGAGCCAAGGTTCTCCAGAATCAGGGAACCGTCGTCGGAACTGTCGTTGATGCTGCCGGCGAGGCTGTCATCGGTGCTTTCGTCGTAGTGAAAGGCACATCGATAGGTGCTAGTACTGACCTGGATGGTAAATTCACCATCGACAAGGCCACTGCAGGTGCGGTCCTCGAGATTACCTGTATCGGTTACAAATCTCAGGAAGTGGTTTGGAACGGCGGTCCTGTGACGATAACCCTCGCAGTCGACAACGCCATGCTGGACGAAGTGGTAGTTACCGCTCTCGGTATCAGCCGTGAGAAAAAATCCCTCGGTTATGCCGTTCAGGACGTTAAATCCGACGTGCTGACCAGAGGTGGTGAAGTGTCCCTTACAGATGCTCTCCAGGGCAAGGTGGCAGGTCTCCGCATCAATGCATCGGCTACCGGTGCCGGCGGATCCACCAGCGTGGTTATCCGTGGTAACTCCTCCCTCTCCGACAACAACGCTCCTCTCTATGTAGTGGACGGTATTCCTTGGGATTCAAGCCAGAGCAAGGGCTCAAATGCCAACCTCTGGGGCGGTACTGACCGTGCCGGAGGTGCATTCGACATCAACCCCGAAGATATCGAGTCCGTATCCGTGCTGAAAGGCCCGACCGCTGCGGCTCTCTACGGTTCACGTGCAGGTAACGGTGTCATCCTCATCACCACGAAGAAAGGTGGCTTGAATGAAGAAGGCAGATGGGGCGTGAATTACACCGGTAAGGTTTCTTTCAGTCCTATCGCTTACTATCTCGATGTTCAGAACAAATACGGTCAGGGTCTCAACGGAACGTATTCGGCTGTTGATCAGGCTTGGGGTGCTGCTCTCGGCAGCGGTACCACCCCCGCTTGGTATGACAGTTCCAAGACTACTCCCTACACAGACCAGGGCGATGCCATGAAGGCATTCTATAATACCGGTTTCACCCAGAGCCATAACGTCACCATCACCGGTGGCAAGAAGGAAAACCCCTTCCGTATGACTCTCGGTTATGATGACACCAAGGGCGTGATACCCGGGAACGACATCAACAAGACCAATATCGATCTCGTCAACAGACTGAACGTGAACAAGTGGCTCAGTTTCGACGTGAAAGCCAACTATATCCATACAGTGGGCTACAATCGTCCTAACCTCGGTCTCTACAGTACAGCCTGGAATATCATGCAGACCCCCCGCAACATTTCGATGGCTGATCTCAATCAGTATTGGGTGGACAGTGAAACGAATTACAACCATCAGAACTGGTACGGTCCCAACCCCAATACCCAGAACCCCTACTGGATCATCAGGCAGGAGAAGAATCGTGACGTGAAGGACCGTCTCTTCGGCGTGTTCGCAGCCAACATCACTTTCACCGATCATCTGACCTTGAAACTGAAACAGGGTATCGACTATTCCTCTACCGAGTACAAGACCTGGTATCCCTATAACGATCCTTCTTTCGTGGGTCGTCCTTCGATGGCCATCACAAGAAACGGCGGTCGTGAACTCAACTCAGAAGCCCTCCTTTCTTACCATAACACTTGGAAGAACTGGGATTTCGGTGCCAGTATCGGTGGGAACATAATGAACAACAAGTCGGAAGGCGTATACGGTTTTGGCGAAAGCGCTCCTATCATCGGTGCCTCATTCGTGGCTCTCGGAACCAAACAGAAAGCTTCCAACTCCATCTATGAAAAACAGATCAACTCTGTTTATGCATTCGTGAACGTAGGCTTCAAGAACTGGTTGTACGTTGACCTCACCGCACGTAACGACTGGTCATCCACACTCCCTTCAAATAACCGTTCATACTTCTACCCTTCGGCATCCGTATCCGTTCTGCTGAACGGTATCTTCGATGCCTATAATGTAAGTTATGACAAGGATGTCCTCGACCTCGGTAAGGTGCGCCTCTCATTCGCGCAGGTAGGTAAGGACACTGAGCCCTATCAGCTCATCGAAGCTTTCGGTTCTGAAGTTGACGCTTTCGGAAATCTCTACACCAACGTAGCCTCCACCAAGGCCAACTCCGCTCTGAAACCTGAGATCGCCACTTCTTATGAAGTAGGTACCGAATGGCACTTCTGGAAGAACAGACTCGGATTCGACGTTACTTATTACAACACCGCCACCAAGAACCAGGTGATGGCTATCACCCAGCCTCAGTCTTCAGGTTATCAGGCTGCTTATAAGAACGTAGGTAAGGTATCCAACAAGGGTATCGAAGTTATGGTCAACGGTGACTTCATCCGTACCCGCAATGCCACTTTCGGAGCCACCATCAACTTCGCCCACAACGTATCGAA
>DCIQ01000197.1:308-6649 GCA_002317435.1 Bacteroidales bacterium UBA1722 | reverse complement strand
ATCATTACCGATCCGTCTTTCGATGCTCCCTTGGAGACGAGAATGTTGGTGCATCCGTCCGCGGGACGGCACATCAGAGCCAGGACGGCTGTCAGAAGTGCGACACGGATGTGAAATTTGAGAGTACAGAAATTCATAATTGTCGTATATATTAGTAATTTTGTCTTCGGAATCACACTTGAAAATTCAAAAATACCAAAAAATATGACTAATACTATCAAGTTCCTATTCCCGGCAGTTCTTTTGATGTTTACGGCATACACTGCATCAGCGCAGAATCAGCAGGAGAAATCTCCCGAAGAGATGGCCGTGGAACTCGTAAACAAGATGGAGACAGAACTCAAATTGGAGCCCCATCAGACGTTTTATGTGGATTCCATTTTATGTGACAATTATGTCCAGTGGGTTGCTGAAATAAAGAAAATGCAGGCTGCAGGTGTGTCTGAACGGACAGTGTACCAGCAGATAAAGGACAGATGGGACTCTCATATAGATTCTGCCCTGGTGAAAATCCTCACCCCCGAGCAGTTCCTCGGATATCAGAAGATGATGGGCAAATACAAGAAGCCCAAGAAAGGAAAGAAATAGGCTCTTTCCTTTCAGTGTTTGATACTCACGGTGTTGGGACGGTCGAAGATGGCGGACAGCTCTTCGAGGGTGTTGAATTTGTCTTCCGTGAATCCGGTCCAGATCATGAACCAGGCATATCTGTTCATACTGTCGAGCATTTCGGGCGACGGAAGGCTTCCCAGTTCACCGAGAGCTATCAGTTTCCCGTGGCCTAATTCCAGAAGTTCATCGTGGTGGCTCTGTTTCCAGTCGCGGTTATAGATATCGGTGGCCAGCACGTCCACGTATTCGTCTCCGGGATAATACGATGCATATTCTCTGGCGGTGTCACCGGGAATGTCCCGAGGTCCGTTGGCGTTCCAGACCCATAACAGATTATCCAGATGATGGAAATCGACCATCCTGTGCCACATTCTCCGGTAGAGCTCCGCGATACCGTTTTCACCCTCGCGCCATCCCCACCAGAACCACTCTCCGTTCATCTCGTGATACGGCCTCCAGAGAACAGGTATTCCGGCTTCACAGAGCGGTTTGAGAAAATTTATGGAAATGGAATCCACTTGCCGGAGCCATGCATTGTACATGTCGCTCCCGACGGTCATCAGTTCGTCCCACTGAGTGTCCGTGAATTCACCGCAGACCTGGTCGCGGAAACTGACGGGTCCCTCGTCGAAGGGTCGGCCGGCATGCCACATAAGGGTGATTATGTGGCCGCCGGCGTAGTTCTCCTTCGCCAGGCTGACCACTTTGCCGCCGTCGGAGATGAAATCGCCGCCCCATATCTTCGGCTCGACCCCGCTTGCCTCGCAGATTCTGTCCAGGTCACTGCGGTACTGGGGCATATCAAGCCTGTTGTGGTGCAGGCCGGAGATGATCTTACCTTCATCGACACTCCTGTAGAGCAGTTCGAGAAGTTCACGGGCCTCAGGTGAGGCATTCGGATTTACAGGCTCGGGATATCTGTCGCTGCAGGATATCGTCACGGCAGCCAGCAGGACTATAGACAGCAAATGTTTCATTACTACTGGTAAATTATGAGTTGTATTTTTAAATGACAGCATAAAGAATTCCTCAGAAAGGACTACGCATCGCAGAAAAGCATAGAATGATATGTCTTGCACATCGGACATTGTTCAGGTAGTCTGACCCACGTTTTTTCGGTGTTCCTATTATGGTCTCAAACAGGATATCGGAATGACGTGAACACCATCCTTTCTGGTATACCCATACTGCCCACCTGTAAGGATAATCTTTAAATCCGGTTCACGGATAGGGACCTGCTTCTCAGTCTTGTTGTGTTCAACAATAAGATTATGAATCTGAATCAAGTGCCGTGCTCCTTCTTCAATTTCGTTACTGCCGAGTTTGCATTCTATCAAAGCATAGCGCCCATCACCCAAATGGAGCACGACATCAGATTCGAGGCCATAGCGGTCACGATAGTAGCCTACACTGGAGAAAAAACCATATGAATATGCCTTCAGGTCTCGGATGCACATTTGTTCAAAGATGAATCCGAATGTCTTCAACTGGGTTTGAAGAGATTCCGGTGTCAGGCCCAGAACTGCGATAGCGACCGATGGATCACAGAATCCCCTCTTCGGGCAACATTGAATGGATGTCTTACTGCGTATTGCCGGGCACCATGCATCGATATCCTGAATGACAAACAATTTTTCCAAAGCTGAAACATAATCATCAAAGGTTGAACGGGAACATTCCATCTTATCGCCAGCTGTTACATCGGCTAACATTGTAGTTGCCTTCGCTACAGTCGATATATTCCGGGCGTAAGAACGAAGGATTTGCATCGCCAATTTCTCATTTCGTCGTACTCCATCAACACGCGAAATATCGGTTTTGCATACAGATTGAACATAATCCTTTGCAATCATCAGTTTTGCATTCCGATCTGTTGCATCCAAGGATGCCGGCCATCCTCCGCGACTCGCAGAGAAAATAAGGTCATTAATACTCATCTTTGATACGGTTTCGACCTCATTACGGGGATTGTCAAACAATTCCTGTAGTGAGACGCTGCCGTTTGACTCCTTTGATTCCCAGAGGGACATCGGCGACATCTGCATACGTGAGATACGTCCGGTACCACTATGATGAATCTTTTTCTCATCTACGGTATTTGATCCTGTAAGAATAAATTGTCCAGGCTCTCCACGCTTGTCACACATCGTGCGTACGGCATCCCACAACACCGGCGCATCCTGCCACTCATCAAGCAATCTCGGAGTTTCACCTGTCAGAAGGTTTGAAGGCTTCACTGCTGCTGTAGCCAGATAGTCTTCCCGATTATCCGGGTCTTGCAAACGTAGCACGCTTCCAGCCTGCTGTTCTGCTGTTGTTGTCTTTCCACACCATTTCGGGCCCTCAATCAATACTGCACCCATAGCATTCAACCTTTCTTTCAAGTGTTTGTCAGCAATTCGTTCTAAATAATTCATACTAACATGTGTGTTCATCAGTTGCGCAAATTTACTAATATTTAGATGATTACAAAAAACATTACGAATATTTGCGGTATTTTATCGGTAAGATTTGTGGTGTTTTATCGGTAATCTTTGCGGCCACACACCGGGCAGGACGATTCTATCTTCGAAGGAGAATCGCGGAAGTCGGACACCGAAGCATAAACAGATACACCCTGTTTCCGGAAAAGGAGCAGGGTGTGTCGTCTTTAGGGAAGTCTTCAGGCCAGTTCCTGCGGAGACGGACCATCGTCTGGTTAAGGATGTGCTCGCAAGTATGCAGTGGTAATTTTGACACGCGAACTTGTTGCACTTCGAATAATATTAGTCTCTTAATGAACTGATAGGCACAACCCATACACCATCCTTCCTTACAAAGGAATAAGCGCCAAGCCCGGTCAGAATCATCTTGAACGCGGGTTTGTTCATCTTGTCAATGTCGAGGATGCTTTCCAATTTGTTCAGATTCGTAGCGCCGTCCTCGATAAGTTTGTCTCCTCCAAGCTTGATTTCGACAAGGCCGTATTTCCCGTTCTTCAAATGAACCACAGCATCACATTCCAGCCCTTCTTTGTCCCGATAATGAAAAACGTCACCATTCAGAGCAGAAGCATAGGCTCTCAAGTCCCTGATAGCCATAGTTTCGAAGAACAGGCCGAAGGTATTCAAATCATTAATCAGGTCCGAGGGCCCGAGCCCCAGGGAAGCCACTGCTATAGACGGATCCGTAAAATATCTTGTATCAGAAGATCTGATGGCTGTCTTTGACCTGAGATTTGGATTCCATGCCGGCATATCTTCAACTACAAACAGTTTTCTTAGTGCGTTGACATAGGAATCTATAGTTTTGTCGGACAAATCCATGCCATTTCCGGCGGATACATCGTCCTTGATGCTTGAAATGGACACCTGACCTCCCTGAAATCTTGCATAAGAACGCATTATTCTTCTTGTCTTTTGAGGATCACGTTTGACTCCGTCAATTTTCTGCATGTCAATCTCTGCGACTGCATCAACATAGTCAAACGCACGTCCCAGAGATATCCTGTCACTCTGAAGGGTCGCTTTGGGCCAGCCGCCTCTGCATACAAGAAACGACAGCCGATTTATGTCTATTTCTTTAGCAGGGCTTGGCATTACTTCATTCGCAAACAGATTCCTTAAACTTATAGTGCCATCCGAATCTCCGGATTCCCACAGTGACATAGTTCTCATCTTCAATCTGCAGATTCTTCCTGTGCCACTATGATAAATCTCCTTTTCCTGCTCCCCCTTGTCATCCTTTTTTTCTACAGGAACTGTAGAACCAGTGAGAATAAAATGCCCGTCTCCATCACGATGATCGCATTCAAACCTGACAGCATCCCACAAAGAGGGAGCAATCTGCCACTCGTCTATAAGTCTGGGTTCTTTACCTGATAGAAGAGTTTCCGGACTCATTGATGCAAGCTGGATATTGATATGGCGTCTCTTCGGGTCGTTCATGTACAAAATGCTCCCTGCCTGCTGTTCTGCGGTCGTCGTTTTTCCGCACCACTTCGGGCCTTCAATCAGCACTGCTCCCATTCCTTCCAGTTTCTCTTTAAGAATGTTGTCGACAATTCTATGTTTATATGTAGCCATAACCGATTTTTAGTTGAAGCAAATATAGTCAGTATTAAATGTATTTCCGAATCCGGCTCTAATTTGCTTCTAAATATGGCGAAGAAATACTTCCAAACTTGTCGCTATTGGTTTTTGTAAATCTAATAGTTCACAAATGTGTGGACCACAATGTTGTGTACTATGTTTAACAAAAGTTCTATGATGTTCAGCCTATTCGTCAGTTCCAAATCATCAGGGGAAGTTTTCAGGTCAGTTCCCGCCTCATTTCCGGTAGCTCCATTTCTGTCCGGCCTTGAGGCTTACCGGCTCCGTCATCAGCCCTTTGATGAAGAAGTCTCCGTCAGCTTTCGCCAGAAGTTCGGCGGAAGTGACGGTTCCGTCCTGCCAGGCTGCCGACACTTCTGCTCCGCCACGGACACACAGCCCCTTGAATGAACCGTCTTTCCATGCCTGGGGAAGTGCCGGGATGAGTTCTATGAAGCCGTCCTGACTCTGGATGAGCATCTCTGCAATACCTGCCGGTGCTCCGAAATTACCGTCTATCTGGAAAGGCGGATGACCGCAGAAGAGGTTGGGATATGTACCGCCGCCGTCGCGGTAGTTCTCTTCTGTGGAGATTATGGGTGTCAGGAGGGTTTTGAGGAGTTTGAAGCATCTTTCCCCGTCTTTCAGTCTCGCCCAGAAGTTGATTTTCCATGCCATCGACCAGCCGGTGCTGAGGTCCCCTCTTACATCCAGGGTCTTGCGTGCGGCCTGTGCCAGTTCCGGTGTCTTCTCCACTGAAATCTCATTGGCCGGGTAAAGACCATAGAGATGTGATACGTGTCTGTGATGAATCTCCACTTCGCGGTATGGCTCCATCCATTCCATAATCCTGCCGTCGTCGGCGACGGATGTCGGTTTCAGGCGGGAGGCCTTGTACATGAGGGTGTCGGCGAATTCCCGGTCGATACCGAGAATTCCGGCGGCTGTGGCGACATTCGTGAAGAGTTCACGGATTATCTGATTGTCCATCGTGGAACCGGCGCACACATTGACTTTGTGACCGTTTTCCATATAATATGCATTTTCGGGGGAGTTGGTGGGGGCGGATACCAGATAGCGGGTGCCGGGGTGTTCCACGAGGATGTCATCGAAGAACAGGGCCGCTTCTTTCATGGTGGGATAGACGTCTGCCAGATATTCCTTATCCTGTGAGAATTCATAATGCTGGTACAGATGTTCGCACAGCCAGGCGGCTGAAGTGTTGGAGGCTCCCCAGGACGGATGTTCGCCGGGGGCGGTGAATCCCCATACGTTTACAGGGGTATGGGCAGTCCATCCGCGGGCTCCGTAGAATACCTGTGCGGTGTGCTGTCCGCTGGGAACCAGGCTCTTGGTCAGTTCTATGAGGGGAAGGTGCATTTCCGGCAGATTGCCCGTTTCGGCGGGCCACAGGTTCATCTGGATGTTGATGTTGGTATGGTAATCTCCGTTCCAGGGGGTCTGTATGGTGTTCGCCCACAAGCCCTGGAGGTTCGGAGGAAGGCATCCGGGTCTGGAGGACGAGATGAGGAGGTAACGGCCGAACTGGTAGTAGAGAGCCAGCAGGGAAGGGTCGTTTCCGTCCTGTGCGAAACTCTTCAGGCGGGTGTCCATGGGAAGCGCCTCTTTCTCCTCATTGTGCCCGAGATTGAGATCCAC
>DCIQ01000197.1:0-152 GCA_002317435.1 Bacteroidales bacterium UBA1722 | reverse complement strand
TGATCGGCATCGCTTACGGAGATTTTATTGCCTTCGGCAATATCTATTTTCCCTTTATCCGGGAGGATTACCTTTATCCTCCCTCCGTATTCCAGTCCGGTGGGCTCGGGGGCTTCTTCCGTCTCCAGGCCGGAGAGGAGTCTGCCGCTGAT
>DCIQ01000088.1:219-5663 GCA_002317435.1 Bacteroidales bacterium UBA1722 | reverse complement strand
TTACTCATAATGGTACTTGAATTTTAGTTAATAAAAAACGGGTTCCGCATTTGACTGCAGAACCCGTGGCATATAAAAAAAATAAATCTATCTATTCTGATTTATGAACACGAAGGGAACCGCCGTCCATCGGGGAATGATGGAATCGCTTACAATTCTGCTTTATGTTCATACAATGCACTGGCATAACTGGCGCGAAGGTGAAAACTTTTTTTTAAAACACCAAAAATTTTAGATTCACTTACACCAGAGTATCCGTGAACGCCGTGAGCTTCTGCCGGGCGAAATCCATCGTTATGACGAGGGATTTTTTATCCGATCCGGGAGTTTCGTACATGGGTTCCATCATTATGGCTTCACATATGGAACGCAGGCCGCGGGCACCGAGACGGAATTTCATGGCGGTATCCACTATCAGGTCTATCACTTCGTCCTCGATGGTCAGAGAGACGCCGTCCATCTCGAACATCTTGACGTACTGACGGACAAGTGCATTCTTGGGCTCCGTGAGAATTCTTCTGAGAGCGTCACGGTCAAGAGGATTCAGATATGTGATTACAGGAAGACGGCCCACTATCTCCGGGATAAGGCCGTATGAGCGGAGATCCTGGGGAGCCACATACCGCAGCAGGTTGTCCTGATCTATGCGGGCATTCTTGGACTGGGCGCCGTAGCCCACCACATGGGTATTCAGCCTCTGGGCTATCCGCTTCTCGATTCCTTCGAATGCCCCGCCGCATATAAAAAGGATATTGGTGGTATCCACCGCTATCATCTTCTGCTCGGGATGCTTCCTCCCCCCCTGGGGAGGGACGTTAACGATGCTGCCTTCCAAAAGCTTCAGCATCGCCTGCTGGACACCCTCGCCGGAGACGTCACGGGTGATGGAGGGATTGTCACTCTTGCGGGCGATCTTGTCTATCTCGTCTATGAACACTATCCCCTTCTGGGCCCTCTCCACGTCATAGTCCGCTTCCTGAAGGAGACGGGTGAGAATATTCTCCACATCCTCGCCCACATATCCGGCCTCGGTGAGCACCGTAGCGTCAACTATGGCGAAGGGGACATTCAGCATCTTGGCTATAGTTCTGGCCAGAAGTGTCTTGCCGGTCCCCGTGGGGCCTACCAGAAGGATATTCGACTTCTCAATCTCCAGAGAACTCTCATCGGAAGAGATGGCGGCAGTCTCCCTGGCGGAACCTGCACGTTTCTTCTTCCCCGCGGTCTCGGCCTTCCCGGCGGCCACTTCGTTGATTCTCTTGTAATGGTTATAGACCGCCACGGCCAGATATTTCTTGGCGGAATCCTGACCTATGACATACTGGTCCAGAAACGCGGTTATCTCCCTGGGGGTCATCAGGAGGGATGCTCCCGAGGCTGAAGTTTTCCCCTTAGAAGCGGCCTGATACTGATCCGGCATCGGACCGAATGACTGCCGCACATATTCGGCTATTGACATCGCACAGTCGATACATATCATCGACTGTCCGCCGTCTATCATCATGTCCACCTCCGCCCTGCTTCTCCCGCAGAAAGCACAACGGCCATCACTGGTGTGGTGACCGCCGTCCGAATTATCTCTTTTCTTCGCCATCTTCTATTTTCTGGTCAGAATATTGTCGCACATTCCGTATTCGACCGCTTCCTCCGCCGTCATCCAATAATCCCTGTCAGCATCCTTCACTATCCTCTCCAAAGGCTGTCCCGAATGCTTGGAGATTATCTCATAAAGTTCTGATTTCAGCTTCTTTATCTGATTGGCAGCGATTTCTATGTCGGAAGCCTGTCCCTCGGCGCCACCCATCGGCTGGTGAATCAGCACACGTGAATGAGGCAGAGCCGAACGCTTCCCCTTCTGCCCTGCGGCCAGCAGGACAGAGGCCATGGAGGCGGCCATACCGGTGCAGATGGTAGCTACATCGGGTGCCACCAGCTGCATGGTATCATATATGCCGAGACCTGCATATACCTGTCCTCCCGGAGAGTTCAGGTATATCTGGATATCGGCGTGTGAATCCACCGACTCCAGAAAGAGGAGCTGGGCCTGTATTATATTGGCTACGTCACTGTCTATAGGAACTCCGAGAAAGATAATGCGATCCATCATAAGACGTGAGAACACATCCATCGAAGCGACGTTCATCTGACGTTCTTCGATGATGGTGGGATTTATGTATCCGGCACAAACACTTCTGTAGGCATCCAGAGTCATGCTGCTGATGCCGGCATGTCCCTTCGCATATTTCTCGAATTCGGTGGTCATAACCATATTCCGCAATTATTCGTTCTTGCTTCTGAGATCGGCCACGGATATCTCCTTCTCCTCTATGGCAGCGGTGGCACGCACATAATCCACCACGACTTTCTCTTCAGCCATCTCGTGGATTCTGGAGCTCTGCTTGGGATCGGAGATAAGCTGCTCGGCATATTTGGCGAGAATTTCTTCAGGGATGGATGCCGAGCCGTAGTAGCTCATGAACTGGTACCTGGTCATCAGTTTGGCCTTTTCGAGAAGGTCCTCTTTCTTCACTGTCAGTTTACAGTCCTGCATTATCCTGCCGGCCACCGTCTGCCATTTGAAGTCTTTCAGGAACATAGGGAACTCCTTCTCGATGTCTTCCATCGTGAATTTTCCTTCATTGGCGGAGAAGAGCCATCTCTTCATGAAATCTTCATCAATCTTTATATCGGCCTTGCCGAGCAGATATTCCTTCACGTCCTGAGTGAAACGATAGTCGGTCTCCTGCTGGAGCTCGTCAGCCTGCTTGGAAGCCAGGAAAGCGTCGAATTCCTCTTCCGTCTTCACTTTATCCTTACCGCAGACCATATCGAAAAGGTCCTGATTCAACTCCGCATCGCGGAAACTCTTGATTTCGCCGAAAGTCATCTTCCACACGGGATCCAGAGAAGCGATTTCATCCTTGCCGACCCTGAGGGCTGTGGCCCTGTCGTTCTCGTCGGCATAGAGTTTGGTGACATCGACGTCGATGACGTCACCCTTCTTATGACCGAGCAGAAGGCCCTTCACCGACTCGTCATTCAGTCCGAACATATTCACGTACACTTTCTCCGCCTTGCGTTCTCCCTGTTCGAAGTCTGCGATCACGTATGATTCATCTTCTACGGATTCCACTTCCACGGGCTGGCCGTAACTCTTGAGCATCTGAGCCTTGTACTGCTTCTTCTCCTCATCTGTCAGGACAGCCTTATAGGAAACTATCTTGTCGTCGGCACCCACCTTCACTTCGAATACGGGGGCGAGAGCCATATCGAACTGGAATTCGAAAGTATCGGGATTATTCCAGTCATTCTTTTTCTCAGCGTCTTCCACGGGAAGGGGTTCCCCGATGAGGTTCAGCTTGTTTTCCTTTATGTATTTGTCAAGATTTTCAGAGATAAGAGCGTTAACGGCTTCGACAAGTGCCTGTCCTCCATAGAGTTTCTCCACAAGTGAGAGAGGAGCCATCCCTTTTCTGAAACCGCGGATATCAGCATCGCGGCGCACCTTGTTGAGGGATTTTTTCTTTCTCTCGGAATAATCTTCCTTTCCGAACTCCATGGACAGACGGATTGAAAGGCCGTCATTCTTAATTTCGTTGATAGTCATAATGATATGTTATTTGTTTCTTTCTATGCCTGTTACCATCGGGATACCTGTTCCGACCACCGTCAATCATGTTCCCGAAAGGGACGCAAAAGTAATTAAAATTCTGCTGGATACCAAGATTATTACTATTTTTGCGGCAGCCGGAAGGAAGCGGGCCGACTCGCCCCGTCTTTCCCGCATGGAACGTAACTTATTAACACATAATATTATCCAAATGAGAAGAAAAATAGTAGCAGGTAACTGGAAAATGAATACCACAGTACCTGAAGGCCGCGAACTTGCAGAAGCACTTGTAGCCGAACTCCCCAATGTTCCCGCTGACGTTCAGTTGATTATAGCGCCCCCCTTCACCCATCTCTGCTCTGCAGGCAAGGCTATCGAAGGCAGTGCCATCGCCCTCAGCGCACAGAACTGCGCCGACCAGGCCAAAGGCGCCTATACAGGTGAGGTATCTGCAGCGATGCTGAAGTCAATAGGCTGCGGTTACGTAATTCTCGGCCACTCTGAGAGAAGGCAGTATTACGGCGAGACGTCCGCCACACTCAATGCCAAGATGGCCCTCGCCCTCGAAAATGGTCTGAAGCCCATCTACTGCATCGGCGAGAAACTTGAAGAGAGAGAGGCAGGTCGTCATTTCGACGTAGTGAAAGCCCAGATCGAAGAAGTTCTCTATACCCTCACCCCCGAGCAGATGAGTCAGGTGGTGGTAGCCTACGAACCCGTATGGGCCATCGGCACAGGGAAGACCGCCACTTCAGAACAGGCTCAGGAGATACACGCCTTCGTCCGCAAGACCATCGCCGCCAAGTTCGGACAGCAGATCGCGGATGACTGCAGCATCCTCTACGGCGGCAGCTGCAAACCTTCGAATGCCCGCGAGCTCTTCGCCCGGGCAGACATCGACGGCGGTCTCATCGGCGGCGCCGCACTGAAAGCCGCTGACTTCATCGCCATCGCGCAGAGTTATTGATAATGACCTGACGGTCAATATTGGCGGCCGGCCGGAGCATTCCGGCCGGCCGTTTTTCAAGGCAAGTGCGAAAGTAAACCATGGACTTCAAGAACGAACTGGACGGATATCTGCGCACCCTGGGCGACATCCCGGAAGATATTGCAGTAGTCCCGGTCCCCCTTTCCCTCTTCTCCGGCGGCACGGCCGGGGCGGATGCCGCCGCGCTGTCCCTGCTGGACCTGCGCCGGAAGAATTCAGCCGAAGGAATCCGGGAGACCATCTTCATTTATGAAGACCGGTGGTTCCACGACGGTCCGCAGGTGAGGGACAGGCTGAAAAGCCATCTGGGAAAAGGGCATACGGTTTTCGCCAGAAACTGCGAAGTGAGGGAGATAACGCAGGAAAAAGCGGCCGATTTCCTGAATCGGCACCACTCCTACGGAACCACGAGAACCCCTTTCCGGTTCGGTCTGTTCCGAATCAGGGCCACGGGGTCCGGCGAAAGCGGAATGGCTGATTCACCGGTTATGATTGCCGTAGGCACATTCTCCAAAAATAATGAATGGGAAAGATATGCCTCACTTCCCCGGTTCAGGGTGGCTGGAGGAATGGGGAAAATCCTGAGCGCATTCACACAGGCGGTACGGCCGGCCCAGGTGATGAGCTACGCTGACCTGGAATGGAGCGACGGAGAGGTGTACCGCCGTCTGGGGTTCAAGATGGAAAAACCCGGACCACCAGTACATTTTCTGGTAAATCCGGGTACATACCAACGGGTACACCTGCAGAAGTTCGCAAGCGACAAGAAGTTCAGGAACATGGACTGCGGAGACTGGATCGAAATCGCCAATCCCGGCTCCGCGAAGGCCCTACTGGATATCAAAC
>DCIQ01000088.1:0-135 GCA_002317435.1 Bacteroidales bacterium UBA1722 | reverse complement strand
AGGGTGCCATTGGTCTGCTTCACGCCCTTCAGGAGAGTAAGCATCATTCTCAGCCCCGAACTGGATATATATTCCAGGTCCGCACAGTCCATTACGACGTCATTCTTCGTGCCGTCCATAAGGGGCTGTATCTGC
>DCIQ01000086.1:16377-17854 GCA_002317435.1 Bacteroidales bacterium UBA1722 | reverse complement strand
TGTGGAATGGAAGAAGCTGGGAGAGGTTTGTACTGTGTTAAGAGGAAGAAGACTCACCAAATCCCAACTCTCAGAAGATGGCAAATACAAGGTGTTTCATGGAGGCATTGAGCCTATTGGATACTATGATGAATTCAACAGAGAAGGCAATACAACAATGGTGATAAATGTTGGAGCATCAGCAGGAACCCTTGGATTTTCAAATGAAAAATTCTGGTCTTCTGATGGATGTTTCTGTTTATCACAAACACCTATGCTTTCTGGAAAGTTTGTCTTTTATTATCTCCAAACAAAGGAACCATACCTTATGTCAAGGGTTAGAAGGGCAGGAATACCAACTCTTGATGGTAAGGTCTTAGAAGATATGTCTTTCCCCCTTCTACCCCTTGCAGAACAGCAGAAGATAGTTGACATCCTTGACAGATTTGACACCCTGACCAATGACCTTGCAGCAGGTCTTCCAGCAGAGATTGAGAAGCGCAGACAGCAGTATGAGTATTACAGAGATAAATTACTGACCTTCAAAAGATATGGAAGTACATAACAATAACGGAAGCCACCTGCGGCAAGACAAGCGGCTCCCGGAAGGATGGAATCGGAGTGCTCAACTACCGTTTCCGGAAGTGAGTTTTCACATAAGTCCTTTTACCGTGAATCATCCGAAAATGACCTCTGACGAGTACGGACTTGTGGGACTCCTCCTCACAGACTACTGTAAGGCGCTTCCCAGTGCTTTTGATAGAGATTTTTAATTTCATACTATATGAATAAATAACTGTTTTGGAAGCAAGGAGCGGCTTTAATAGTACATCATCCGCCAAGTGTCAAAAAAAACAGAGTACCTATCAAAAAATAAATACTCTGTTGTAATTAGCACCGGGAGCTTGCCTTCTCCGACAGTTCAATTAAAAATCTCTGTCGCAAATGTATTGATAATTTTTGAATTCCAAACATTTCACAAATAAATGTCCCAATACAATATCATAGCTGAAAGTTCAGAATACACTGTGGTTTCTGAGTACGAACATGCAGTAAGCACTTCTGACGCATACCAGAGTGAGGCAGACCTTGAAAAAGAGTTCATCCATCTTCTGGGAGAACAGGGGTATGAGTACCTGAACATCCATACAGAGGCAGACCTTGTTTCCAACCTGAGAAGGCAGTTGGAAAAACTCAACTCATACACCTTCACGGACAATGAGTGGACTGCATTCTTCAGTGAGAATCTGGCAAACAGGAATGATGATATTGTCGCAAAGACAGCAAAGATACAGGAGGACTACATACAGGTTCTCAAAAGGGACACAGGAGAGAGCCAGAACATATACCTGATTGACAAGAACAACATCCACAACAACTCCTGTCAGGTCATCAACCAGTATGTGGAAGAACAGGGAAACCACAACACCAGATATGATGTCACCATCCTGGTCAATGGACTTCCCCTTGTTCATATAGAACTCAAAAGAAGGGGTGT
>DCIQ01000086.1:14052-16303 GCA_002317435.1 Bacteroidales bacterium UBA1722 | reverse complement strand
TGTGGTCTGTATGAGTATGTACAGATATTTGTCATCTCCAATGGCACCAATACCAAGTACTACTCAAACTCCACCAGATCCAACCACATCAAAGAACAGGAACTGGGTGGAAGGAACAAGTCCAAGAAAACTTCCAATTCCTTTGAGTTCTCATCCTTCTGGGCAGATTCGAGCAACAAGACTATCACAGACCTCCTGGACTTCACCAAAACCTTCTTCTCAAAGCATACCCTCCTGAGCATCCTCACCAGATACTGTATCTTCACATCAGAGAAGATGCTGATGGTGATGAGACCATACCAGATAGCAGCCACAGAGAGAATCATCCAGAGGATAAATGTGGCAAACAACTACAAACAGTATGGCAGCATCCAGGGAGGAGGTTATATCTGGCACACCACAGGCTCGGGAAAGACCCTCACTTCCTTCAAGACTGCACAGCTCTCATCCAGACTCCCATACATAGACAAGGTCCTCTTCGTGGTGGACAGGAAAGACCTGGACTACCAGACTATGAAAGAGTACAACAGGTTTGAGGAGGGAGCCGCAGATGGAAACACCTCTACATCAGTCCTCCAAAGGCAACTGGAAAACAAGGACAAGAATGGTGGATACCATGATTACAGAATCATCGTCACCACCATCCAGAAACTCTCAATATTTGTCCAGAAGAACAAGAACCATCCTGTATTCCAGCAGAGGGTGGTCATCATATTCGATGAGTGTCACAGAAGTAACTTTGGAGAGATGCACACTGCTATCACCAAGAACTTCAAGAAATACCATCTCTTTGGATTCACAGGTACTCCAATCTTCGCACAGAATGCAGGGACAGGTGGAAATCTTCATCTGAAGACCACCCGGCAGGCATTTGGTGACAAACTCCACACCTACACCATTGTGGATGCGATAAATGATGAGAATGTCCTTCCTTTCAGAATAGATTATGTCGACACCATAAAAGAGAGGGACGGCATACTGGACAAACAGATATCTGCCATAGACAGGGAAAAGGCAATGGCATCACCAGAGAGAGTGTCCCAGGTGGTGAAATACATCCTTGACCACTTTGACCAGAAGACCAAGAGAAGTTCCTTCTACTCTTTCAGGGTGCTGGATGACATACACAAGGTGGCATCTGCCAAGAAGGGTTCTGATGTCCCTGAACACAAGACAGAACAGAAACTGGGAGGATTCAATGCTATGTTTGCAGTGGCATCCATCCCTATGGCCAAGGCATACTACAATGAGTTCAAGAAACAGCTATCCACACTTCCGGAGGCAGCGAGATTGAAGATAGCGACCATATACAGTTATGGGGCGAATGAGGAGGAACCAGATGGCATCCTGACAGAGGAGAATCCGGAGAGCACCACCCAGCTTGACCAGCAGTCAAGGGACTTCCTGGAAGGAGCGATCAAGGACTACAACCGGATGTTCTCCACCAACTATGACACTTCCTCTGACAAGTTCCAGAACTACTATAAGGACTTGTCACTCAGGATGAAGAACAGACAGGTGGACATCCTGATAGTGGTCAACATGTTCCTGACAGGTTTTGATGCGACCACTCTGAACACCCTGTTTGTAGACAAGAACCTCAGACAGCACGGGCTGATTCAGGCATTTTCCAGAACCAACAGAATCCTGAACTCTGTTAAGACGTTCGGAAATATAGTTTGCTTCAGGGACCTCCAGCAGGAGACGGATGACGCGATTGCCCTCTTTGGTGACAAAGATGCAAGCTCTATTGTTATTCTGAAGGACTTCCTGTCGTACTACAATGGTTATGATACAGAGAAGGGCAAGCACTGTTACGGTTACAGGGAACTGGTTGAACAGCTCCAAGAAGAGTTCCCGGAAGGACAACCAATACTGGGAGAAGATGCTGAAAGGAGGTTCATCGGACTCTATGGAAGTCTCCTCAAATCCATCAACATACTTTCCACCTTTGACCAGTTTGAGGGGCAGGAAATCCTCACTGACAGACAACTTCAAGACTACCAGAGCTGCTATCTTGACCTTCAGGAGAAATGGAGGAGAAGAAGACCTGGAGACAAGGAGAACATAAATGATGACCTTGTGTTTGAGACAGAGCTCATCAGGCAGGTGGAAATCAACATAGACTACATTCTCCTTCTTGTCCGGAAGTACCACGACTCCAACTGCACTGACAAGGAGATATTGGTCAGCATCACAAAGGCCATTGGTTCCAGCATGCAGCTCAGAAGTAAGAAGGAGCTTATCGAGT
>DCIQ01000086.1:11196-14005 GCA_002317435.1 Bacteroidales bacterium UBA1722 | reverse complement strand
CAGGTACGGACATAGACAAGATTCTTCCACCCATGTCAAGATTCGGTGGAGGAAACAGACAGGAAAAGAAGAAGTCTGTCATTGAGAAGCTGCGGATATTCTTTGAGAGATATTTCGGTTTGTAAGGAGGATATACCTGATAAAAAGAACCGCCGTATCCTTCTGAATGACGGCGGTTCTTTTTTTATCGTACGAGGATGTCTTCCGTCCCCGGTCCGTAAGATTAGAATTCGCTTCTGGAGACAGGGTTGGCGATTCCTTCCCTGAGGCATGCGCGCATGTTCGATATCAGCGGTGCCACTCCTTCGGTATCCGTCATGTCGAGGTCCTTGTCCTCTATTTCGACTCTTAACTTCTTTACTCCCTTGCTTATGATATCGTTGATCTGCTGTTTGGTCACCAGATACAGAGCATAGGAATTCGAGGTCTTGTAGTGGTTGATGCGGGGTACCAGACGTGTCACCTCGAAAGGAGAGATGTAGATGTCGTCAGTCCACGGGCTGTAGGAGTACGAATAGCCGTAATCGGTCTGGTAGTGCTGTGAGACAGAGGTATCTTCGTGTTCCTCGTATTCCTTGTCATAGAGATTGGAAAGAGATATTTCGGAATTGTCGGAGAGTCTGAACATCAATTTGTTACCCTTGTCGAAGATTCCGTGGCCGCTGTTCGCGTCACAGGTGATGACAAATGCCAGAACGGTGTCCTTACCGGATATTTTGGCTCCCATCGCTATATCCATATTCCCTTTTGCCGCACGGAACAAGTGTTGGTCAGAGGTCACCACGAACCTTTCCCCTTCGGGAGTGGTGCGGTTCATCGAAATTCTCAACGGAGTGGCACAGGAGGCGAGAATGAATGATGACAAGGCGAGCAGTAAATAAATTTTCTTCATAATACAAATATTATATATGACCTGATTTTGTCAACAAATGTACCAAAATTTCTAAAATAAAAAATGCGGATTGGGAAGATTCACGGAATTAGAAGACGTTGACTTCCATCTGGAGTGCGATGCCGAATTTTTCCAGAACAGATCCGGTGATGGAACGGGCCAGTGAGAGAATCTCCTCTCCAGAGGCCCCGCCGCGGTTTACAAGTACCAGAGCCTGTTTCTCCCATACTCCGGCCCTGCCTTGAGACTTCCCGCGCCAGCCGCATTGCTGGATCAGCCAGCCGGCCGGTACTTTCACACAGTCTGCCGGAGATGCGGAAGCACCTTCTGTAGGATATGTCACCGTCTCTGCATCCGGTACCGGATAATGGGGGATGTCCGGCCAGGTCTGCTGCAGGTCGTTCAGGTGACTGACGGTGATTATGGGGTTCATGAAGAAACTGCCGGCACTGCCGGTTTCGGCCGGATCGGGAAGTTTTTCTCTCCGGATGGATATTACGGCATCCCTTATCTTTCTCAGAGACGGGGATTCAATTTCTTTCAGGGGACCGTATTCCAGAGCATACTGCTCCGTCAGGGAGAGACGGAAATATACGGAAGTGACGATGAATTTCTTATATGAGGGCTGTTTGAAGATGCTCTGGCGGTAACCGTATCGGCATTCCACGGGGCTGAATACGCGGGACTCACCTGTCTGCACATCTATTGCGGCGATAGCCGCTATGATATCCTTTACTTCCGTGCCGTACGCTCCTATGTTCTGGACGGCCGCGGCGCCGGTCTCGCCCGGTATCAGGGAGAGGTTCTCCGCACCGTACCATCCCCGGGTGACACATTCTTCTACGAAATCATCCCATACGACCCCGGCTCCCACGCGGACGGTGACTGAATACCCGTCACGGTCCACCTCTTCGAAATCATCTATCCGGCTGTGGAGGACTGTTCCGGGGAAATCTTTCGTGAACAGGAGGTTGCTGCCCTGTCCTACGTGCAGGAAAGGGCTGGTGACAGCACCGCTGCGGATCAGTGTGACCAGTTCCTCCTCGGAGTCATATTCCAGGAACCGGTCTGCCTTGACCCTGATTCCGAAAGTATTTGGGATGAACGTCATTATTCCACCCTCCTTATTCTCGCTCCCAGGGCGTTCAGCCTCCCTTCTATATTCTGGTATCCGCGGTCTATCTGGCCGATGTTGTCGATGGTGCTGGTCCCTTCCGCAGCCATCGCCGCTATCAGCATGGCGATACCTGCACGGATGTCCGGGGAGGTCATCCTGCGCGAACGGAGATTCATCGAGTGGTTATGTCCCACCACTACGGCCCTGTGCGGGTCGCAGAGGATTATCTGGGCTCCCATATCGATGAGCTTGTCCACGAAGAAGAGACGGCTCTCGAACATTTTCTGATGGATGAGGACACACCCCTTGCACTGGGTGGCGACCACCAGCATCACGGAGAGCAGGTCGGGGGAGAGCCCCGGCCAGGGGGCGTCGGAGATGCTCATTATCGAACCGTCGAGGAAAGTGTCTATCACGTACTCTTTCTGGGCGGGGATATAGATATCGTCTCCCCGTTCCTCCAGATGGATGCCCAGACGTTTGAAACTTTCGGGGATGATGCCGAGGTTCTGTATCGAGACGTTCTTGATGGTCAGTTCGCTGCGGGTCATCGCCGCCATGGCGATGAAACTCCCCACTTCTATCATATCCGGCAGTACGGTGTGTTCGGTGCCGTGGAGGGAGGAGACCCCTTCTATGGTGAGCAGGTTTGAGCCGATGCCGCTGATGCGGGCTCCCATTCTGACCAGCATCCTGCACAGCTGCTGAAGATATGGTTCGCAGGCGGCGTTGTAGATGGTGGTGGTCCCTTCGGCGAGGACGGCGGCCATCACTACGTTGGCCGTACCGGTCACGGAGGC
>DCIQ01000086.1:0-11182 GCA_002317435.1 Bacteroidales bacterium UBA1722 | reverse complement strand
TCGTCCAGCAGCATATATGTGCCGCGGAGTCTTTCCGCCTTCAATTGGAACAGACCGTCATCGGCGTCGTAACAGAATTCGGCTCCCAGCTTCTTGAGCCCTTCGAAGTGTGTGTCCAGCCGGCGGCGGCCTATCTTGTCTCCTCCGGGCTTGGAGGTGACGGCACTCCCGAACCGGGCCAGCATAGGGCCCGTAAGCATTATGGAACCGCGCAGAGCGGCGTTCTTGCGGAGAAAGCTGTCACTTCGAAGGAAATCCCTGTCGATGTTCCGGGCCCGGAAGGACCAGGTCCCGCCCCCGAGATTCTCCACATCCGAACCCATCTGTGCGAGCAGATCTATCAGGTTGTTGACGTCCAGGATGTCGGGCACATTGTGGACCGTGACCTTTTCCGGGGTCAGCAGAGTGGCGCAGAGTATCTGTAATACTTCATTCTTGGCACCTTGGGGCGTGATCTCACCGGACAGGGTGTGTCCCCCTTCGATTATGAAAGACGGCATATAAGTTCTTTTTTAAGTGTTTCGCTCCCTATATTGTAATCGATGTCCTGAGGATCCCATCCGTATGCGTCAGCATCGGGGATGATGATGGGACGGATGGGGACGTAGAACATACGGCTTTTCAGGATGGAGGGCACCTTGGAGAGGTGGCCCATTCTCTGTGCGTCCTTCTCCGTGGTCAGGATGATGGACGTATTGTAGATTGAGGCCAGAGATGCGATGGTTTTCAGGTCGGAGCGTGAAAAGTTATGATGGTCCGCGAAGGTGAGTGTATGCTTCACGTCGTAAACGCTGACCAGATATCGGGTCAGCGGTGTATTGTCGGCGATACCGGTGAACAGCACCGCACTTTTCGAATAGATGTATCTCGGGTCGCTTTCCTGTGTGAATATCGGCTCGGGGCGGTCGAAACTGATGCCGGAAAAGAATATGGACTGATTCTCTTTCAGTTTCAGCCGGCGTCTCCATTCGTTCCTTTCCTGCGTATTCGGAAGGCCATGGACTTTGGTTACTATAACGATATCTGCCTTCCGTATCCTGCAAGGCAGGTCTCTCAGGCGTCCGAAAGGGAGAAGATGGTCTTCGAAGACCGGTCTTGCGGAATTCACCAGTACGATATTGGTTTTCGGCCTCAGTCTCCTGTATTGGAATCCGTCGTCCAGAATCACCAGAGTGGGACGTGTCTCTTCCGGAAGGGCTGAGAGTCTGTCCATCGCACGGCATCTGTCGGAATCCGTGACGACGGTTATATCCGGGAATTTCCTCTTTATCTGGAGAGGTTCGTCACCGGTCATACGGAAATCGTCGTCGACGGATACTTCCCTGAATCCCTTGCTTTTACGGTGATATCCTCTGGATATCACGGCGATGCGGAAGTCCTCCTTCAGAAGGCGGACAAGCATTTCGGTATGGGGGGTCTTGCCTGTCCCCCCCACGGTGACGTTCCCCACGCAGATGACGGGGATGTCATATGCGTAGGATTTCTTTTTCCCGCTGTCATAAAGTGCGTGACGTATCCTCAGGGTGAGGTAGTAGGGCAGCAGCAATATGTGGTCTATGAAATTCATGATGGTCCGGGTACTGTCCGTGTTATTATTTAAGCCATTTGTCGAACCAGTCGTAGAATGCCCTGTGCCAGTGGACGGCATTCTGAGGCTTGAGTATCCAGTGGTTTTCGTCCGGGAAGAGAATCATCTCCGAAGGGACTCCCATCATTTGGGCGGCATTGAAGGCGGCCATTCCCTGTTCCACCGGTACTCTGTAGTCCAATTCACCGTGGGTGACCATAATCGGGGTGTTCCAGTTCTTTATGAGTTTATGGGGAGAGTTCCTGTAATGCCTTACGGCGGTGGGGTTGGTATCCCACGGTGCTCCTCCGTTGTCCCATTTCGGGAACCACATTTCCTCGGTCATCATATACATCTGCTCCTGATTGAAGATGCCGGCATGGGAGAGGAAGGCATCGAACATGCCGTTGTGTGTCCCCGCGAGGTAATATATCGAGTATCCGCCGTAACTGGCGCCCGAGGCTCCCATCTTCCCCACGAACTTTTCGGCTTTCAATGCCTTGGCTGCGGATTTGTAGTCCTCCATATTCTGGCCGCAATAGTCTCCGGATATCTGGTCGGTCCATTCCTGGCCGAAGGCGGTGGTGCCGCGTCTGTTCGGCAGGATGACTATGTATCCGTTATGTGCCATAAGCTTGAAGTTCCATCTGGTGGACCAGCTCTGGGAGAGGGTCCCCTGGGGACCTCCGGTGCAGAACAGCATGGCGGGATATACTTTTTCCTTATCGAAATGGGGAGGATATACCACCCATGTGTGCATTTTCTTCCCGTCGGTGGTGGTTATCCATCTCTCTTCATAAGTTTCGGGCTCTATCCGGGAGAGGATGTCATCATTCTCGTGGGTCAGCGGTGTGAAGCTGCCGTCCGCCTTGGATACAGACACTATCTCGTTGGGTCTGGACATGGACTGGTTCGCGCAGATGAGGCGCTCTCCGTCATCGATTACGCTCTGGAAGTCATACCGGCAGTCTTCAGCGGTGATGCGGCGGATGCTGCCTTCCAGATCGGTTACATAGAGGGCCTGCAGCGCGTTGACGAGCGAGCAGAAGTAAATGGCCCTGGAGTCTTTCTGCCAGACAGGTGAGGAGACGTTATATTTGAAATCGGCGGAAAGTTCTTTCCGGACCATGGTGGCGGGATCGATTATGAAGAGCCGTTGTTTGTCCGCTTCGAAGCCGGCTCTCTCCATACTTATCCAGGCGATGTATCTGCCGTCGGGGGACCATACGGGGTCGGTATCATAGCCGGGCATTCCTTCTGTCAGGTTCATGCTTTCGCCGGTGGTCACGTCATAGAGGTAGATGTCGGTATCGGTGGAGAATGCATACTCTTTCCCTTTCAGTTTTCTGCACGAGTAGGCGATGCGGCGGCTGTCGGGCGACCAGTCCAGCTGTTCCAGACCGCCGAACGGGAGGGTGGGGAGTTCGAAGTCCTTCTCTTCCGGGGTGAGGATGTCCTTGCCTTCGCCTACGGCAATAAGGGCGGCTCCGTCAGTGAATTTCACCTGTGCGACGAAGGTATGCGGGATGGTCTCCACGAAATGGTCCCAGTGGCGGTACATAAGGTCTTTTATGTGTCTGGCGGTGGAGGCCTTCAGGTCCGGATAGTCGTCCGTAGGGCGGATGGCCTGCTGCACCTGCGCGGTGTACATCACCTTGGTGAAGTCGGGGGAGAATTTGAATTCTTCGATCTCTTCCGGGGTTTGTTGAACTTTTCTGATGTCAGAACCGTCCGGTCTCATGGAAAACATCTTTCCGCCCCGGAGGTAGATGATCCGGGAGCCGTCCTTCCACCAGGTGGGACAGGACACGCTTTTGGCGAAATGGGTGATCTTCTTGTTCTCCGATCCGTCAGAGTTCATCACGAACAGCTGTCTGACACTTCTGTTCTCCTCTATGTCGGTATAGGTGACGCTGTACAGTATTTTGCTCCCGTCGGGAGAGAGTTTGTAGTCTGACACACGTCCCAGTTCGAGCATCACTTCGGGAGTGAATTTTCCTTCTGTCACCGTAATGGACTGTTTTTCGATAACTTTTGGTGACGTATGGACAGCAGGTTCCGTGGAAGGCTGTCCGGCACACGATGATAATGCCATCATAATCACTGGAATGGATAAATGTTTCATATCGATAGGTTCTTATATTTCCATTGTTCTGCCGCAGAATTCCAGGGAACCCGGACGATGCGAGATAATTATAATCGTCAGATGCCTGTCTTCACTGGAGAGTTTCTGAATCTCACGGTTTATCTCGGATTCTGTCTGGACGTCGAGGGAAGAGGTGGCTTCGTCGAAAAAGAGTACCTGCGCTCCCTTGTACAGTGCCCGTGCTATCCCGATTCTCTGTCGCTGGCCTCCCGAAATCCTGCTTCCCGCCTCCCCGATACCGGTATCGGCTCCGTGGGGAAGAGAATCGACGAATGTGCGCAGACAGGCTTTGTCGATGGCATCGTCCAGCCGCTGCCGATCGATGTTTTCCCGGTCGACGCCCAGGGCGATGTTTTCCGCAATGGTCGTATCGGAGATGAACACTTCCTGTGATACGTACCCCACTGCGGAATGCCACCGGCGGATGAAATCGCCTTTCAGCGGGTTCCCGTCGATGAATATCTCCCCTTCTTCCGGATTTATGAGGCCGAGCAGCAGATTGAAGAGGGTGCTTTTCCCCGCACCGGTCTTCCCCCTTATCCCGAACCGTTCGCCCCGCCGTATCTCGAAACTGAGATTTCGGAACATCTGTCTGTCCGGGAAAGAAAAAGAGATGTTTTCCGCCTTTATGCTTTCCGTGAAAGTGAAGGGGATCACGGCGGTGTCTTTATCGCTCTTGCGGCAGGTCATGTCGCTGAGCTGAGAGATTACGTCTATGGTATATTCGGTGTTTTTCATCGAATTCCACGTATTTATGAGGGATATGACCACAGGCAGCATCCTTATTATGATGACGGTGAAGATACCCAGGAATATTCGCCGGGAGGCCTGTGAAGCGTCTATGTTCATAAGGACCATGCCTCCCAGCACGAGGGCGACGGCCAGTTCCAGCAGACGGCTCGGGATACTCTGCAGGATGTTCGTCCTGATTCGGAATCTGGATATTTCTTCCAGTCCCGATTCGAATTTTCCGTTCATGGAGCTGAAAGCTTCATTTACTTTCATCTCGGCGTAACCTCGGAAGGTCTCCTGCACGGTCTTCATCTGTCTTCTTCGGGCTGAGAACTCCTGCCGGCCGTAGGATTTCAGTTTCCTGCGTACCGGAAGGACATAGAACAGGACGACGGGCAGGAAGGCGGCGGTCACGGCGGCCAGGGCTCCGATGTCGTAGAAAGAAAGCGCTGTCATCATCAGGAGGCAGAACAGGACATCCCCCCAGAACTTGAACAGGTGGAAGAGGTATCCCGTGGCGAAGTTATAGCAGGCGGCGTTTACGTTGAATGTCAGTTCAGAAGTGTTCGAACTGCGCATATAGAGAAGTCCCCTGTCATACAGGTCGGAGAACAGGGATGACGAGAAATGTCTGAACAGCGCGAGAAGATATCCGGTCTGGAAGCGGACGGCGCAGATGACGAGCAGGTTTTTCAGAATGATGAAGAGTACCGTCGCCGCGACAAGACAGATCAGGAACCGGTCTTTATCCTGGAATCCGGAACCGACCATAATCGTATGGAGAAACGAATTCCCGAAAGTCTCCCCTCCGTCCAGCACTACATAGATCATCGGGAAAAGCAGCGCGACTCCCAGAATGTTCAGTATGGCAGTCAAGGGTATGAGGCAGGCCACAGCCAACCCTTTCCTGCGGAATTTTTCCGGAATCAGTCTGAGCGCTTTCTTCACTTTCCCCGCTACTGTTCTATAAGTCCTGCCTCCGTAAGTTTCGATACCCACGAAACGGCATCGTTCTCCGCTCTTTCTCTTTCTACGTCATAACGCGCCAGAAGCAGTTCCGTGACGGTTCCGCACGTAAAATCCTTTCCCTCCAGGGAATGCCACAAATACTCCGACGTGTCGTTCAGTGACACTACCCTGGTCATATCCGCTTTGGTCCTTCCCTGAAGCAGAATCACTTTTTCCTTCGCTATCTCGCGAATCTTCAGGCCTTCTTTCAGTCTCATATCAGAATATGTTTCCGCAAATTTAACATTTTTTGGCCACGGAAACGTCCACCCGACTATTCGTTGAACGGCATGGCCGAATCTTCTCCCGAAAGCGATCCGCCGTCAACGGGGGCGATCATTTCCGCGGGAGCGAAAATAGTGTAAATTCATTAAAATATATTACCTTTGTTCCACAAACGGGGCGATTCCGATGATTCAGGATAACGATATCTATTACGATGAGGTCTGCCGGGAACTTAACGTGGGGAAGGTGATCAAACTTCCCGTGAACGGTATTTCCATGCATCCCATACTCAAAGGGGGGGAGGATTATGTGATTCTGACTCCTGTCCGCAAGCCGGATGATGTCGCTCTGGAGGATGACAGGATGTCCCTGAATCTTCTCCGTCATGAACGGCATTCCGACCGGGGGCGTCCGACGAACCATACCCGTGGTGACGGCCGGTTGACTCTGCGCAGGAGAGATATAGTTCTGTTCCGTCATGAACAGAGCGGGGACATAAAACTTCATCGTATAGTCCACGTCTGGGGTACGCTGCTGCTCATCCGGGGCGACGGTAACTATGGCCCGTACGAGAGAGCCACGGTGTCTGACGTTCTGGGAGTCGTCATAGGTGGCACCTGCTTCGGCGGACATCCCTTCAAGGCGTATTCTTTCGGCTGGTGTTTCATATCCAGATTCTGGACGACCACCTACAGAGTCAGGCTCTGGTGGCTTCTGCTCTGCCGCTTCTTCAAGAAGCATTTCAGGACCGGAAAGGTCGAAACTGACGCTGTCCCCGTAAAATAAAGTTTATGACAGACCCGAGAATCAGAACTATTACCAGAGTCACTCTGGTGGGCTCTTTCGTCAATGCCCTTCTCTCTGTGGGGAAACTGCTGGCCGGTATTTTCGGGCACAGCGGGGCGATGGTGGCCGATGCGGTGCATTCGTGTTCCGATTTCGCCACGGATTTCGTGGTTCTGGTGTGTACGCGCTTCTCGCGCAAACCGAAGGATGAAGACCACGATTACGGGCACGGGAAGTTCGAGACGCTCGGGAGCATCATAATCGGCATTTCCCTCTTTCTGGTGGCTGCCGGCATCATAGTTAACGCTGCGAAATCCATAATAGCTGTCTGCCGCGGGGAGGAGATACCCAGTCCCGGGGTTATAGCTCTGGTCGCGGCGGTGGTTTCCGTTCTGGCCAAAGAACTGCTTTACCAATACACCATAAGGGTGGGGAGGATGGTGGATTCCCCTGCCATGGTGGCCAACGCCTGGCATCACCGCAGCGATGCATTCTCCTCGA
The DNA here is from genome assembly GCA_002317435.1 of Bacteroidales bacterium UBA1722. Taxonomy (GTDB): domain Bacteria; phylum Bacteroidota; class Bacteroidia; order Bacteroidales; family UBA932; genus Minthomonas. Next base: position 4,217 of record DCIQ01000086.1, on the reverse strand, counting down.
TGGGGACGCTCATCGGAATCGCCGGAGCCTGCTTCCTCGGGGACAAATGGAGCATCCTGGACCCGATAGCCGCCATTGCCGTAGGCATAATCATAATAAAAGTGAGTTGGGATCTGGTCGCACCCGGGATGAATGAACTGATGGACAAATCGCTTCCCCTGAAGGTGGAGGAAGAGATTCTCGGAATCATAACCGCTGACCCGGAGGTCTCCTGCCCCCATAACCTCCGCACCCGGCAGATGGGGAGCATGAAGATAATCGATGCGCATATCCGCGTGGACGGGGAGATGACCGTGAACCGTTCGCATGATATCACGGTGGCCATCGAACGGGCACTGAAGGAGAAATACGGTCAGGATACGCTGGTCACCATACACGTCGAGCCGGTAAAATAGCTGAGGGGGCTGATTATCCCTTCACGAAACTCTTGTCCGTCCATTTCATCCCCTTCCAGCGTCTGATGAATATGAGCCCGCGGATATTTTCGTCCAGGAAGAATGCGCACCAGAGGGCCACGAGCCCTCCGGCCATCGTGATGCCGAACAGGTAACTGAATCCCACCGATACGGTCCAGCAGACTGTTATGCCTATGGTCACCGGGAAGTAGATGTCCCCCGTGGCTCTGAGTGACTGTACTCCGAAGAAGTTGATGGCCCGGCCCGTCTCCACGAGGATGTCCACCCAGAGGATGGCGGTCCCCATGGCGATGATCTCCTGATTCTCCGTGAGGCAGGAGAATATCAATTTTCCGAAGAGCGCAGTGATGACTGACAGTGTCACCGAGGCCGTGACCACCACCCGGAGAATTCTCTTTCCGAGGATAAAGGCTGCACAGGTCTTCCTCATCCCTACCAGATGCCCGATTACGATGGCTCCCCCCTGTGCCACCGCCAGAGAGAATACGTATCCGAACATCACTATGTTCTGGCAGTAGGTTCTGGTGGCCAGGGCGGCATTCCCCATCATATTGATGAAATAGGTGATGACTATCTGGGAGAGGGCGTATGACATATGTTCCCCGGCGGAGGGGATGCCGATTTTCAGCAGATTCCCCAGTTCTCTCCAGGGGAAGGGGCGGAAGAGTTCCTTCGGGAAGTGGGGGATGTGCTTTTTCTTCAGGAGGATGAACAGCAGGAGCACGGATACTCCACGGCAGATGACGGTGGAGATGGCCGCCCCCGTGACACCCAGCGCCGGCATTCCGAATTTTCCGAAGATCAGAGCGTAGTTTCCGAAGATGTTCAGGACGTTTACGATGGCGGATACCATCATCGGCCATACGGCTTTGTCGGCGCTGCGGAGTGCCGCCGATATCGCCAGCGAGACGGCCTGGAGGAAGACGAACCCCCCGACGATTCTCATATATGACAGCCCTTCGGGCAACAGGGCCTCCCGCAGCCCCATCATCCCCAGCAGCGCCCCTGCCCACCGGTGGAGGATGAAACTGAATGTCAGTCCGCTGAAGAGATTGAACAGGAGGGAGATGCCCACGACCTGGATTACCTTCTCCCTGAGCCCGGCGCCGATATATTGGGAGCAGAGGATGGATGTGCCTATGGATATGACTTCGAATATGAGGAGGACGAAATTCACCAGCTGGTTCACCATCCCCACCGCCGCTACGCTGTCGTCCGAATGTCTGCTGAGCATGAAGGTGTCCACCGCCCCCAGCATCATTATGAGGACGGTCTCCACCAGGATGGGACCTGCCAGAGCGGCGAGTTGTTTCGAAAGTCTTCCGTACCGCATACGGCATCAGTGAATCGCGGGCGCAATATTACATATTATTTTTGGCCGAATAATATTAACTTTATGCCATCAATAATGATTTTTATGAAAACATATTACCATCTTCTGGCAGTGGTTCTGCTGGTGTTCCTGCCTGGATGTGCAGGTGACCGTCCGTTATCGCTGGGCGAACGGATAGGCGTGTGCGGTAATCCCGCCGATGCCGAATTGATGAAAGAGGCCGGTGTGGCCTATGTCGAGACCAATGTGTCCGGTTTTCTGATGCCGGAGAGCAGCGAGGAGGATTTCGCCGCGAACCGGGCCGTCGCGGGTGCGTGTGCCCTTCCGATATGTTCCGCCAACGGATTTTTTCCGGGGGACTTGAAGATAGTGGGGCCGGAAGCTGATATGGAACGTGCCCTGAAGTATTCGGAGACGGCACTGCGGCGTGCATCTGAGATAGGAATAAAATGTCTGGTCCTGGGCAGCGGCCGCTCGCGCACCGTTCCCGACGGTTTCGATCATGCTGAGGCTGAAGAACAGTTTCTGTCCCTTCTGAAAGGGATAGTCCCTTTCGCCGAAAAGTATGACATGACGATAGTCATCGAACCTCTCCGCAGCGAGGAGACGAATCTGATAAATACCGTATGTGAAGGGGCGGAGATGGCCCGCAGGAGCGGGAGTGACCGTATATGTGTGCTGGCTGATTTCTACCACATGCTCCAGAACGGGGAGGACCCGGAGTCCCTCATCCAGTGCAGGGACCGGCTGCGCCACTGCCATATCGCCGAGAAGGACAGAAGGACGCCGCCGGGCGTATGCGGAGATGATTTCACCCCATTCTTCCGGGCTCTCCGGGAGATAGGGTACGAGGGGAACATTTCGATAGAGTGCGGATGGAGTGACCGGGAGGTGGAATTGCCGAAGGCAATATGTGCGATGAAAGAACAGATAAACATCATAAACCAGGAACAGTTATGCAGACCAGAAGAGAATTTTTAAAGAGCAGCCTCATCGGTGCGGGTGGGCTGGTAATCGGTGGATTGGCTCTCGATTCACGTATTTATGCCCGGGCGAAGGGGGCGAATGATTCGATCAAGGTGGGGATAGTGGGCTTCTCCGACAGATGCCGGTCCAGTCTGATACCGGCATTTATGACTTTCGCGAAGGAATTGAACTTCGAAATCGTGGCCGTCTCCGATATCTGGAGTCTCCGGCGCAGGGAGGCGGAGGAATTCTTCGCCGGAAAATACGGAATGAAAGTGAAGACTTTCCGCTGCAACGAAGAACTCTATGACTCGCATCTGTGTGATGCCGTCATAATCTCTACGGCGGACTTCCAGCATCCGATTCATCTGGCAGAGGCTCTTCAGGCCGGATGCGACGTATATTGCGAAAAGCCTTTCGCCGAGACTATGGCCGATGCCAGGATGGCATTGAAAGTGGCCGGAGAGACCGGAAAGGTGATACAGATAGGTTCCCAGCGCCGTTCCACCCCCAACTATCAGGCTGCGGACGAATATATCAAATCCGGGAAATTCGGTCCCATCACCATGGTGGAGATGTGCTGGAACGTAAATCAGCCCGGACGCTGGCGCAGGGCCTCTCTGGTGGAGAAATGCTTCGAGAAGGATACGGACTGGAAACGGTATCTCTGCAACCGGCCGCATGAGAAATGGGATCCGAGAAAATATCTGGAATACAGACTTTTCTGGCCCTACTCATCCGGTATTCCGGGACAGTGGATGTCCCACCAGATAGATACCGTCCACTGGTTCAGCGGACTCGAACATCCGCGCAGCGTAGCGGCCAATGGAGGAATCTACTGCTGGAAGGACGGACGCCGGAACTTTGATACCGTTACGGCTGTATTCGACTATGGTCATGAAGGCAGCGATGACGGATTCCAGGTATTGTATACATCCAGGATGCATAATGCGGCCGGAGGCACCAAGGAACTCTATTTCTCGAACGGAGGCACCCTCAATCTCGACACGAATCAGGTGAATTCGGAAGGCGGTCTCCAGGCCGGTGACGCCCGGCAGATGGGGATGGACGCCAACCTTCTGGAGAGTTTCACTCTCCCTTCGGTGACCGTGGACACGAATGCCAACACGGGTTCGGACCCGTCCACCAATCTCCACATGAAGAACTGGATGGAATGTGTCCGTGCACGGAACGTGAACACCAACGCACCTGCCAGGGCAGGTTACAGTCACTCCATCGCCACGATAATGTGTAATGCCGCACTGCGTACCGGCGAGAAGGTCACTTTCGATGAAGCCGCTCAGGAGATACTGGCGGGAGGACGGCCGTTCGAACCGTTCGCCGATCTCTGAGACTGCCGGCAGGTAAAACTTAGCCACATAGACCTTGGGCCGAAGCCGGAGCCAGATCACACTAATGGGGCTGACTCCTACCTTTGCTTGCAATATCTATAGTCAATTGCAAAGGTAAGAGTCACCTGGAAAATCCGCGCGCGAGTGACC
>DCIQ01000028.1:3396-3908 GCA_002317435.1 Bacteroidales bacterium UBA1722 | reverse complement strand
TGACTTATGTAAAGAAAGAAGCACTCACTGAAAAGAGCTTCGAAGAATGCCGTCCGCAGATAATGGGAGTGTTCGACAGCCTCGAATACTCTCTTGTCGAAGAGACTGAAGAGGTGCTGGTTTTCCGCAAATCCTCCTCAGCCGCACGGTTCATGAGACTGTTTGAAGACCAGGTCACCATATCCAAGGGCGAGCCCCCGTTCATAATCCAGGGACCGAGAAAAGACATCCTCAGAATCGCTTCAGGCATAGAATCTGCGTGCAGGGATTTGTAGGACGGTGCCCTGCTCACTTTTCAAACCCGTCCCTATACAGACAGTCATGAAAATCGTCAAAAAATACGACTCGCCGGTAATGGCTGACGAGGATTATCCCCAGGCCGAAGCCATCCTGCTCTGATCAGCTCCCGACCAGAGCTTCCGTAACGTTACACAGAAAGCTGCGATATCCGCTCTCGGGCAGGATATCCAGAGCCGCCGCCGCCTCATCGGCGAGAAGACGCATCTTCTTCC
>DCIQ01000028.1:0-3265 GCA_002317435.1 Bacteroidales bacterium UBA1722 | reverse complement strand
CGACTCCCGGCCACTGCCTCAAAGGCACACAGCAGCGGAAGAGTGATTTTCCGTTCAGATATGTCACAGTCAGCGTCCTTCCCCGTTTTCACGGAAGAATCGTAATCCAATATATCGTCCCTGATCTGGAAGAGAAGCCCGAGTTTAAGAGCATATCTGCCGAGGGCGGAGACAAACTCCTCCGACGCTCCGGAAGCGATGGCCGCGGATTCGACGGACGACACGAAAAGCGAAGCCGTCTTGCAGCGGATAATCTCCATATAATCCTGCTCGGAAGTATCCAGTGACGAAGCCTTCTCCATCTGCAGCAGTTCACCGGAAGCGAGATCTCCTATGGTAACGCTGAACAAACTCATTATCCGCAGATTCCCCAGTCCCACCAGCAGATTTACCGCCTTCGAAAGCCAGTAATCCCCCATCAGAACCGATGTCCCCGGGGAGAAGAGTGAGCGGACGGTAGGAGCACCCCTCCGCAGGTCACTCTCATCCACCACATCATCGTGAAGCAGAGTCGCCGTATGCATCAGTTCCGACACTGCGGCACAAGTGACCGCGGCTTCCGTGCAGCGCCCCGCAGCCGAAGCGGCTGCCAGCGCCAGAAGAGGCCTGAGTTTCTTTCCGGAATTATCCAGAAGATATGTATTGATTTTTTCGAGCAATCCGCAGTCAGACCGGAGCGTGGAGGCCATCAAGGCCTCAAAATCCTCCCACTCTCCGGCAAGTTCGGATTTTACCGAATCCAGCAGTCCCATTATAAAAAGAAATATGACAGGCAGATCTCCAGACCTGAAAGTTTCTGACCTGGGGTTACGCTCATCTCTCCCACTCTCAGAGCCGAATTGGTGAGATTCCAGTTATATCTGAAATATAACTGAAACCTCCAGATGTCGATACCGGCACCTACACCCACCCCCAGAAAGAGCCTCTCGTCTATCACATCACCGTATGTCACCCCCGCATCATTCTTAAGCACACTGCTGAGGTTAAAACATACATAGGGAGACACCTGACCGAACACCCTGAAGATGGACGCGAACCTATAACCGTACTGGACATTCAGCGGAATGACCAGATCGGACTGCCTGTAGTTTCTCACCGTACCCACAAGGCTTTCCCCGGTAATCTTGGAACCGGTGCTCGAAAACAATATCTCGGGCTGCAGGGCGAAGCGCTGGGGAAGAGCGATATTGAACACCACGCCGAAATTATATCCGGTATAAGTGCTGATATCGAAATTCTTCAGGTCGCTCCCCTTGAAGTCGGTGAAATTAAGCCCCAGTTTGGCTCCCACATGAAAACCCTTCCCCGGTTCATAAGCCGATGCCTCCACGGAAGAAAGAAGCATCACGACCGAGGGAAGCAGAATGTACCACAGTTTTTTCATAGAAAGACTATATCATCAGACGGTTTTCATCTTTTCCTCGATCTGGGCTTTCGTGGCAGCCCCGACCATCTTGTCCTTCAGTTCTCCGCCACGGAAGAAGAGAAGCGTAGGAATGCTCCTGATACCGAATTTCAGAGGAATCTCGTCAGCCTCGTCCACATTACATTTGGCCACCAGCCAACTCCCTTCATACTCCTTCGATATCTCATCCACTATAGGGGATACCATCCGGCAGGGACCGCACCACGGAGCCCAGAAATCCAGCAGGACAGGTACAGCGGCATTGGCCACCACTTCTTCAAAATTAGAATCGTTAATCTCTATCATATTCGTATGCATTTAAAAATCATTAAGGAAAGATTAAAAAAAGAAGACGAGGCTCAGGTCGATTCCCCGAAGTTTGTTGGAGACATCAGAACCCGAAACGTCCTGTATCTTATAGAAGTTGGCGATATTCCAGTTATACCGGCACTGTATCTGAAACTTCCATATATCGATTCCTCCCCCCACACCGAAACCTGCCTGGAACTTGTTGACCTGCTCCCCGCCCCGGACATCCACGGGAAAGCAGAAATACGGAGTGACACACACGAAAGGACGGATCATCAGCAGATCCAGCCCCACCTGAAGATTCACCGGAACCTCCAGCATGGTATGGTCATACTTCGAGAGCAGATTCAGCTCCGGCTGAAGAGTCATCCCCGGCACCGGAAGATTCAGGCTCACGGCCACCCCCGCACCACCTCCGGAACAAGTCCCGGCCTCCACATCCCTGTTCGAAGCCGTACAATACGCCCCTTTCACTCCGATCTTACCCCAGCCGGCACACAGGCCCTCCACCGGGACCAGCACCAGAAACATAAGGACAGAGACTATTGTTCGAAATCTTTTCATGGGGTATTGGATACCGCGAAGATAACATTATTTGGCCAAAATGGCCAAATAATTCTTTCACTGCAGACCTGTTGATGAGGACTGGTCAGTCCTCCCCACAGGTCCTCCGGAGGACTGCTGCGACCGCTAAAGGGAAAGACATCTGCGCCGCCGGCCGGATTCTGGAGTTAAGGACAGTTCAATCTCTTTCCACACAAATGGCTTGATAACCTTCTTCAGACAAGACTTCATTCTACTCTCTTTCTATTATGTAGAATAAATACCCCACAACCGAAATTCACTAATGACACAATAAGAAGAACAAACCTCCAAATGCTATTATTACTGGATATCAAGAAACATACGAGAGAGAAGAACCCACACAAGCAGTAACATAACCCTAGAATAACATTATTCCTCAACATGATAATACTGCTGCAGACAGATCCTAGAATGAAGGCACCTCGAACTCCTTAGGATCTATCTCGGCATTCTCGATGAATTCCACCACTTCGGCGGTCATCGACATCCCGGCCACACTGGTCACGGACTTGATCGCATATCCTTTCCACACCCAGGACGTGACAGTGGCGGTCTGTCCCATCTGAGATACCTCTGCGGTATATTTGACACATTCCTTATCCCCTATCATCTCCGTACCGGCCTCTTTGAGATTGTACTTCATGATGGCTTCTTTGGAGATGGCCAGATAGTTGATGGATTCCTGAACAGGCATCTCCTGAACCTGACGGGCCGTATAGTTCACCATATAAGACTTTCCGTCCTTGGTGATGGTGGCCACCTCCATATCACCCACCCCGGGTATGGATGTTTTGGTCTTGGTCGCTTCCCATGCTCCGTAATGGTCAAAAACACCCGTGGATTCCACCTTCTGACCCATCACCTCCGTTACGGCCTTCAATTTTCCGGATTTGATTTCATACTTGCTGAACGATTCCTGTGCCACCGCAGTCACGGCCGCAGAGAGCATAATGGCTAAAATGATTA
>DCIQ01000069.1:5345-7765 GCA_002317435.1 Bacteroidales bacterium UBA1722 | reverse complement strand
GCCATGTGTGCAGCCGGTCTCGGACTCGGTTTCGTAGGTCTCTGGTCAGCAGTACATCAGGCAAAACTTGTAGCCAATGGTATCAACGAAATGTCAAACGGTCAGGACGTATTCGGCAAGACTATGATTCTCGCCGTATTCCCCGAGCTCTACGCTATTCTGGCATTTGCCTGTGCATTCCTCGCCCTTCCATAAATCTGCGGACGATTATCCATCATCAGCCTCATAGCGGCGCTGATGATCTGATATCACCCATAATCGGTGCCTTCCGCACCGCAACTGAAATGCCTCTCACGAATCGGGAGGCATTTCTCGTATTCGGAGTCCATATTTTCCGGTTATATCTGTTTTATTTCGTTATTTTTGTAACACGGATTTGAAAATAAAACACAGATACTATGTTCACACAGGAAAACGGCATCTACGTAGCCTATGGTCCCGAGGGACCGATATCTCTGTCAGGACGGATGGCTAACCGTCACGGTCTCGTGGCCGGTGCGACAGGAACCGGCAAGACAGTCACATTGCAGGTACTTGCAGAATCATTCTGTCAGGCAGGAGTGCCCTGTTTCATGGCAGATATGAAGGGTGATCTGAGCGGAATCAGCCAACAAGGTTCGTTATCCCCTTTCATTCAGAAACGTTGCGCCGAATTCGGGATTGAAGCTCCTCAGTTCCAGTCCTGTCCCGTCAGGTTTTATGACGTGTTCGGCCAGCAGGGTCATCCGATGCGCACCACGGTATCCGATATGGGTCCCCAGCTCCTCAGCCGCCTGATGGGTCTGAATGAGACTCAGGAGGGAGTTTTGAACATAGTGTTCAGGGTCGCTGACGAAAGAGGGCTCCTCATTCTGGATATGAAGGACCTTCGGTCAATGCTGGCGTATGTTTCAGACCACGCCTCTGAACTGACCAACATCTACGGGAATGTCAGTTCCGCCAGTGTGGGCGCCATTCAGAGAGCTTTGCTGACTCTGGAGAATCAGGGTGCGGACCAGTTCTTCGGCGAACCGGCGTTCGACATATACGACCTGCTGCAGTGTGAACAGGGAAAAGGTGTGATGAGCGTGCTCGCCGCCGACAAACTGATGCTGAATCCTAAACTGTACTCCACATTCCTGCTTTGGCTCCTATCTGATCTGTTCGCACAGCTGCCCGAGGCAGGCGATATGGAATACCCGAAACTGGTATTCTTCTTCGATGAGGCACATACCCTCTTCGATGATACTCCCAAAGCATTGGTGGACAAGATAGAGCAGGTGGTACGACTCATCAGGAGCAAGGGGGTCGGTGTCTATTTCGTAACCCAGAACCCTGCAGATATTCCTGACAGCATACTTGGACAGCTGGGCAACAGAATTCAGCATGCCCTCAGAGCCTATACGCCGAAGGACCAGAAGGCGGTCAGGGCCGCTGCCGAGACTTTCCGCCCCAACCCCGCCTTCAAGACGGAAGACGCCATAACGGAACTGGAGACCGGTGAGGCACTCGTATCATTCCTCGATGCCAAGGGCTCTCCATCGATGGTCCAGAGAGCCAGAATCCTGTTCCCGCTGAGTCAGATAGGTGCCATCACCGAACAGCAGAGGGGACAGCTCATCAAACAGTCCCGCATATACGGAAGATATGACCATCCCATAGACCGGGAAAGTGCCTTCGAAATACTGCTCGCCGAATCCGAGAAGGCCGCAGAGGAAGCTGCGAAGGCTGCTGCGGAGGAAGCGGAAGTCGAGGAACGGAAATCCTCGAAAAGCACCGGGAAAGCCTCGGGCGGAGGGAGTGGCACAGGAAAGAAGATCGCCAAGGCAGTGTTCGGAGCCGTATTGACCAGCGTCACCGCATCTCTGGGCACTCAGCTGGCCAATGCCGCCACAGGAAAGAAGACCAAGAAAATGACCGGAAAGGATGTGGCCAACAAGGCCATCAAGTCAGCCACTTCCACAGCCACCCGTCAGCTGACCCGCACCATCCTGGGTAATCTGCTCAAATAACGTTAACGGGGCGACGCTGCATCATCTGTACAGGAATCTCTTGATGGACATCTTAGGTGTCTTCAAGAAGGGTTCCGCCATAATTTCGACTCCGGATATCAGACTGTATTTCGGCATCCTCGCGTTGACCGCACGTTTGATCTCCTCAGCCAGCATACAGGCCGTCATGCCGTGGCTTTTCATATTGAGATCATCTGGATAAACCAGGGCCACCAGCAGCCCGTTCCTTGATACCACCAGAGACTCGGATACGTACGGTATATTGTTTATTTCACATTCTATTTCTTCAGGATAGATATTCTGTCCGTTGGAAGAGAGGAGCATACTCTTGCTGCGTCCCTTTATGAACACGTTACCCTCCGCATCAATGACCCCGAGATCACCGGTACTGAACCAGCCGTCTTCGGTGAATGCAGCCTTCGTGGCCTG
>DCIQ01000069.1:3738-5327 GCA_002317435.1 Bacteroidales bacterium UBA1722 | reverse complement strand
TCATTCTTATAATACCCGCTGAAGATATTCACACCTCTGGCCTGTATCTCCCCTACTTTGTTCTGAGGGTCGTCCGAATTTATCCTGAGCGTTACGAAATCCATAACCCTGCCGCAGGAATGCAGGGCGAAAGTGTCCCAGGACGTGTAGGCCAGCAGCGGCGCCGCTTCCGTCATTCCGTAACCCACCGTATAATGCAGACCGATGCACCTGAGGAATTCCTCCACCTCGGGATTTATCCCGGCCCCGCCCATCACGTACTCCCTCACTGAGCCTCCGAATGCACGGTCTATGGACTTGCGCATTATGGTATGGATAATCTCCCGCACTCCGGGAATCGTCCGCAGAAACTTCACGAGGGGTTTCTCAGACATCGGTTTCAGCCTGCTGCGGTATATCTTCTCGAAGACCATGGGAACTGCTATCGCCAGATAGGGTCTGACTTCCTGCATAGCTCTCATCAAAAGTGTGGGAGACGGGGTCTTGCCCAAGAAATAGACCGTGACACCCCCGCAGATGGGGTATATCATCTCGAATACCATACCGAACATATGGGCCATGGGAAGAATGGACAGAAGCCTGTCACCCGGATAGGTGGGTATATGATTCTGTGCGAATTCGATATTGGCGGACAAGGATTCGTATCGTATCATAACCCCTTTCGGATCCCCCGTGGAACCGGAAGTGTAATTGATGACCGCGAGATTCTTATCGTTGTCCATAGGATAACATATATCCGTCGGCCGCAGTCCGGACGGATACCTGCCGGAAAACGTACTGTCAAGTTTCAGGAGAGCATCGACATCTTCCGGAGAGCCGTACAGAAGAGTGAAGTCCGACACGCACAGCACGTGGCGCAGTGAAGGCATGGCGTTGAGTTTCAATTCATCCCAGATATCACGGTCAGCGAAAAGCAGGACGCTGCCGGAATGGTCGATGATGGAGGAGATATTTTCAGGAGTAAAGTCCGTAAGGACAGGTACCGCTACAGCCTCATAGGTATTGGCGGCGAAGAAGCAGATTCCCCACCGGGCCTGGTTTCTGGAGCATAAGGCGATTCTGTCACCTTTACATATACCTATGGATTCGAACAGCATATGCAGTTTTTCAATATGCCCGGCCATCTCGCCGAAAGTAAAGGAACAGCCTCCGTAATCACACAGGGCCTTTCTGTCCCAATTTTCAGAAACGGCATTCTGAAGTCTTTGAAAATAATGTTTCATGTGCCTGATGTTTTAATGATGACTTAAGCCGTCATAAACGGAAATATATTCCCCGATGACGAATTATGAATGTGGCGCAAAATTATGTCGGGGGGGACACCCTGAAAAAGAAAGCGGGGCTTTGTGACTAAAAAAGACACAAAAGCCCGTTTTGGCGGAAAAATAATATATTTGCGGGGACGAAATCCGGATGCGAAGGATTTTACATCACCTTCTCCGGAATAAAAATATGACAAGTGATTTCAAAATGAGAGAAGGCTTTCTGCCTCATCTTGCCTATTCTGCGATTCTCCCGACCTTCTTCCTCGGAAGCACGCTCCTCTATAATCCTTTCGACATAGCCGGCTACTACACGTTCGGTGAGTT
>DCIQ01000069.1:2525-3641 GCA_002317435.1 Bacteroidales bacterium UBA1722 | reverse complement strand
TTTCTCGAAAGGCACGACATCAAATGGTGGCACTACGGAGTATGGTGTACGGGTGAGGTGATGGTGATGTCAGCATTCTCCGCACTATATACCATCCTGTTCAAAGGATCCGACGGAGGATATTTCAGCGTCCTGGCGGACTGCATCAAATTTCTGTTCCTGACTCTGGCATATCCGTACGCCTATCTGGTCTTCGTCCGCGTCGTAAAAATCAAGGATTTGGAACTCCTCAGGAAGGACTCCCCCACCGACAATTCCCTCATCAGGTTCTACGATGAGCACAAGCGCCTGAAACTTTCCATCGCCCCGTCCTCCATTCTGTTCGTCAGCGCCGATTCGAACTATGTAACGATTCACTATCTGGACGGAGAGAAAGTAAAGGAATATATGCTCCGTGCATCCATGAGAAGTCTGGAAAACATCTGCAGCAGAAGCCTCGTCCGCTGCCAGCGTTCATATTTCGTAAATCCGGAACACATAACGGTCCTGAGAAAGGATTCCGAAGGTTTCATCTTCGCTGAACTGAATATTTCCGGCATCCCCGCCGTACCCGTCAGCAAGCAGTACTACGAAGCGCTGTCCGCACTGCTATAGGAACCGCACCTGTACGATATGCTCCGGACCGGACCCGGAAAACCGTCACCGTCCCACCGGCCGTATGAAGACCGTCCTGTCATATACCTCCGGATACACCCTATATCCGGCGGAAATGCCGTTGGCAGTGCATCCTACCCCGGAGGTGGCATAATCCAGACAGAAAGTTATCTTGTCCGAACGGTGCAGCTGGTACTGATATGCCGCACGGGTCAGGTTCTCCAACGAGTATTCCGAGACGTTGAAATTGAACAGGCGGTCACAGCGCAGTTCCACCCCGCGTCCTGACGAATCCGTCATACGCACCCATCTGTTATCGGTACGGAGTCCGTGGTCCTGCGGGATAAGATAAGGCTCATACATATCGGACACCGTAGAGGAATAGACACCGACACGGTATCCGCTCCGACGGTCAGGGTAATTCTCCTGAGGTCCCCTGCCATACCACTGTACGTTCTCCAGAGAGTTGTCCAGAGAGAAGGTCAGCCCGATGCGCGGCAGCCACGAAGGCATATTCCCGTC
>DCIQ01000069.1:1996-2448 GCA_002317435.1 Bacteroidales bacterium UBA1722 | reverse complement strand
CGGTTCTCGAATCCGGTGCCTCCTTTTCCCAGGGCGACCAATTCTCTTACATCCACCACTATTTTTTCTCCCGCCTTACGGCAATCGACACTGACCGGGACATATGAAGGGCTGTCCACTCCTGCATCGTAGTAGAGCGCGGAGAGCCACATTTCATAAAGTGCCGCCGCCCGACGCCCGACGACATTCCATCCGCACCACCCGTCGGACTCATTGGCCAGCGGCGCCCTCCACAGATTGAGTTTCAGGGGACTTGAGAGCATTTCCTTCCCGTCCACGGACATCGATGTCAGAGCTCCGGTTACGGCATCAAACCGATATTCGAATCCTTCACCGCCCACCTTCAAAAATCCATCTTCCCTACGGAAAGAGACATTCCCTGCACCCGAAGCAGCCACAGGTTCCACCGCAGGGACATTCCATCCATCCAGTTCGAACTGCTCCCAGGCCAC
>DCIQ01000069.1:1507-1971 GCA_002317435.1 Bacteroidales bacterium UBA1722 | reverse complement strand
GGAGCCCATATAGTGGATTGAGGCATCACGGAAGAAAATTCCAACCGATACTCTTTCCCCGGGACAGAATCAGAAGGCCTGGTAAAAGGAATCCTATATATTTTCTTCGCACGCGGTTCCAGCCCTTCAAGCGAAAGAACTCCGGACTGAAGAACTTCCCCATCGCAGGTAACCGACCACGTGGTCCGATAGGCCGAGGCGGAAGTGAAGAAATTCCTGTTCCATACCTCCACATATCCCCCGTCCGCATCCAGCAGGTCGAACACGAGAGGCTGCGTACAGTGTTTGAACTCCCACATCTCCGGCTGAGGCACCCTGTCGGGCCAGATGGCCCCATAAGTACGTGCTCCGATACCATAGGAGAAGTATTCCTCACCCTGCGTCTCCGACTCGAAATCCAGCCATAAAACCGACTTGGAACGGTCATAACCGTCCTCCGGCAGCACCGCCTCGGGAAAGATGCC
>DCIQ01000069.1:1275-1471 GCA_002317435.1 Bacteroidales bacterium UBA1722 | reverse complement strand
TATCGATAAGCGCATCGCTGATATACACTTCCGTATCCTGTCCGCAGGACTGCATGTCCCTCCCCACATTCACCGGCCAGGGCAGATTTACTATCCGTCCGGAAGCCGGCCGCGAAGCCACGGCGGCACCATCGATGAACACTGTCATATTCTCACCATCATAGACTCCGGACACTTTATGCCATCTGTCCCGCCA
>DCIQ01000069.1:1094-1232 GCA_002317435.1 Bacteroidales bacterium UBA1722 | reverse complement strand
CTCAAGCCGCTGCGACGTATAGATATAGAAGGACAGGCTGTCATCCCCCATCTGCCTGAGTCCGAACTCATTGCTTCCCTTATTGAGAATAAACCCGCCGGAAGCGTTATGCTTCCGCGGATATATGTCCGCCACCAG
>DCIQ01000069.1:351-946 GCA_002317435.1 Bacteroidales bacterium UBA1722 | reverse complement strand
CCGTAAGGGGAAGAATCCTTCAGTTTCCTCTCCCTCTCGGAGATCCCGGTACTGACAAAGTCCCAGATGGCTCCCCCCATCAGACGTGGATGCTTCTCTATCTCCCTCCAGAACTCAGCCATCCCTCCGCCGCCGTTCCCGGCGATGGAGAGATACTCGTCCATAAACGAAGGTCTCCTGTCCGAAGTATCCAGCCCGTAATGGAGCTCGTGCCTGAAAGGAAGCGGATACCTTGGCCCCACGATATCCTCGGCAGGGTGTTTCTCCGCATTTCCGCCATACATCCAGAATCTGGTACGGTCATATTTCTTCCCCTCTTCCACCACTGCGGTTATGTTCTCCCCTTCCCCGCTCTCATTACCCGCACTCCAGACCAGCACAGAGGGGTGATTCCTGTCCCGGAGCACCATCCGACGCACCCGTTCGCGGTACATGTCGGTCCACTCGGGCAGAGTCGAGACGAATTCAGTGGCGTGGGACTCGTCCCCTGTCTCATCGAAAACGTAGATCCCGTATTCATCGGCCAGTTCCAGATATCGGTTCACCGGAGGATAGTGCGAAGTGCGCACTCCGTTGAAATTGAACTGCTTCAGCA
>DCIQ01000069.1:0-333 GCA_002317435.1 Bacteroidales bacterium UBA1722 | reverse complement strand
GTTCCATATCCTTCCGTATGGTGGCCTCGTCCATCGCGTGCCCTGTCCGCGGATGCTGCATGTGGGTATTAATGGCATTCACCTTGACGGGCTGCCCGTTCAGACAGAACACCCCGTCCACGATTTCGGTCTTCTTGAAACCGATGCGGGTGCGGACGCGGTCGATGATATTGCCGGAGGCATCATATAAATTGATCTCCAGAGCATAGAGCGACGGGGACTCGGCGCTCCACTTGGCAGGGGCGGTCACCTTGGCCCCGAGGGTGATTTTCTGATTTCCGCCTGCGGCAATGGAGATCTCCCCGGAGTGCATCCGGGCCACCTCCGCTCCGT
>DCIQ01000129.1:3257-5738 GCA_002317435.1 Bacteroidales bacterium UBA1722 | reverse complement strand
CCGTCATAGTGACGGCCACATTGAGGATGAACGGGATTCCGAGGGAGTCGAACACCAGATACTGGAGTATCGCCGCAGTGAGGTACATCCTGACCCCGCATCCCAAATATTTCGATATGGAGAAATATACGGAACCCGTAACGCGTCCCCTTCTCCCGAAACGTTCGCCCAGATACCCGTAAATGCTGCTCAAATTCATTCTGTAGTATAACGGAAGAAGCAGATACGATATCACTGCATATCCGCACAGAAATCCGAGGACCATCTGGATATACGAAAAACAGGATGTCTGCACCATTCCGGGCACCGACACGAAAGTAACCCCCGAGATGGAGGTGCCGATCATCGAGAGAGCCACGACATACCAGGGGGATTTTTTCCCGCCACGGAAGAAATCGCTGCTGGACGCTTTTCTGGAAGTCATCCGTCCTATCGCGAAGAGGACAGCGAAATAGAGAAGTATAATCACCAATATGGCAGTCGCAGAAAGGCTGGTCATTTCAAGCAGGATTCTTTTCCTGCAAAAGTACGAATAAGTTTCTATCTTTGCGGCCCAATCCGACACGTTATGTTCCTGGAAATATTGACAGATTCATTGAGAAATGCGGTGATGATCACCGGACTGGTAATCGTTATGATGATGATTATCGAATTCATCAACGTCCAGTCCACCGGAAGATGGTCAGCTTCACTGGAAAGCTCCAGGTTCAGCCAGATACTGCTCGGTTCCCTCTTGGGGCTGGTTCCGGGATGTATGGGAGGATTCGCGGCAGTGTCGCTATACACACACCGTCTGCTCAGTTTCGGAGCCCTGGTAGCCTGTATGCTCTGCACCTGCGGAGACGAATCTTTCGTAATGATCGCCATGTTCCCACGGAAGGCGCTCCTGCTCTTCGGCATTCTCTTCATCCTGTCCATACCTTTCGGTATGCTCACGGACCTCGTCAATGACAGGATACAGCACGGAAGAAGACACCATAACCACACCTGCAGCAGTTCCGCACCGCATCACGACGGATGCCGCTGTTCGGAAGACGAAGCGGTACGCATTTCAGACGACTGCTGCACACATTCATTCGAGCTGCACGGGGACTCCGGAGAGCATCACATTCCCTCCATTTTCAGAAAAGAATCCTACTCCGCGCTCAGAAAGCCTTCGGCAATCCGCATCCTGACGGCCGCAGCCCTGCTGCTATACGCGGCAGCCATCTTCTCCGGCCTGCTCGAACATGAACACGACCATCACGAAGGAGAACATCCGGAACTGCTGAGCGAAAGATGGATGAACCTCCTTTTCGGTGCATTCGCATTTATGACCATGCTGTTCACCCTGGTCGCCGATGAGCATTTCATAAGACACCATCTGTGGGGCCACGTGATAAAGAAGCACTGCCCCAGAATATTTCTATGGACATTCGGTACCCTTATAGTGCTCCAGACGGGATTGTCATATGCGGACATCAGTTCCTGGATAGGTTCGAACATCATGACGGTTATCCTGATAGCCGCATTGATAGGCATAATCCCCGAATCGGGTCCCCATCTCATCTTCGTAACCCTGTTCGCCACCGGAGTCCTCCCCTTCAGTGTCCTGATGGCCAGCTCCATCTCCCAGGACGGTCACATGTCCCTTCCCCTGCTCGCCTCCACGAAAAAAGGATTCATCCTGGCCAAGACCATCAATGCCGTCATCGCGGCCTGTGTCGGAATTCTGGTTCAGGTCATATTCTGCTGACGGACAGTGCGATCATTCACTTCTTCCTATCTTCATAGGCTCATGAAAGCATTTGCTCTCCCATTTATCACCGCTACCGTGGCATTCATCACGACAGCATGCCATCGGCAGGAATCATATCATATCTCCCAGGATGAAATGACACCCGTGTACGAGCAGGTGAAAACTCCTTTGAAACACGGTATCGTGATTTTTCCCGAAGACACCACCCTGTATGCCGACAGTCCCGGCGTTTTCCGTTACGAGAATAAATGGTATATGATGTGGATCGCCTTTGACGGCCGCGGTTATGAAACATGGCTTTCAGAGAGTGAAGATCTCCTGCATTGGACAAATCTCGGAAAGATACTCTCCTACCGTGACGGATGGTGGGACTGTTGGCAGCGTGCCGGCTATCCTGCCCTTCAGGACATGGAGTGGGGAGGAAGTTACGGACTGGAACGATACGACGGGTGCTGGTGGATGAGTTATCTCGCCGGGGACACTTCAGGTTATGAGGCGGGTACGCTGACCGTCGGACTGGCCGCCACTGACAGCGTCGATATCCCGAAGGAATGGGAGTCCTTTGATGCACCGGTGCTGTCTCCCCGTGATGAGGAGTGCCAGTGGTTCGAAGAGGACACACAGTTCAAGAGCCATATAATACGTGACCGCGAACATCTGACCGGTCATGAGTTCGTGATGTATTACAATGCACGCGGCACAAATCCCTCCGACAGTGTCAGAGCCGAAAGGATAGGAATGGC
>DCIQ01000129.1:2873-3151 GCA_002317435.1 Bacteroidales bacterium UBA1722 | reverse complement strand
CAGAAGATAGGAGACCTGTATGTGATGTTCTACTTCCGGGCCTTCACCGAGGGCAAGCCGTACGCCGCATATAACTGTTTCGCCTGCAGCAGGGATCTCATCCATTGGTACGACTGGGAGGGGGAGGATCTGATCTGGCCCACTGAAGACTATGACTGCCTGTATGCCCATAAAAGCTGGGTGGTCCGCTGGAACGGAGTCACATACCATTTCTACTGCGCCTGCGACGACAGGAACCATCGCGGCATCGCCCTCGCGACAAGCCGGTGAAAGAGGAG
>DCIQ01000129.1:2156-2796 GCA_002317435.1 Bacteroidales bacterium UBA1722 | reverse complement strand
ACCCTTATTCAGCCGAGATGGCTCCGTTGGGACAAGCAGCCTCGCAAGCGCCGCAGTCAGCGCAGGCGTCTGCATCAATGCTATATACGTCACCTGCAGAGATAGCGCCTACAGGACATTCGTCAATGCATGAACCACAAGCCACACAGGAGTTGGGATCGATTTTACGTGCCATAATTCTATAATTCTTGTTTAAATGTTAATAACGTTATCGGTCACAAATGTACTCATTTTTCTGTCATTATTGAGTTATTGAACTAAAGTTTTTGGAGCGGAGCGACTCAGGGGGTCCGGGGGATCAGTCCCCCGGTGGAACACGTCATACAATATTGTTTGGCCACGCCGTTCAACAAATACCCGGGTGTACATTTCTGTGGCCAAATAATATTATATTTGCCGGAAATATGAATGATATGAAAGTTCTGAAGAAAGCATTCCTGCTCACTGTTCTCTCGATGTTCACATCGATGAATCTCTCCCTGAACGCCCAGAACGAATTCGACGGGATGGTCAGTTTCGACCGCACCATCCACGATTTCGGAGACATCCTTCTGGACGACGGCCCCCAGCACTGCACCTTCACGATGAAAAACATATCCAAGGAGGTGGTAGTCATAAACCGCGTAATATCCTCCTGCGG
>DCIQ01000129.1:1791-2073 GCA_002317435.1 Bacteroidales bacterium UBA1722 | reverse complement strand
ATATAAAAACAGCGACGGCCCGTATCCCTTCGACAAATCCATCACCGTGATGGTGACAGGCCTCAGCAAGCCCGTGATTCTCAGAATAAAGGGCACAGTCCACGACAAGGAGAAAAGCCTGAAGGAACTCTTCACCTACGCCTGCGGCCCCATAGCCTTCCGCGAAGGGACCCCCGACATCGGGCAGATCGAGCAGGGGCTGGTGCGCCACGAAGATCTGGAAGTGGCCAACACCTCCGCCCGCCCGGTGACCGTGGAGTTCACCAAGATGACCCCCGGACT
>DCIQ01000129.1:0-1603 GCA_002317435.1 Bacteroidales bacterium UBA1722 | reverse complement strand
GAGAACTTCACCTCCCTCACGGAGTCCCAGCGGAATGCGGGTTCCCTGATGCAGTTCACGGAGAGTTCCATATCGTTCGGCACCGTGAAGAAAGGAGAGAAGAAGAAAGTGAGTTTCGCCTACGGCAATATGGGCCGCGACCAGCTCGTCATCTATAAGGTGGATTCCAGCGAACCCGGCGCCACGGTAAAATTCACCACTCCGGTCAAGGCCGGCCAGAAAGGAGAAATGACGGTGGATATAGATACCGGCGCGCTCCCCGAGGGAGAAGTGCTCTACATATTGACCATCATCACGAATTCCCCCCTTCGCCCGATGGCCAACGTTTTCATAACAGGAACAATCGAAAAATAGTACTATATGGCTAACGACAGAGAAGAACGTCAGGGCGACTTCTTCGAAGAATATAAACCGGAAGAAACCGCATTGGCGATAAACGACGGGGTGGCGCAGCCTCCCATCATAAATCCATACCTGAAGATAAGGAAACGTTCCCCGCTGCTCTCCATAGACGAATATATGGAAGGCATTCTCGCCGGGAACACCACCATCCTCTCGCAGGCCATAACTCTTATCGAGAGTCTCAAGCCGGAACACCGGTCCATCGCCCATGAACTCATAATGAGATGCCAGCAGGAGAACAGGAAAAACGAGACCATGCGCATCGGCATCACCGGAGTCCCCGGAGCCGGAAAGAGCACCTTCATCGAAAACTTCGGAGGGATAATCACGGCGGCCGGACACAAACTTGCCGTACTGGCCATCGACCCCTCCTCGGAAAAGAGCAAGGGTTCCATTCTCGGCGACAAGACCAGGATGGAGACCCTCTGCTGCGATCCCAATGCATTCATCCGCCCCAGCCCCAGCGCAGGCTCCCTCGGAGGCGTGGCCCGCAAGACCCGCGAGTCGGTTCTGCTGTGCGAAACTGCAGGCTATGACGTCATATTCATAGAAACCGTAGGTGTCGGACAGTCCGAGACCGCTGTCCATTCCATGAGCGACTTCTTCCTGCTCCTGATGATATCCGGGGCGGGAGACGAACTGCAAGGCATCAAGAGGGGCATCATGGAGATGTCGGATCTCATTACGATAAACAAAGCCGACGGAGCCAACATCGAAAAGGCCACCCTCACCAAAGCGGTGTATTCAAATGCGCTGCACCTCTTCCCTCCCACTGAATCGGGATGGGTTCCTACGGCCCTGACCGCATCGTCCATAGAACATACCGGTCTGCAGGAGGTCTATGACAAGATAATGGAGTATTTCACGCTGGTGAAAGGGAACGGATACTACACCCGCAAACGCAGGGAACAGGCACGCTACTGGATGTACGAAAGCATCAACGAAGCACTGCGTCAGCAGTTCTACGAAAATCCCGACATAGAGAAGATACTTCCCGATTACGAAAACAGCGTTCTGGAAGGGCACCTTGACTCCTTCGCGGCGGCAGGGGAACTTTTGGAAAGATACGGACGGAAATAATTCAGACGAGAGTTATCCCGGCTTCCGCACACTCGCGACGCATCTCATCGGACCAGATACTGCACTGTATCTCTCCGATGTGGGCTTTTCTGAGCAGGAACATACACAGTCTGGACTGTCC
>DCIQ01000122.1:5835-6877 GCA_002317435.1 Bacteroidales bacterium UBA1722 | reverse complement strand
GGGGAGGATGCCGTCAAGTCACGGACATTCGTGTACCGTATCCACGAAAATCCCAATGATGAGAAACTGGATGCGCTCCGGCGGTTCGTCCATATTTTCGGACTGAAGACCAGGCAGGGGAAAAAGGTCTCCGAAGAGATCAATGACCTGCTCTCCAAGGTTAAGGATACCCCTGCACAGGATGCCGTAACGATGATGGCCCTCAGGTCTATGGCCAGGGCCCGGTATACCACCGACAATGTCGGGCATTACGGTCTGGCATTCGACTGGTACACCCATTTCACCTCTCCCATCAGACGCTATCCGGACATGATGGTCCACAGGCTGCTGGCCATGTATCTGGACGGGGCCTCTTCGCAGGACAAGGCTTATTACGAAGAATGCTGCCGTCACTGCTCCGAGCGGGAGCAGGTGGCCACGGAGGCTGAACGTTCCAGCATAAAATACAAACTGTGCGAATTCATGGAGGATAAGGTGGGGCAGGTTTATGACGGTATCGTATCGGGACTTACCGAATGGGGGATGTATGTGGAGATAGAATCCAACAAGGTGGAGGGGATGGTGCCTCTGCGCACGATAAAGTCGGATTATTTCGTTTTCGATGAGGAGACATACACTCTGAACGGGAAGAGTACACACAGGCGTTATACGCTGGGAAGCAAGGTCCGTATCCGGGTGGTTCGTTCCAGTGTGGTGCAGAAGCTGATCGATTATGAACTGGTGGAGGGAGAAGATGCGGGGAGTGCCGCGAATGACATTGAGATGTAATTTGGTGATTTTTTGGAAAGCTTGGTGCATTTAATTATTGATTTCACTTAACTTTGCGTCGGAGAGTGGTTGTAAAGATCGATTGTTTCATTTTGTGACCCGATGAAGAGACTTTTATTATTGGCGGCATCTCTGTTCTGTATTGCAAATTTATGTTGCAGTGCTCAATCTGCCGTGTTGAAAGGCATATTGGGTCGCGGCGACGTCAATAATCTGGGCTCCATCATCGAGAAGGTTTCCGGTATGAAACGGACGGAGGTGTCCGGTGGGATGT
>DCIQ01000122.1:5226-5681 GCA_002317435.1 Bacteroidales bacterium UBA1722 | reverse complement strand
CGGATGACAATCGGTTCGTCCAGCGGGTCCGTATCGCCGGAGAGATTATCGATTTGAGCGGAACGTATTCTTTCAATGAAGAGAATCTCACCATCACGTTCAACTATGAGGCCAAGGGACGTCTCAAGTTCGGTACCGTGAATGCCATATATGCCAATACAGGGAAGTTCTTCTATGTCCTCTACAGTTCCGAAGCATTCCTCAGCATACTGAACAAGGCCTCCCAGACAGGAGCTTCCTATACCAGTAACGCTGTCATAACCACTCTCACCCAATATCTGGAGACTTATGAAGGTCTTCTCGTCGGCTACAAGATGAGGAGGGCGCCCGAATCAGATCAGTAATGATATCCGCCTTCTGAACTTCAGGCTCTTGAGAAAACCTCCCGTCCGGAGGTTATGGTCAGGTATATGGCTCTGGCTGCCAGATGCGCGAAATAGGCATAGTACAGCGCC
>DCIQ01000122.1:4083-5153 GCA_002317435.1 Bacteroidales bacterium UBA1722 | reverse complement strand
GCCCATATCATGCTGTCCCGGATAGCCGTGGAGGCTGTGGCACCGATGAAGATGCCGTCCCACATGAAGGCCGCACAACTTATCACGGGCATCAGAATCAGCCATATCATGTATGGTTTGGAAGCATTTATCACCGAGATGTCATCGGTGAGGGCCGCTATCATAAATTCCCCGCCGAAAGCATAGGCCGCCGTGGATATCAGTCCGACTATGGCACTCCACAGGAACAGCAGCCGGACCGCCTTTTTCAGGTTCCTGTGATCTCCGGCTCCTATGTAGCGGCCGGAAAGGGCCTCCCCGGCGTATGCGAATCCGTCTGCCAGATATGAGAACAGCATCAGGAGTTTCATTATTATGGCACTGACCGCCAATTCCGTATCTCCGAACCGTGCGGCGATGGAGGTGAATCCGCAGTAGATGGCCATAAAGCATAGGGAGCGGATGAAGAGGTTCGCGTTCATCACATAGAAGGATTTCATGTCGCGGAACTTTATATCCCTCCGGGCGTTGAAATAGCGGAACAATTTCCTGTAGTGGATAAAGGTAATCAGTGCTGCCAGCAGGAGTCCCGAATACTGGGCGATGACGGTCCCCAGTGCGATGCCGGCAAACCCCATGGGGGTGTAGAGACCGAGATAGATGCTCGCCGTTATGTTGACGGCGTTTACCGTGATGTCCACCGCCATAGGGCTTATGGTGTTCTGCATGCCGATGAACCACCCTTTGAATGCCATCAGGGAGAGGGTGGCGGGGGCCGCCCAGATTCTTATGAAGAAATAGTTTCTGGCGAGGCTTTCCACTTCGGGAGAACAGTCGATGCACATGAACGCGATCTCGACGAAGGCCCACTGGATCAAGATGATGAATGTGGCCGACATCAGGGCGGTGAAGATGCCTTGGGTCCAGTATTTCACGGCATCCGACAGACATCTGCGGCCGTAGGCCTGCGCCGTGAGTCCGCCTGTCCCCACCCGGAGGAATCCGAAATTCCAGTAGAGCAGGTCGAAGAGCATGGTGCCTACGGCGATAGCTCCTATCGCGGCAGTGTTCCCGAGCCTTCCGGCCACCGC
>DCIQ01000122.1:0-3980 GCA_002317435.1 Bacteroidales bacterium UBA1722 | reverse complement strand
TTCTGTTCATTATTCGGCCTGTCTGTATTTTGTTTCTTCCTCCAGCATCCCCAGATATGAATTATACCGTTCGGGGGAGATTTCCCCTCTGTCCACCGCTTCCTTTACGGCGCAGTGCGGCTCGTGGGTGTGGGTGCAGGGACGGTATCTGCATCCGTCCATCACCCGGAGCATTTCGGGGAAATAGAGCGATACCTCTTCGGAGCTCATATCGATCAGACCGAATCCCCGGATGCCGGGGGTGTCTATTATGTAACCTCCTCCGGTGACGGGGTAGATCTCATAGAAAGTGGTGGTATGGCGGCCCTGGAGGGTGCTGAGGGATATTTCTGAGATTTTGGGATCCAGTGAGGGATCGATGGCTTTCAGCAGGGAGGATTTACCCACTCCGGAGACTCCCGAGAGGAGGGTGAGGCCGCCGGTGTTTATGAAATGCCTCAACTCGTCTATCCCCTCGTTCTTCCATACTGAAGTTTCCTTTATCTCGTATCCGGCTTCGCCGTAAACCTTTATGAAATAGTTTTTCAGATCATCGAATTCGGGTCCGTAGAGGTCCGTCTTGTTCAGAATGATGGTGACCGGTATCTTGTATGCTTCACAAGTCACGAGAAAGCGGTCTATGAAGGGCCATTTGGTCTCCGGGAAGTCGAGGGTCACTATGAGGCAGGCGCGGTCGAGATTTGCGGCTATTATGTGGCATTCCCTCGAAAGGTTTACGGATTTCCTTATTATGTAGTTCTTTCTGGGGAAGACCTTGGTTATGGCCGCCACTGCATTCGGCTCGTCTTCCGCTTCATATTCCACTATGTCACCCACGGCCACGGGATTCGTGGTATGCAGTCCCTTGAGCCTCATCTTCCCCCGGATTACAGCCGGGAACGGCTTCCATACAGGCAGCTCGGAGAGGAGATAATCCTTACCGGTGTTCTTTATTACTGTCGCCGTGCCTTGTTTCATGGTGCGAAAATAATATCATTTTGTGGTATAAAGTTTTTATGTGTCTTGAAAGTGCAGTGGAAATCTCTGTATGACAGATACCGCCCTCACTGATGGTCTTCCGGAGGACTGCTGCGACCGCTAAAGCGAAAGTCCTCCGGAAGACCATCAGTGAGGGCTTTGTGCTTCCTGCTTTTCTTTTCCTTATTATAAGGCTACCACTGTTTCATCTCCGCATATGTTGCGGATTTTCATCCGGAGGGGTTTCCGGTCGGAGGTTATGGAGCCGTCCCAGAGGGTATCGGTTTTCTTTCCGTTCAGAATGACATATCCCAGGCGGTCTATTTTGATTTCGGTGTCGCTGTGCCAGGGGACGTTCTTGTCGGCACATCCGCAGTCAAGACCTATCCACTCGATGGTCTCAAGTCCTTCATCGCTGATCCGGATGGGGGTGAAATCCTTTTTGGCTCCTTTCAGAATCTGCTGCTGCCTTTTCTGGTTCACTGCTTCTATCTTTCTGAGGAGGCTGTCACTCTGGAAACTTGTTATCTCCACTTTCCAGCAGTCGAAGCATCCGTCCTTGGCCGGTGTCAATGTCCATTCCACTTCATCTTCTATGACCACTTCATCAAGTATCTCTTTCAGGTCCCTGAGTTCGATATTTATCAGTGTATCAGTGCTCTGCTCTTTGATGAACTTTTCGATATCCCATTTATCGGTGATATCAATATAGTAGACGATTACCTGCCGGATATCATCGGGGAGGTCGGGAAGGGCTTCGTGGATTATTCTGTTCATCAGTGTACGGTCCAGAATTCTGGTGGAACTGTCCATCAGATTGGGCAGGTAGACCGGCATCATTCCCTTCTGGCTGTCCACTATGGCTCCGGCCCAGAAACTGTCTATGGAGGCTTCATCCCGCAGTCCTTTGATGAGTGATTTGAGACGGTCCATAGTCTGTACGGGATTCCTGAAGAGTGAAACTCCGTCTTTTATCTCCAGCACTTTGAATTCGGCTCCGGCTGCTTTCAGACGGTCACGGGTGGTCTGGATGCTGTTTATTCCTATGTCATTATGGATGAAACGGCGGCCCAGCCTGTGGGCGACGGCTGCTGTGACACCGCTACCCCCGAAGAAATCCGCCACGGTCATTCCTTCATCGCTGGAGGCTTTTATTATGCGTTCGAGCAGGGCTTCGGGTTTTTGGGTGGCGTAGTCAGTGCGCTCTTCTGCCTGAGAATTTACTGCGTTTATGTCGGTCCACACATCATCCAGAGGTATTCCT
Organism: Bacteroidales bacterium UBA1722; assembly: GCA_002317435.1. GTDB lineage: Bacteria > Bacteroidota > Bacteroidia > Bacteroidales > UBA932 > Minthomonas. Next base: position 1,759 of record DCIQ01000122.1, on the reverse strand, counting down.
GAGGTCTCGTCTAAGTAGACTTTCAAGCGCATACCTCCATTTTCAGTATAGTATATTTTATTACTCTCTTTAAGTGCTTGAATTGTTGATGGACTTGTTGCTGTTCCCAAAAATGCATCTTTGAATCTTCGTTCATTGCCATCTTCCAATTCTTTGTGAGTAAACCGTTGTTCGATATACTCGTTACTGTAAGGAATATATTCAGTATTGTAAACGAAATCTTCAGTCATAGAATATACAAGGATATTATCATGGTTTTTACCCATAGAACTTTTCCCCTTGAATCCACTGGATGTCTGTCGCTTCCAAGTTATGTCATTTAAGAAGTTTCCCTCTCCAAACACTTCATCCATCAGAATCTTAACATAGTGACCGATATGGTAGTCCAGATGGACATAGATGCTGGCGGTGCCGCTCATGACGCTCTTGATGGCCATCAGGTTCTCGTACATCCAGTTAAGGTAGTCTTCCTTGCTCCAGATGTCACCGTACATCTTCTCCTCGAATGATTTCAGCTCGGCTATGTCCAATTCGGCTTCCGCTTCCTTTATGGCTTGGGCGACTCTGGGGTTACGGCGGATATATACTTTCTTGGCGTAGTCCGCACCGCTGGCGAAGGGCGGGTCGATATAGACCAGATCCACACTTATCCCTTTATTCTTCAGATATGCACAGGCTGAGAGGCATTCCCCCCGCATAATGATGTTCCCTCTGTCGTCTTTTCCCACTTGCTCCTGCTCCGACACCTCGAACAGAGGCATACCGCGCCGGATGTTGTTGATGACTCTGTCGTTATCCCTGTAACGCAGTACCCTCTGCGTGCGGACGAAATTGTCCAGCACAGCCTGTCCCTCCAGCGTATCCGGGAAATATGGAATGTATTTTATGGCCATATGCGTAATGTTTATTCGTTGAAGAAATTATTGATGGCGGAAAGTGTCTGTTTCTCCCGTTCTTCCCGGGTGAGGGTGTCCTCCAGATACAGGAAACTGAACCGGCTGTATCCGAAGCGTTCATTGTTACGTTTTACGAAGTCTTCCTCCATGAATTTCCGTCGGTGGGCGAATGCAGGAGCATATCCTTTTCCTTTGGTCTCGATGATGATGACCTTGTGAATCGCGTTCTCTTTCCGCCGGATCAGCAGGAAATCGGGGACATACATCCCGATGTAGTTCCAGTGGCTGCCGTCGTGATGATAACAGCGGATTTTGAATTCTGTCAGTCGGTCATCCCCGTTGAAGTATATCTCCAGATTTTTACTATGGATAATCGGCAGGATGGAGCGGGAGAAGTACTCCATCTCCAGGGAACTGTCGAAGCGGTATGGAATATAATGGTAGGTCTGCAGTCTTTCGGGGTGGGGGTCTTTGATTTCACTTGCTTCAGGGACCTGAAGTCCTTGTGATTTGAGTAATTCGTATGCTGCTATTACTTTCGGGTCAAGCTCAAGTTGAGGATTTTCATCCCATTTGTGAATATATGATACGGCTTCCTGTTCCGGGTAATATTTCTCGGGGTCGGATACGGTGATTTCCGGGGTGAAACTGTCTATTTTCAGCAGATCGGCTTCCTGCGGGATGACTTCTTCATCGACTTTGAAGTCCCGCAGGGGGGAGAAGCACTGGCGGATGAGCGAGCGGATGCGGGGCTGGTCAAATTCGGGACTGTAGCGGACGAGCCCGTCGTCTTCGGTGGTGACGGTACGGAAGATTCTGCTGAGGATGTCTTGATATTCCGTCAGATCCTTCATCTTCAGTGT
>DCIQ01000043.1:4539-7366 GCA_002317435.1 Bacteroidales bacterium UBA1722 | reverse complement strand
GAGCCTTCCGGCAATATGACTTCGTCGAAGCCTTGCGGGTCGAGGCGTCTCCACGGCAGGGATGTGAGTCCCAGATAACTGAACAGGCGGTGCAGAGGCTGGCCTTCATCCAGCCCGCCTACGTAGTGGAGGCCGGTGTCCAGTTCTTCGCCGCGGCGCATATACGACTGGAGGGCTCCTCCGGGGATGTGTTCCTTTTCGAGGACACATACGCTGTATCCCTTCTTCGAAAGGATATAGCCGCACTCCAGTCCGCCCAGGCCTGCTCCTATGATTATTATGTCGTATTCGTTCCGCATTCCGCCGAAGTCCGATCACTCAGTCCGCATCCTCAAGTTCTCCCTTGAGGTCCATATAGCTCTTTTCCGAATCCCTGATGACGGCCCGGAGGGAAGTTGTGCCACCGTCCGTGCGGTTTGTCTGAATCTCCACCGTGAGGTGCGGGGTGTCTGAAGGGGTGACCAGGCCTGTCAGGCGGCACTGCTTGATGGAGGTGAAACGAAGGTGACTTCCGGTGACCTTTTCGGCGCAGCGGAGAATCAGCCCTATATTGCATACTCCGGGGGATATGGGTTTCCCGGGGAAATGTCCCCTGTACACGTCACATGCAGGGTCCAGGGTGACATCGAAGATATGGGTCCCATCTTCTTCCGTGTACCTGTCGATGTGGAAATACTCTTCCCAGTTCATTCGTCGATGAAGACTTTCATCCTGCATTCGGCGCAGGATGCCCGGTCTGTGCGGGACTCTATGTCGTATAATATCACTCCCGCCGCTTCTGAGACGTATCTTACATACGTATGGAGGTGTTCTCCGTCGGTGGGGAAGGAGTGGAAGATGCATTTTTTAATCTCGCCGATATATCCCAGCGAGGGAGGGATGCCCAGAAGGTGATTTTTTACACCGGCCGTGGCGGCGGCGGACTGGGCCATATTCTCGATGAGACCCATCTCGCTGAGGCGGTCCCCCTCGTAGAATATGTTGTCCCGTGAAACAGAAAGCCCTGTGTGGGCTTCCTCAGTGGTCGCCTCATACAGGGTATCTATCATCTGGACCGGCTCCCGCTGGGGAATCAGGTCATTGATGTCTATGCGCTCAGGCATTGATTTTTCCGAGAACGAAGTCATAGAGTGAATCGAAAGACTGAATCTTGGATACGTCCTGTCCGTCTATCTTTACGTCGAACGTGTCTTCGATGAGGGCCACGAGGTCCACGAGGGAAAGACTGTCGAGGTCGAGGGTCTTCTTTATGTCGGCTTCGGGAGTGATGGTTTCTATGTCCACTTCGAACTCCTCGGCGAGGACTTCATTGATTTTGGCTGATAGTTCCTGTTTGTTCATATTGATTATTTTAAAAGATTCTTTACTATGAGGGTGGAGTTGGTGCCGCCGAAGCCGAATGAGTTCGAGAGGAAAATGTCGAATTTCTTTTCAACCCTCTTCGAGGGGATGTTCAGTTTGGCGGAGTCTTCGTCGGGATTCTCGAAGTTCAGATTCGGGGCGATGAAGCCGTTCTGCATCATCAGCATGGAGTAGATGATTTCGCTGGCCCCGGCCATCCACATCTCGTGTCCTGTCTGGGATTTGGTGGATGTCACTTCGGGGCGGACATCACCGAATACGTTATATATGGCCTTGGCCTCGTTCTGGTCTCCGACGTGTGTGGAGGTGGCGTGCGCGTTCACGTATCCTATGTCCCGAAGGTCTATGCCGGCGCGTTCGACGGCCATCCTGAGCGATCTGCTGGGACCGTCCACGTTGGGAACAGAGATATGGTCACCGTTCGACGAGAACCCGTATCCCAGAACTTCCCCGAGGATGGGCGCACCACGTTTCACGGCTGTCTCGTAGTCTTCTATGATCACGGTGGCCGCACCTCCGCTGGGGATGAGTCCGTCACGGTCGCGGTCGAAAGGACGGGAAGCCTTTTCCGGTGCATCCTCTCTGGTGGAGAAGGCGCTGATGCCGTCGAAACTGCCTACTGCGTATGGGTTCACTTCCTGAGCGCCTCCGCATACGACGATGTCCTGAAGACCGTCAGCGATGAGCAGTGCGCCGAGGCCTATGGCGTGGGAACCGCTGGCACAGGCTCCGGATACGGTCAGGTTGATGCCTTTCAGTTTGAAGATGCAGGACAGGTTCATGGTCACCGTGGAGTTCATGGACTGGAAAATGGCACCTGAACCCACTTTCGTGGTGTCCTGTTTCCTTATCATGGCTTCGCAGCTCTTATATGTGGGCTCGGCCGTGCTGTCACCGCCATACATCAGCCCCACTATGTGGGAGTCGAGATAATCCTGGTCCAGACGGGCATTCTTCAGCGCTTCCGCGGTGGCCACATAGGCATATCTCGCCTGATCGGGCATATAGTTTCTCTGGTTCCTGTTCAGGACCGACTTGAGGTCGGGGGTGGTGATGTTCCCCGTGAGGGCCGAGCGGAATCCCATCTCCTTTCGCAGCGGATCGAAAACTATTCCGGACTTGGCATTGTACAGTGAATCCAGTACGGCGTCGAGATTATAACCCAAACAGGAGTAAATCCCCATACCTGTGATAACGACTCTTCTTTTCATTTGACTAAGAACGTGTTACGTAAAGGTTACGAAAATTAACCATCTGGTTAAGATGAGTTTTACGGCGCAAATGTCGCATAATAATATTATATTTGCAAGTGAATGCGGAGCTCTTTTGACTTCGGCCCAATTTATCTTTTCTCCTTGATACCTGATGAAATACCTTAACCTGCATTATTCATACTTATTCCTACTCCAAGAGCTGACTGGCAGCACCTCAGCGTGGTGCTCACTCTTCCTCTTCGAAAGTAGGG
>DCIQ01000043.1:0-4474 GCA_002317435.1 Bacteroidales bacterium UBA1722 | reverse complement strand
TTTCGTAACGGAACAGTATGAATAATGCGTGTTAATTCATTTACAGATCGTCTCATACTGTTCGTGACCCTGACGGTGGTGCTGGTTATGGTGGGTACCATGGCGTTCGTCTCCATCTCCGCCGCGGCTCTGATGGAGGAACAGGTCAATTATTCCGGGAGGCAGGCCTTGGACGTCACCGGTTCGAAGATGGAAAATATTCTTTCCAATGTGATGATGACCGTCAAGTTCGTCACTGCGGAGGCGGAGTACCGGCTGGAAGATGGAGAACGCAGCGAGGATATCGCTGCGGAGCTTCGGAAACTGACGGCTTTTACCGTCAAGAACAATTCCAACATAGTCGGAAGCGTCGTGGCTCTGGAGCCCTACACCTTCCCGGACAGGAAGCGTTTCTCTCCCTATTCCTGGCTGCCGGATCCTTCGTCCAATACTCTGGATGTGGCGTATGACACGGTTCTGGTGGACGGTGTCAGGACCAAGAATCTGGGGAGCAGGAAGAATGATATCTATTCTCAGGACTGGTACTCCAGAGTGAAGGAGACGGGAGAATATTACTGGAGCGATCCGTATTTCGACACCGGAGGCGCGGAATTCTGGATGTGTACCTATTCCGCCCCGATCCGTCTTCCCGGCGGACACTTCTGCGGAGTGGTTACCGCAGACATATCTCTTTCGTCTCTCGATGAATTGGTGAAGAAAATCACTCCGCTTCCGGAAATGAAAAGTTTCCTGGTGGATTCACAGGGGAGGATAGTGGTGAGGACCGATACTCTGACACGGTACGGTTCGAAGTTCCAGTCGATGGAGGAACTTGCTTCGATAGCTGACCATCCCGTGGCCTGGGAGATGGTACGTTCCGTAGATGAAGGCAGGGAGTGGCTCGGAGAGTTTGAAATCAAGGGCGAGTCATATATAGTTTACACCCGCCCTATCCGATATACCGGTTGGGATCTGGTGATTTTCGCCCCTTTTGATGCCGTTTACAGTGACTTGTACGTGATGCAGAAGATATCGCTTGTCCTGACCATAGTGGGGCTGCTGCTGATAGTGATAGTCATCCGTGTGGTGGTAAAGAGGCAGACGCGTCCCATAGTGGAATTCGGCAAGTCGGCCAGGGAAATAGCCTCCGGTGATTTCGACGCTTCTCTGCCGGTGATCACCACCAGGGATGAGATGATGGCTCTCAGGGATTCGTTCTTATATATGCAGGAGCATCTGAAGCGGTATATGGAGGAGATTAGGGTGACTGCCGAAAACAGGCAGCGTGAGGAAAGCGAACTGAATATCGCCCATCAGATTCAGATGGGGATTCTCCCGAACGTTTTTCCTCCTTTCCCCGAAAGGAAGGACCTGGACCTGTTCGCCTATCTGAAACCGGCCAAGGCTGTGGGCGGGGACTTGTATGACTATTTCATCTCGGATGAGAAACTGTATTTCGTGATAGGGGACGTTTCCGGCAAGGGAATTCCCGCTTCATTGCTGATGTCCGTGTCTTTGGGGATGTTTCATACGGTGGCCATTTCCATGAGTGACCCTGCGGAGATACTTTCCGCGCTGAATGATACTGTCGCCAGGAACAACAGGGCCAATATGTTCATCACGATGTTCGTCGGCATTCTGGACCTTTCCACCGGAGTGCTGCGGTACAGCAGTGCGGGTCATAATCCTCCTCTTCTGATCAGGAGTATCCTCCGGGACGGAGAGTCGGGAGTATCTTTCCTGCCGGTGGAGGTGAAGCTTCCCATAGGTCTGTTCCCCGAATCCTATGTGACACAGCAGGCATCGCTGTCAGGAAACGATGTGCTCCTGCTCTATACCGACGGATTGACTGAAGCGGAGAACGAGGAGAAGGCCCTTTATTCGGAGGAGAGGCTTGTAAATGTATCCTCCGCTTCTGGTGCGACGGGCAAGAGTCCCGAGGAATTTGTGAACTGTCTCCTCGGAAGTGTCAGGGAGTATGCAGGTGACACTCCCCAGAGTGATGACCTTACCATCCTCGCCATAAAATACACTCCTTCGGGCAGCGTAGAATAATCCCTATTCTTCTTCGAAAAGGGAGAGGTCCACGCTGCTGCCCATCTTCAGGTGACCGGCGGCGTTCGGATGGAGCCAGTCGTTTTCGAAAAGGTAGGCTTCGTCCATCCTCTCCGGATCATCGGCGGCGGCCATCGATGCCGCGTGGTCGATTACTCCGTCGAACTCTTCCCAGGTGCGGATCCACCTGTTCAGGGCCTGCCTGCCCGCTTCGTGGTCTTCGCTGTAGTAATTATTGCCCCGGAAGGGCATAACCGTACATCCTATCACCTTTATTCCCCGCTGATGCGCTTCTTCGGTGATGGTCTTGTAGAGGGAGATTATCTCCTCCACCTTCGGTCCGGCGGAGTCGCTGCATCCTATGTCGTTCACCCCTTCGAAGAGAACTATGTATTTGACTCCGGCCTGTCCGAAGAGGTCCCTTCCGTAGCGGACGCGCCCGTTGGGACCCAGTCCCCCCGTAATCAGCTGGTTTCCTCCGAGTCCCATGTTCAGGACGGAGAGGTGTGAGGTCTTCCCGTCTGACAGGAGGCGTCTGGAGAGGATGTCGGTCCATCTGTCCTGTCCGTCGGTGGTGGAGCCGCGGCCGTCGGTGATGGAGTCCCCGAGAATCACCACCGCTCCGTACCGTTCGGGCACCAGTACTTCGAGGTCGTTTATGATGTACCAGTGAGGGGTGCTCACCGCTCCGCTGAAGTCATCGGTTTCGCCTGCGGCAATATATGAGTGCGTCCTGGAACCGGGATGCGAGGTGAGGGGAGAGGCGGACACGGCTCCGAAATGGACGGTTATGGCTATATCGTCCCTTTCCGTCACTTCGAAATCCAGAGGGTCGCAGGTGACGTATGTTCCGGGGAGAATCGTCACCGATTTTTCGCCTGCGAACAGGAGAGTCCGTTCTGTCTTCGGGTCGATGTCGGGGCTGGAACCTGAAGTCTCCGCCCGGGCGATGTGGGCGCCCTTTATCTCGACCGGCTCCGTGCCGAATTCATTCGAGAATCTCAGGCGGACTTTTTCTCCCGGGATGGATGTCTGGATTATCTGCCTCAGGGAGTTTCCGTCCAGGTAGGGGGGCGGAGGGCAGTTGTGGGGTTCGGCTATCTGTTCGGCTGTAGCCCAGGTGGCTACCCAATGTTTCTGTTGGGTGCAGGAGAGGATGGATGTCATCATTATCAGGGCCGTTATGGCCGGCAGGGAATTTTTCATATATTTAGTTTGATGGCGATTATGGTGGCGAATTTCATGAATTGGTATATGCAGTCCGCGTGATGGAATCCCGAGCGGCGGAGCAGATTATGTCGGGCTGTTCCGTTATTCCCTGCGAATAGTCGGATATCCGGTAGGAGAAGTTTTTCAGACCTCTGAAACGCCGTTTTGCGACTGACAGCATCTCTTCGGAAAGGTCGACCAGCGTAAAGGAGGCTTCCGGATAGAGAAGGAAGATTTCTTTGGTGAGGAGTCCTGTGCCTGCCCCCGGATCGACGATGGAGTCGAACTGGTTTTTTATGTCTTTTATGTTCATTCCTATCTGTTTTTTCAGGGTTTCCTATAAATCTGTCACCATCCCGCAGCGGAACTGCACTATCTTTTCTCCGAAGCGTTTCTGAAGGATATCAAATGCTTTCTGACCGGTACAGTGGCCTGTATATATCATGTCCATGCCGCAGGTTTCGAGCCGGTCGGCTGTAGTTTCCACTTCATCGTCCTTCAGGCGGAACAGGTGCAGGCCGCCTATATATGCCGTTATGCGCTCTCCCGGAAATGCCTTCAGCACTTCGTCCGCTATCACTTCGGGACCGGAATGGGAGCAGCTGTTCATTACTGCCAGACCATTTTTCGTCCTGAAGACCAGTGTCTGCTCGTGGGAGAAATCGTCCGGAAAATAGCGGAATCCCTTTCTGACATAGAGACTGTTCCGTCTTCCGAGTCTTTCGAGTCCCGGTGTGGAATGGGGTATCAGAGTCACGCCTTCCGCTATCTCCGTGATACCTTCCGTCCGAATGATTCTGTCTCCGGCGCTTTGAATGAGGCCTTTTGGGAGACCGATATATCTGTGGAACAGTCCGAAACCGCCGTAACAGTTCTCATCTGCGTGGGGACTCAGATATACAGGTGCCTTTTTATTGACTGATACGAATGTCTCAAGTCCTCCCGTGTGGTCATAGTGTGCGTGGGAGATGACCGCCGCATCCACATCGGATATGTCGATTCCAGCCATCCCGGCATTCTGCAGGAAAGTGTCGGATGCACCCGTATCGAGAAGATACCGCCTCCCTTCATATTCTATATGAAGCGACAGCCCCCACTCCCCACGGAGTTCGCCATATCCCATGTTGTCTGTCAGAACCGTAATTCTCATAATCAATATCGGAACAAAAACGAAAGTTCCGCGCAAGATACGAAAAGAATCCTTCGTATTTTTGTCGTTCGAAAGAATAAG
>DCIQ01000044.1:16733-24691 GCA_002317435.1 Bacteroidales bacterium UBA1722 | reverse complement strand
GTGTTGTACTGAGGACAGTCGGGGACGTTTTGTCTCTGAAGTGGAGATGACGGATTCTTCAGCGGTTTACGACTTGTGGCTGACAGTTCGGGTACAGGGAGATTTTAAAGATGACCATATCCCTGTGGACATTGAGGTGTCTTCACCGGACAGCCGATATAGGGCGGAGGAGAGGTTCGTTTTACCGGTGGCGTCCTGTCATGAGTCCGGAATGACTCGTCAGAGCGATACGTTCAGAGCCTTTACGTCGGGATATGCGTATGACTTGGAGTATCTGTATCGTACGAATATCAGACCGGACATATATGGGGTATGGGTGATATCTATGGCCACTGCTTCGGAATCGGTTTCGGGCATCTGGGCCAGAATCGAAAAACATTGAGATATGGGAAGAAAGGATAAAGCCAGACGTTTTGCTGAGAACGAAACATTCGAATGCCTGATTCAGCCTTCGATGGAAGAAGTATTTCATAATGATCACCCCTTGAAAGGGCATTGGGGAGAGCGTATTTTCGGGAATGACCACCCGATAGTGCTGGAACTCGGGTGCGGAAAAGGGGAATATACCATCGCGCTTGCCGAGAAGTTCCCCGAGAACAACTATATCGGCGTGGACATAAAGGGGGCCCGTCTGTGGAAGGGAGCCAAATATGCTACGGAGCATAATCTTCCTAACGTCGCTTTTCTTCGTACCAGGATAGAATTCATCGATTCCCTCTTCGGTAAGGATGAAGTGTCCCAGATATGGCTCACTTTCTCCGACCCCCAGCCCAAGAAGCCGAACAAGCGGCTTTCCTCAAAAGTGTTCAATAACAAGTATGTGACATTTATGAAGGAGGGGGGAGTGGTCCACCTTAAAACGGACAGCGTCCTTCTGCACGAGTCCACTCTGGAAGTGATAGAGGAGAACGGATATCACCTGATAGAGGCCGATGCCGATATCTATGGCAGCGGCAGGGCGGACAGTGACGAACTCCTTCAGGTCAAGACTTTTTACGAGTCGCAGTTCCTGGCCAAGGGGATGGCCATCACCTATCTGAGGTATCAGATCAACGGGTTCTGATCTCTATAGTGCCGGATTGTCATCCTGTGGTGTTTCTATGATTTCCGGATGCAGTCTGGTGATGATTCTGCGGCTTTCGGAGAGGAACATCTTCAATTCTTCGTTGACTTCCGCTTCCGATATGGCGGAGAGCGTCTTGTTCTGAAGGGTATAGAAGTCTTTGCCGTTTATGTAACGTGCCTCCAGTATGTCTATCCAGAATCGGTTGTCTGACTTTTCCGCTCTGGCGAGTGAGGCTGAAAGTGTGTTCTTCGCATTCTGAATCCGCTGTATCGGGACACCTTCGCTCCCGATTCTTTTAATGATGCTGTCGAGAATCTTTTCATATCCTTCCGTATTCCGGGGGCTCACCAGCCGGAAATCCACGGACAGACATTCCTCGGGATATGTGAGAATCTGTTCCGAACAGTTTATGATGATGCCTGACCGGAACATCTCTTCGGATATCTCCTCCTGTAGGATTCGTGCGATGAGTTTCGATTTCATGGAACTCGGGAGGTCGTATTTTCTGGACGCGGTGAGTCTCAGTCCCAGAAAATGCCGTGGCGACTCCATCTCCATGGAGGCTTCCCTGACCTGATCGTACCGTTCTATATGGAATGCGCCGGGAGAGGGGACCTTTCTCTTTCCTGTCCGTCCGGGGAGGGAACTCAGGTATCGTTCCGTCATCAGTTTTATCTTATCCTCCGAGATGTCGCCGCAGAAGAGGAAGGTGAAATCGCCTGCTGCCGTGAAGCACGTATTGATGAATTCCTGTGCCATCTGGTAATTCAGGGTGAGGCGGTCTTCGGCCGGGATAACATAATCTGAGGCCATCATATCGAACCGGGTGTCGGGAGAGCGGAAGGATTTCGCATCCCGAAGAGTAAGCGCACTCATCAGGGATGTGAATTCATTCCGGCTGACAGGTGACGGTGAGAAGCATCCTCTGATCATTCTGAAGAAGTCTTCGAGGTCTTTTTCATCGCAGCGTCCTGTCAGAAATGACATCGAGCCCGTGAAACTCCGGGTCAGTTCTATCGTGGACGTGTCGGAACAGCCTGGAACCGACAGTTCAGCGATTCTGTTTATATATCTGTCAAGAGTGCGGAACCCGTTTCTGGCGAGTGAGATGCCTCCTCTGGAAAAGGCTTCGAAACAGAGTTCTCCCTTATGGATGCCGTTTTTCTTGAAAATCACGCTGGCTCCGTTGGGAAGAGAATAGACGTAAGATTTGGTGATGGGTTCCGATGATGCCTTTTTCAGTGAGACGGAGGTGGGGTCCGGAATCTGGGCAGAGGCGCTTTTCGACTGGCTCAGGTTCAGTATTTTCGGGATATGCCGGCCAGCCATATATGCTGTTTTCAGTTCCGGTTCCGACAGTATATCCGGAGAAGTGACAGTGATTATCTTATGGGTGTCTTCGTCGATGAAGGCTGTCAGATAGTCGTTCATGCGCTTCCAGTCGAAGGAGGAATTTATCCGCACGGCATACTTGCTCCGGTCACTCCAGGAAGGTATGGTGTAGCCCAGCAGAAAATGACGGAGACAGCCTCTCAGATAGTATTCATTTGACGGAATCCGGATTCCGCTTCTGTATTGCCCGACGGTCGTCAGGTGTAAAAGGGATGCGTCCGCATATTCTTTGGCCGTAACTCCCGCCCGGACACCTTCCACGACACCGGAGAGGAATGAGAGTGCTGCCTGAACGGATTCCGGGGATGTCCGGAGTTCGCATACTATATCATCAGTCTGTTCAAGTCCCAGGAAGTTCCCGCAGCGTACTTGGTAAGAATAAACCGGTGCTGCCAGTGATGGCAGGGCATCCTTGATTCTATGTCTGATGAGTTCCATGAGAACGGAATCCAGATAATCATCTACGAGGACGGCCTGTGTCCCTCTGCGGTCACGGGGCAGCTGGGCGGACAGAAAATGTATGCTGACAGTGGCTATGTCACTCTCGCGGTCAGTTTTGAAGATGAAGGTTTCCGCTCCCGGAGTGACGGGTACCTGCACCATTTCGGATTTGAACGCTTCTGTGGCGCGAGGCAGAGTGGAGAAGAGGATGTTCAGTGAGTTCCGGACGGAATTCACGTCGAAGTCACCGATGATTATCGCTGCCTGCAGGTCCGGTCGGCTCCACCCGCGGTAATATTTTCTTATCTCCGATGCCGGGAGACTGAACAAGTCTTCAGCATTTCCGTCGCGGGATGGCGGGAATGGACGGACTCCGTCACCGGCAGTGAGAAAGTTTTCGCGGATGTTCCTGTCTGTCGTCCTGGATGGATTCGGGAGCATCGCATTATTGTGGAATGTGCTGTCCCTGCCGGCATTTTCTTCGAGAATCTCCGCTCCTCCGCTGAAATTCAGAAGCACCAGCAGGGCGGAGTCGCAGGCGGAGGGGACAGCTCCGGTGGGGATGTTCTTTATGCCTGTAAGGCAATAGTCGTCTTCTGTGACCGATACGAGGGATTCCCGGAGGGATGCGCCGGTATGATGGATTATGGACGGGAGGGTTCCTCCGGGAAAGCTCCTCGTTTCATACAGGCTGACGGAATTCAGCAGTCCGGCGATTCCGGAGTATGAGGGCTGTCCGGAAGCGGATCCCGCCTTTCGAAGCAGATAGAAATCCGCGGTGCCGTTTCCTGAAGACCTGTTGATGAGATAATACGTCAGACCGGAAGGAGTCTTCCCGCTTACGATGGCGGGGTCGTTGTGGATGTTTATTTTATCTTGTGCTCCGGATGTGGCGGCGGAAAGTGCCAGAAATATGATGGCATTTAGAAGTAAGCGTTTCATTTTGCAAAATTAAAGATAATTTGATACTTTTGTCCTCCGCATGTCCCGTATGGGGTGTGTGCCCGGGCCAGTCCGGTACTTTTCGGCAAATAGAATACCAAACAAAGATAAATGATGAAGAAGTTTTTTTTGATTATCACAGCTTCTCTTGTTTCACTGATGTCTCTCAATGCTCAGGATATAGAGAACGTAAGGGCAGCCTATAATGACGGTGCTCAGGCTTTTGCGGATAAGAATTATCAGTTGGCGGTAGAGAAGTTCGAAGAAGCTTTGTCTATGGCGGAAGTAGTTGGCCCCGATGCCGAAGAGGTGGCCTCCAACTGCAAGCAGAATATTCCCGCCCTTTATCTGCAGATAGCCAAGGGTCTGGTCAATGAAAAGAATTTCGACGGTGCGCAGGCAGCTTTGGAGAATGCGGTGGCCAAGGGTACCGCTTTCGGTGCGACTGAAGTGGTGGAAGATGCCAATTCGCTCGTCGCTCAGGTGAATATGGCCGCCGGAAAGGCCAAGTTCAATGAGAAGGATTTCGCAGGTGCCGCCGCCCTCTTCAAGAAAGTCACTGAGACTGATGCCGCCAACGGACAGGCATGGCTGCTTCTGGGTCAGGCCGCCATCCGCGCGAATGACGAAGCCACCGCTTTCGAGGCTTTCGCCAAGGCAGGGGAGAACGGCCAGCAGGCCGCAGCGGACAAGGAACTCTGCAAATATTATTATACCGCATGCGCCAATGCGTACAAGGCCAAGAAATTCACTGAGGCTTATAATGCCGGTATCAAGGCCGCTGCCTACAGTTTCCCCGAGGGAGCCAAGGCTCTGAGCATCGCCGGCAAGTCAGCCTATGCCGCCAAGAAATATGACGATGCAGTGGAGTGTTTCGTGAAATATGTCGCTGCGAATCCCGGTGCCAAGGATTTGAATCAGACCCTCTATCAGATCGCCGACTCATACGAGAAACTCGGAAAGAAATCAGAGGCCTGCAGTTATTTCAAGCAGATTCCTGCCGCTGACGCGAATTTCGGTGCCTATGCAGCCGGAAAGATAAAGGAACTCGGATGCTAAGAGAGCTTGAGCTCCTCTCCCCGGCGGGAAATAAAGACATCGGCATCGCGGCGATAGACTGCGGTGCCGATGCCGTATATATGGCCGGGCCTTGTTTCGGGGCGAGGGAAGCGGCCGGGAATCAGGTCGCCGATATCACCGCCACAGCCGCCTATGCCCATCGGTTCGGGGCGAAGGTCTATGTTACGGTAAATACCATCTTAAAGGACAGCGAACTCGAACCGGCCGGCAAACTGATCCGGGAGGCGTATGAGGCCGGAGCCGACGCCATTATAGTCCAGGATCTGGGAGTACTGCGGCTGGACCTGCCCCCCATCCATCTTTTCGCCTCCACCCAGTGCAATATCCGTACTCCGGAGCAGGCCCGATGGCTCGAGTCTCTGGGATTCAGCCGTCTTATTCTGGCCAGGGAACTCTCCCTGAAGCAGATAAAGGAGATTCGGGATGCCGTGTCCTGTGATTTGGAGAGTTTCGTCCACGGTGCCTTGTGCGTGAGTTACAGTGGGCAGTGCTATATGAGCTGCTATCTCACCGATCGGAGCGCAAACCGTGGCGGGTGCATCCAGGCATGCCGCAGCAGATACGATGTGGAGGATGCCTTCGGCAATACCCTTCTGAAGAACCGTGCGGTCCTCTCCCTGAAGGACCTGAACCTCTCCGACCGGATTCCCGATCTGGTGGAGGCAGGAATCACCTCCTTCAAGATAGAAGGGAGGCTGAAGAATGCTTCCTATGTGAAGAACACCGTCCGGCTCTACCGGGATGCCATAGATGCATTCCTGGGCTCGGATGGGGGGAAGGATTGCCGTAAGGCGTCATTCGGAAAACTTTACGGGGGGTTCAAACCTTCACCGGAGGCCACTTTTACCCGCGGGTTCACCCATTACTTCATAGACGGTACCCGGGACCGCTGGAGCAGTATGGATACCGCCAAGGGGGTGGGGGAGTATATCGGGGACGTGAGGCGGATTCTCCGTTCTGACAATTCGGTGCTCCGTTTCGAACTGGCGGGGAAGATTCCCGTCTCTAACGGGGACGGACTCTGTTTTACCTCGCGGGACGGGCAGATATGCGGTATGAGAGCCGATGTCGCCGAAGGCAATATCATCAGTGTCAAGCCGGTTCGGGGCCTGGTGCCCGGGACGGCCGTGTACCGTAATCTGAACGTGTCGTTCGAGCGGGAGCTTGCCGGCAATATGCCACGCAGGCTCATCGAAGTCCGGGTGCAGTTCGGTCAGGCGGAAGTGACCGCCGCCGCTGAAAACGGTCGGCGTGCCGCCGTGAAACTGGAGGAGGGACAGCCTGCGGCACAGAACCGCGACCTGGCCGAGAGGAATATCCGCAGCCAGATAGGGAAGATAACCGAGCCCTATGTGTTCACTGTCACCGACGTTCATTCCGGGGCACTGCCGTTCCTGCCGGCGTCTGCCCTGAACGGGATACGGAGGGAGCTGGCCCGGCGTCTCGCGGAAGTCGATATTGCCGTAGGCAATAAGAAAGAAAGGGAGGGCGGAGGTGTCGTTCACGGCCCCGGACCTCAGCAGCGGGTGCGGCTGAACTGTGCCAACCGTCTCTCGCGGGAGATTTACAGCTCCGTGGGGGTGGAGGCGTGCGATGCTTTCGAACTGTCGCGGGATGTGACTGGCGAGTACAGCGAACTGATGAGGACGAAATACTGCCTGAGAAATGAATTGGGGCTCTGTCCCCGGCAGAAGAGAGGGGAGAAGGCCACGCCGCTCTACCTCGTGAACAACGGGCGGCGGTTCCGGGTGTCATTCGACTGCTCACGGTGCGAGAATGTCATCACTGCGGCAAGGCAGGAATAATGTTTTGTTTCATTTTCGGGAAGATTCATTGGCGAATGAGCCATATATAATTATATTTGTAGAGTGAAAGCAGTATTCGTATGGGTGTAAGTTTTCGGTCTCTTTCGGTTCTGCAGTTCAGGCAGATTTTCAGGAGCGGTTCGCGGCGGCGCTTCTATACTGACGTAATAGGTGTCGTGTATTTCTGGATAATGGAATTCGTATTGTTCTTCATTCTGAGAGAGGATGGTGTGGAGGTGCCTTCGCTGGTGATATCCATCGTGGTCGTTTCCTTTCTGATTCCGGAATTCATCCTTAAACTGATATATGTCCACGACAACACAGTTATGGATGCCTATCTGAAAACACGCCCCGTGCCTCAGGGGAAGTGGGACCGTTTTCTCACCCTGTCACAGTTATGGAAGGAGTCGAATCTGATGCTTCCGCTGATAGTCGTTCCGCTCTGCTATATGTACCTTTCTTTCGTCGCGGGGACGGTACTTCTCCTGTTTATTTATCTGGCATCCGTTTTCGGGGGATTTATGGTGATGCTGATAAAGCACAGGGGGACATACCAGTCTGAGACGATGGTGAAGAATTATCTGGCGCATAGTGTCAGGTCCGCAGCGGGGAGGCACGTCTTCGGCATACAGGCCAGAAGTTTTTTGAGATCCAAGAGATTACGGAACTCGACGATTTATTTATGTGTTTTCATCTATTTTCAAACTGTCTGCTATAGTTTCAGTCCTGACAACGGTTTCCGTGCATATTGGATACTTCTTTTTATCTTTTTTTCAGGAATGTTGGTTACCCAGCGCGGGTTTACAGTGGAATCAAATTTCTTCGCCGGGATCCGGACGAGACCTGTCCCGCTCTGGAGATTGCTCTGCGACAAGTATCTTTTGGGGATGGTGACAGGAGCTGCCGGGTTTATTCTCTCTCTTCCGCTGTGTATCTGGAGCGACGTTTCTGTCCTGACGTTGGTTTCGATTTTTCTGTTCGTGACAGGTTTTGGAAACATATTGGTCCTATGGGATACCTTTGACGTGGTCCCTCTGGATCTTTTCGGGAAAACTTTCGGTAACAGTCAGGGCACTCATTTTAAATGGTCTTCTTTATTATACGTACTTTTCATGATGGCTGTCGGATATCTGAGTTTGGTACTTTACCCCGGGTGGCTGTCGCAGGTGATGCTTTCACTGGCCGGTGTGGCCGGCATCATCTGGCATAAATTCTTTTTCAGATGGCTCGAA
>DCIQ01000044.1:13527-16723 GCA_002317435.1 Bacteroidales bacterium UBA1722 | reverse complement strand
GCAGGTTCGAGAAGAAAAAATACAAGTATATGAATCAATACATGCAGATATGAAAGTAGAGATAGACGGTCTTACGAAGAAGTATGGTAACAATACTGTACTGGATATCCCCTCGCTTACACTGAACGACGGTGAACTCATCGGTCTGGTGGGAAACAACGGTGCCGGCAAGACCACGATGATGCGACTCGTTCTCGACATCATACAGGCCACTGCGGGCAGAGTGCTCATCGATTCGAAAAATGTGGCCGAGGACCCGTTCTGGAAATCCATAACAGGCTCCTTTCTGGACTCCACATTTCTGATAGACTTCTATACGCCAGAGGAATTCTTCGGCTTCGTGGCGGAGGTATATGGGATTTCTGATATGGAACTGAAGTCGAGACTGGAAGAATACGAGACCCTGATGAACGGGGAGATTCTGGGCACGGGAAAACTCATCCACGATTTTTCGAACGGAAACCGCCAGAAAATCGGCATCATCGCCGCCATGATAGTCGCTCCGAAGATTCTGATTCTCGACGAACCTTTCAATTATCTGGACCCGAGTTCACAGATAGTGGTGGCCAAACTCATCCGCAGGATGAACCTCGAATCCGGCACCACTGTCATCGTGTCCAGCCATAACCTCGCTTCCATAAACGATATCTGTGACCGGATCCTGCTCCTGGACAAGGGGAAACTGATTATGGACCGGCCCCACGAGCCCGGGACCGTCGATTCCGAACTGGAATCTTATTTTCTGGATGCGGCCAGATAGGACTGGCAGGTGGCACAGGAATCGTTCAGCAAGTATGAAATCAAATCCGGAGATGTCGTATCGGAGTTAGAACTTAACCTGCATTATTCATACTAATTCCTACTCCAAGAGTTAACTGGCAGCACCTCAGCGCGGTGCTCGCTCTTCCTCTTCGAAAGTAGGGTTCACTACATTCTTCATCGTCATCGCTGTGCTCACGCTGATGCACTGCCATTTAACTCTTTCGTAACGGAACAGTATGAATAATGCAGGCTAGGGCTTACTGATACAGAATCTCTTTCGCCATCGCATTCACAGCATCAACATCGATAGGTTCAAGAATGATTTCTTCGGGCTGGAGATTGAGAAGGAACTGCATATAGGAAGGGAGAGTCAGTAGTTGGCCTTCCCTGCCAACGTTATAGTCACCGAATTTGATAATCTGTTTTACTCCGTATTTATCAGGATGCTTCAAGACCGTCCGGGCACTTTTCGCCTGTGCGGATTTTGCTTTGACTTCAATCGGGACGCATTCTCCTTTCATGCGTACAAGAAAGTCCAGTTCAAGTCCGGAGTCCTTTTGGAAATAGTATAAGTTCTGGTGTTTCTTATGAAGCGTGTCTGCCATCAGGTTCTCGTAGATAGCACCCTTGAAACCTCCAAGATCTCCCTGCAGAATGTCTGCCCGTGTCCCAGGACCAAGCATTTCGATGAGAAGTCCGATATCGGCCGTGTATACCTTGAAAACATTGTCCTTCGCGTTCCCTTCCATCGGAAGACCGGTGATGTCGGTATTATAGCAGCGGCAGATGATGCCGGCATCTTCTAACCACTGAAGAGATCCCATATAAGTTTCGCTTCGCCCTCCTGGCTTGACAATGCTGTATTGAAACTTTTTGTTATCCTTTGCGAGCTGTTTTGGGATGGAGTTGAAACACTCTCTAATGTGTGGCTTGTCCTTGTCCGGGGCATATTTGACCATATCATCGCGATACTCCTTTATGATGTTCTGATACTCTCTGCTTACAGCATTCATGTTGTTGGTGGTCAGGAAGGCGTTGATAGGAGCAGGAAGACCTCCAGTTGCGACATAGAGATTCAGATATTTCTTCATCGCGATATGAATTCCGGCAGGGACTGGGGTTTCTTCCTTGCAACACTTCCTGAGAGCATCAATGACATCAGAGGTCAATCCGTTTCCCCAAAGAAACTCCTCGAAGTCCAGCGGGTACATTTCGATAATTTCTTCGCTTCCAACAGGAACAGAGTTTATTCCTGTATCTTCTTTGCGAATCAGCTTACGATGCCTTTTCCTTATCTCGTCGCCATATCCCCGGACTCCCAGCAGTGAGCCGGTAGCGATTACGTCAAAACGGCCATCCTCTTTGAAAAACTTCAGCGATGTCCTTGCTTCCGGACATTCTTGGATTTCATCGAAGATGAGGCAAGTCTCTCCTGGGATGAACTTGACGCCTCGGATCTGTGCAGAAAGATTAAGCAATATGTTGTCCACATCCTTCGAGCCTGTGAATGCATTGATTCGCTCCGGCTCCTTGATGAAGTTAATATATACGACATTCTTATAGTTCTCCGTTGCAAAATGCCTTGCGATGAATGTCTTTCCACATTGGCGGATGCCCATTATAACCAAAGGTTTGTGCTTAGGCCTGTTTTTCCAATCAATGAGAGTATCTTCAATCTTTCTTTTCAACATAATCTTCAATGTTATCCAGTGCGAATATACATTATTTCAAACGTGTTTTCAATGTATTGCTGCACTTTTTCCAATGAGTTTTTATTATTGTGCTGCATTTTTTTTAACGAGTTTTCACTGGAATCTTATTTTCTGGATGCGGCCAGATAGGACTGTGTACCGGACGCGAAAAGTAGACACGGAAAATAATTTTTAGATGTTAATATTTTCCAAAGTAGACATCGGCAATTTTTTTACCTCATATCTTTTTACAAAAGTAGACATTTTTCAACTTTTTTCAGGGATTCCGTTTTCAGAAGTAGACACATCATCCGTTGTTTTCTTATTATCAGCCTGTTGCCGTCTTTTCTGTACGAACTTTGGCACTGAGGTCAGTTTCCTGCTCTCAAAAGTGTTCTTCTTTGGCAGTTCTCCCTTGTAGTAGCGTTTCCGGTAGTTTTCCGGTGTGTCATAGCCGATGGCGAAGCACGGCCTTTGCGTGTTGTAGTATTTGACATAGCGTTTGATAGTTTGTATAAAGTCTTCTCTTCCATTACATTGCTCCAGTTTGAAGTCAATGAAGATTTCTTCCTTGATCCAGCCGTTCAGAGCTTCGTTGACAGGGTTGTCCGTGGGTTTTCCCGCCCGGGACATTGAACGGACTATATTAGTGTCCTTGATGAGTTCGTTGTATGCCATCGAGGCATATACGCTGCCTTGATCCGTATGCAGTATTACCGGCTCTGTGGTTCCCTTCAGCAGGC
>DCIQ01000044.1:7397-13342 GCA_002317435.1 Bacteroidales bacterium UBA1722 | reverse complement strand
GAAACAATGACCTGCTTTGGACGGTCCACCGTCTCCCATGTGGTGAAGATAAGGTTGGGATACAAGTCCCTCACCTTGCGTGGTTTATAGTGGACCCTATGTCTGGTCTCGGCCTTTATTCCCAGATACCGATAGCATTTGTAGGCGTAGTTGTCGCTGATGATTATCTGCATATTGATGCGGATATATGCCGCTGTCCAGCGGTAGCCGTGTGTGGGATGTGATTCATGGACATCCTTGACTTTGGCAATCACATCCTCGCGTTTATTGTCGCGGGGAGATGGCTCGTGATTCTTCCACTTATAGTACCCGGCTCTGCTTACGCCCATCATGTAGCAAAGATCCTTGATGGGGTAGTCCCCGGACAGCAGGTCCACTATGCCAAACTCTTCGGTTTTAAGCGAATATACTCCAGTTCCCCATCCGTCTTCCTCTGAACGGCATAACTTTTTTTTAGCCGTTCATTTTCGATGCGCAGTTTCATTATTTCAGACTGGCAGGCGGCGCAGATAATTCTGCGGAGTCTTTCCGTTACAGGTTGGATATGAGCTCCTCGCTCAGACCGGTGATTCGTGAGATGACAGAGTGCGGAATCCCCTCAGATTTCATCGCGGCGGCATTCTCACGGTTGGCTCTCTCTGCTCCTATGGCTTCACCTTCCGTCCGTCCTTCTGCTCTTCCTTCTGCTCTCCCTTCTTCTCTTCCTTCTTCCCTTCCCTCAGTCCATCCTCTCTTCTGGGCTGTTTCGATGACGCTGTTCAGATCCCAGAAGTCTTTCTGGCTTTCGCGGTACCCGCGCAGCTCATCCCTATCGAAGGCGGCTATCTCCGCCTGTTCGAAAAACCGGCTGAAAACGGTCTCCTGGAGTGCCGCGGGCCGGTCCATCAAGGTGGCGAGATTCTTTATGGCATAGAGCCACTTGTCGAACAGCGTGGTGAGTTCCGACTCGCTCTTGAGGAACTTGGGCATCTCAAGGTAAATATAGGTCAGTTTGTCATAGAAGACCTTTCCGCTTTTCATGTCCACAAGTTTGACTTCATGATGCAGGTAACCGTCGTCACTGTCGTCGAATGTGAAGTTCAGGATACCGATGGTATAGACCCGTTTCAACTCGAAGTTCCATCTGCCATGCGGAGCCTGTTCCTGTATGGGGAACGTGCTGTAGAAGATGCTCCTGTCCTTGAAGAAGTCCTGTTCGGCCTTCTGCATCTCGATGAGAATCTTCTCTCCGTTTTCATTCTCGCAGTAGATGTCGAAAACCGCCTTCCTCTCGGTGGCGATATGTCCCATGTGCTCGACATTCAGATACCTGAGGTCACGGATCACCTCCTTCCCGGAGAACAGGGAGTTCAGAAAACTGATCAGAAGATCCTTGTTCACCTCCGTTCCGAAGAGTCTCTTGAAGGCGAAATCAGTGTAGAAATTGACGTAACGTTCCTGTAGGGCAGATGTGCACATATCCTAACCTGTTTGTTCTCCGGCAAAGATAACATTATTTGGCCATATTAAGTCCCACCTCATTACTTGATGAACGGCGTGGGGAGATTGGAGATTATGCATCTCTTTTGGACAGATTTGTTGCTGAATGAGTTATTTGTAATTATATTTGTGGGGTTCAGGTGCCTTCGGGCACACTGGATTGATACATACTGAAGACGTTATTATGTAGAACTTCCACGTTCAAACTTCGCAATTTGAAATCATTCCGGAAGGTTTACGATGAGCGTCCACGCAAGTGGTATTATAGTTTGCGCACACCAATGTGCGAATTCCATATATCATCTTGACGTGGCCGGCTGCATCGCTTATTCCGGAATATGGCAGCGAAGGCCTGAACGTGGGATGAGTTGGTAGCAGACTCCCACGTCTTTTTTTTGCCGCTGATTATGAGGGAGTATTTCAGCACGTTACTTGTAATTTTTATGGAGATTGGTGAAATGATCAGACAAGTTCTTCTGGAAAGAGGTATTACTGTCACTGATTTTGCGAAGACTCTTTCATGTTCACGTGAGAACGCCCACAGGATTCTCAAAAAGGAAACACTGGACACTGATCTTCTGATGAAAATATCAGAAGTCCTTAAATATGATTTTTTTAGAGCTATCAGCGAGAGCCGGCATGGCAGTTTCTCTGCAAGCAATGATGACAATGAGTAAGGTTATTGAATACTATAGGTTCATCGGCCCTGTCGGTTATGGAGTATGAAAGTGTGACCAATCAGGTCACTGTGAACTGATTGGTCACACTAAAAGTTGCATAATCAGGATTTTATTTCCGACTTTTGTGAAGAGAATTCTTAGGCGGAACCGAAAAGCCGGAAACAGAGTAGGGTTTAGTATTTTTTTTATTGTTATGAAGAAAAAAGTTTTGTTCATCGTAGTATTTGCTCTTGCAATCCTAGCCGTATCTGTTTTAGAACTCAACGCATGCCGTTGTCGTGTGGTGGCTAATGACAAAGGCCTCTATTCTAATTCTGAAGGTACCATCTTTTGCTGTAAAGCGCTGACCTCTTATGAATGCAGTGCTGCTGATTGTAGTTAAAAAATAAAATTATTTCTGTGATAGTCGCTGGGTTCTGGTTTTTGATAGTATTCAGAAAAGTACCCGGCGGCTGTTTCTCTATCTTTAATAAACGTTTATTTTTGTATCATCATGCATTTCTCAATCCGCTGCCTATCAGTATTATTGGCAGGTCTGTTTCTGTTTTCCTGCGTTAAGGAGAGGGAAGAAGAAATAATTGTTCATATAGCCGACAATCGTGCCGACCATCCTATGGAGATTACTGATTTCTTCAGAATCGACAAATCTATGGTAGTTCGGTATGATTCGACTTCGTCTTTTCATCCAACAAGTTTTTCCATAAAGTTCTATCCGTATAATGGTAAAGTTTATGTGAGTGATGGAAATTCGATAGCATCATTTTCTGAAGATGGCGATATGGATTTCCTTCTTAAAAAACTTGGCAGAGGTCCGGATGAATATATCACCGTCACCGATTTCTGCGTTGTGGATGGTGTGATTTACATTAATGACGGCGGCAGTTCCAGACTGATCAGTTATTCCCTTGACGGTGAATTTTTGGCAAAGAATGATTTGCCTGTGCTATGTGGTGATTTTTGCATTTTCAATGGTAAACTTTTCCTGAAATCTATGGAACATTGCGGGACAAATAGCATAGTCATAGTCGATCCGGAGACGATGCAGATACTTTCCGGATGTGTACCGACTACTGAAACCGAGACACGTTGCAGAATGTTTTTAGGTTTCCAATCATTCTATGTCACAAATGAAGGTCTGGTATTTCACGAGAGTATAAGAAATACCGTTTATCTTCTTGATACAGCAGGTTTGAAACGGTCAGTCTATATTGATTTTTTCGGAAGGAATTTTCCCGAATCGATATGGGAAAAGAATATGGATAATGTGATGGAATTACTGACAGAAATCAGGAACGGTCGTTATGTCAGCGGAATATCTCATTTCGCAGGTACTCCTGAAGATTTTGTGTGTACATGCACTGATTTCAGAGTTGGCGAATCTTTATTATGCGGGTATTCAGGTGGGCAGTCTGTTCTGTGTGATACCGTTATCATAGATGGCAGTGCGTTTTCCGTCTCCGACATCGGGATGTATCTTGTTTCTGAATCGGATATGATTATCACTTATCCCATAGGGGAGAATGAAACAGGAGTTAAGTTTGTGTCTTTACAATAGAAGGTATGGAACGCTGTCTTCTGGCTCTTGTTTTTTTCTCATTATTCACTTCCTGCGGTAATCTTTCCTCTTCGGGTGACGTTCAAGATGGTTTCATATTGACCTTTCCGGACAGTATGTTGTGTGTCTTCAACGGTGGCCAACCGTCTGTAGAAAAGTTCAATGCTCCGGACTGCTATCAAATGCTCGTTTATATTGATTCCACGGATTGCTCCAATTGTGAAATCGTCAATTCTTATATTCTTGAATCTTTTTATTACCAGATGAAAGAGCATTCGAATTTCAATTTCGCGGTGGTGTATGCTCCAAGGGCCGGCCAAAAGGAATCGGTTTGTGAGCGTCTTGTCAATGCCCGTCTTCAATATCGCGCTTTTATTGATGACTCTCTTGAATTGGAGCAGAAGAATACCTCATTGACAAATTTCAAGCAGCTCCATCGATGTATGATAAAACCTTCCGGTGAAATTTTGATTGTGGGAGATCCTGTATCAAGTGATGAGGTGTGGATGGAGTATGTTTCTGTTATTGATAGTCTTTGATTGTTCATCGAATTATCAGTCTGCACTTTCTTCAACAGGGTGCCCTTCTTGCGTGTCAGAAAAACAGACAATCTGATTTGCACTTGAGTGTCCAAAGCGTGTTTTGCGTACGGACTCTCAAAATAGTTTTTAACTTTGGAAATCTGTTTCTACTTTATCGTAATATGAGGTTAATCTTCGGGTTTATAGTTGCCTTGTGTCTGAGCCAATGGCAGTCATCGGCTCAGGTCGTCGGTACCCCGGGGAGTGAAATCCGTCTTGATCTTGACGGTGCCATAGCTACGGCCAGAGACCAGTCGCCGTCAGCGCTGCTGGCGAGGCATACCTTTCTGGTGAGCTACTGGGAATACCGCATTTTCCGTTCCGAACTGCTACCCTCCCTCAGTTTGATTTCTGATCTCGGGAATTTCAACCGGACCCTGTCCAGGGTGCAGAGCAGCGAGACCGGGGCATACAGATATGTCAATGACTACTATATGAATAACGACGTATACCTCTCGCTGAAGCAGAACATCACGCTGACAGGAGGTACCGTCTCACTGGCCACCGGTCTCAACCGTCTGGACCAGTTTTCACCGGAAAGACTCATTACGTATAATTCCCAACCGGTCTATATCGCACTGAATCAGCCATTGAACGGCTATAATTCGTTCAAATGGGAGAAAAAGATCAAACCCAAAGAATACGAACTGGCCAAGCGCGTCTATCTGGAGTCTATGGAGGAGGTGACTGAAACTGTGGTGGGTTATTATTTCGAACTGCTTCAGGCGCAGAAACAGTCCGAAATAGCTAGATTCTCCCGGGACAATACTTCCCAGTTATATGAGATGGCCAAGGAAAGGTTCACCGTAGGCACCATTACCAGGGACGCTTTGCTCCAGCTCGAACTGAAACTTCTCAACAGCGAGATAAGCATCAGTGACTGCGCCGTCAAAGAACAGATGGCGATGATGAAGCTGAGGACATATCTGGGCTTCAATGAAAACGTCTCCATCATTCTGGATATGCCAGGAGAAAACAGGGATCTTCTTCTTTCTAATGAAGATGTCCTTACGAAGGTGTTTCTCAATTCCTCTACCACTCTCGATAACGAAATACAGACATTGTCCGCCGAGCAGGAGATAGCCAAGGCGAGGGCCACAAACGGTCTCTCAGCGGGCCTGTCCCTCCAGTTCGGTCTGAATCAGGTCGGAAATGACATACCATCGGCGTATCGCTCCCCCCTTGATCAGGAGGTGGTCGGCATTTCTCTGACAGTTCCGATTCTGGACTGGGGAGTGCACCGGGGCGGAGTCAAGGTAGCGAAATCGAAGGCGGAGGTCGTAGCCTCCCAAATCGAACAGAGCGTGAACAGAATCAACGAGAACATTGCACTGAAAGTGCTGCAGTTCAACAAACAGGGAGGTCAATGCATGGTGTCCCGGAGGGCGGATGCCGTCGGAAAGGAGAGGTATGCCTCGGCGCGGGAACGGTTCCTCAATGGGACACTGAGCGTCACGGACCTCAATACGGCTCAGTCGGAGATGGATGACGCCTCACTGCGGTATCTCACCGATTTGAGCAACTGGTGGATTTATTACTATTCGATTCGCAGGATGACCCTCTTCGATTACCTCGGGAACAAGGCTGTAGATGCCGATTTCGAGGCTTTGAGCGGTGAACGCTGACCGGCAAAACAAGGAAAATGAAAAG
>DCIQ01000044.1:2600-7322 GCA_002317435.1 Bacteroidales bacterium UBA1722 | reverse complement strand
CGGTGAGGAGGAGCAAAGCGCTTCGCGCAATGTTTATGAAGAACAACGGAACATCGTGGATACGATGGTCCTCCGCCGCGTTCCGTTCCACCGTGAAATAATCAGCAACGGAGTCCTCCGTGGTGTCCGCAGGGCCCAGCTGGCATTCCAGTCACAGGGAACCCTGGCGGAAATCTATGTCCGGAACGGAAGCCGTGTCAAGGCAGGAGACCCTATCGCGAGACTGGATACCGTTCTGGCCGGTCGCAGACTGGCTGAGGCAAGGAATGCCATGGAAAAGGCGAGATTGGATTTTTATGACAATCTTATCAGTTACGGGTATGGCAAGGATACATCCGATGTCCCTAGTGATATGGTCGAGGTGGCCCGTATCCGGTCCGGTTATGCTGCCGCGGGCTACAGTTATGACGAAGCCTGCAGGAACCTTCAGAATTCAATTCTCAGGGCTCCCTTCTCAGGTGTCGTCGCCAACCTTGAAAAGAAGCCCTACGAACAGACGGAGGGAACTCTCTGCATGGTGATAGATGATTCTTCGTTTGATGTGAAATTCAATCTTATAGAGTCGGAACTCTCGTCTGTCGCTGTCGGAAGACCGGTGTCCGTTTCTCCTCTCTTCGATACACAGGTGAAATATGACGGTTCTGTCAGTTACGTTAATCCTTTTGTCGATGAGAAAGGACAGGTCTCAGCGGGAGCATCTGTGAGGGGCGGAAGCGGTCTGGTTGATGGAATGAATGTCAGAGTATATCTCAAGAGTGAGGGGGAAAATATGCTGGTCGTTCCCAAAAGCGCCGTGGTCATGAGGGACGGGTATGACGTGGTATTCACTTATGATCCGTCGGACGGAAAGGCCCACTGGCTATATGTCGATATTCTTCAGTCAAACAGTACTCACCATGTCATCGGAGGCTGTGTCAGGAAGCAGACGGAGGTAAGGGAAGGCTGTATCGTAATATCCTCGGGGAATCTTAATCTTGCGGACCAGTCCTCAGTGGAACTAAGAAAGTGAGGAGATGCTGAAACTTCTTGTCAATCGTCCTGTAGCGGTGACGATGTCTGTCGTAGCCGTACTGATTCTGGGGATGGTATCCCTGTCCAGACTTCCTGTTTCGCTTATGCCGGATGTGGATATACCCAGGATTTCAGTCCAGGTCTCACTGCCCGGAGCATCAGTCAGGGAGGTGAACGAATCGGTCATTATGCCTCTGAGGCGCCAGCTGCTTCAGATACCTTCACTTGAAAGCATCCGGTGTGAGGCTGTGAATGACGGCGGCTCCATCCTTTTGAAATTCCAGCACGGATCGCCTGTCAGTCCCATTTATCTGGAGGTCAATGAGAAGGTTGACAGGGCACTGCAGTATCTTCCGGATGGTATGGAGCGTCCAAAGGTTATGAAGGCGAGTGCCACGGATATTCCTGCTTTTTTCTTAGATGTCACCGGAGTCGATGACAATCTTGAGAAGTTCATGGAAATGAGCTGTTTTGTTCGGGAAGTCGTGTCCAGAAGGGTTGAGCAGATTCCGCAGGTGGCGATAGTTGATATCAGCGGTACTCATGGGGCCAGGCTGGTGGTGGAGCCGGACATGAAGCGTCTGAAGGCATTGGGAAAAGATGCGACCCTGCTTGAAGATGTACTGCTGGCCAATAATGTCCCCCTTGGAAACCTTACGATTAAGGATGGCCATTATCAGTGGAATATCAGATTCGATTCTGAAATAAGAGGACAGGAGGATATTGAAAATATCCGTTTGAATGTGGGGGGCAGGGTGTTCCGGTTTACTGATCTGGCTACCGTGCAACTTGCCGGGGAGGATGCTGATGGTTTGGTACGTTCTGACGGGAGAAGGGCTGTGACGATGGCGGTCATCAAACAGTCAGATGCACGAATGGATGATTTGAGGGAATCCATGACTGAATTGATGGATGACTTTTCAAAAGAATATCCTGAACTGGAATTCAAGGTCAGTCGGAATCAGACGGAGATTCTTGACTATTCCATCAATAATCTTCAAGGGAATATCATAGTCGGTGCCATTCTGGCTGTTATGGTTCTCCTGCTGTTCATGCGTGACTATAAGTCTCCTGTTCTGGTGGCCATCTCGATACCCCTGTCTCTGGTAATGTCCATGCTGGTGCTGTATCTGATGGGTATAAGCATCAACATAATATCTCTCTCCGGCCTTATTCTCGGGGTTGGGATGATGGTGGACAATTCCATTATAGTCATTGACAACATTACCCAGCACTGGGAGCGTGGGAGTTCCCTCAGGGAGGCTGTCGTAAAGGCTCCACGGGAAGTAATATCCCCGATGCTGAGTTCGGTGCTGACAACGTGTTCCGTGTTTGTTCCCTTGATTTTCTTGAGCGGAATAGCAGGGGATCTGTTCTATGATCAGGCAATGGCCATCACGGTGACGCTTTTTTCATCCCTGATAGTGTCGGTATGTGTCATCCCTGTTTATTTCTGCTTTTTCTATCGCCGGCAGGATGGTGTCGTACAGTCGGAGTCTCTGGCTGTCTTTTCCAAAATAAGGTATGAAAAGTGGTATGAACATACCCTGAAGTGGACTTTCAGACATCAGCGCATCGTCTGGCTCCTGTTTTTCGGTCTGATGGCGGTGACGGTAATTTTGTTCTCCGTTCTGCCCAAATCCGTTCTTCCCCCTCTTACGCAGGATGATATGATACTCTCCATAGACTGGAACGAACCGGTCTCGCTCGAGGAAAATGACAGGAGAAGCACCGGGCTGCTGAAAGGGATGGAGGATGACATCATATCAAATGACATTCTGGTCGGGCGGCAGGATTTTCTCCTTCCCCACACACCCGAGCAGGAACTGTCTCAGGTGAGCCTCTATATTGAGACCGGCTCTCCGGAGAGTCTTCGTAAAGTGAAGGAGATGGTGTCAAGAAGATTGGGAAAGGAGTATCCGGCAGCCGTATGGAAATTCTCTCCGTCGGACAATATCTTCAATGTCGTCTTTTCTGATGATGAACCGGATCTGGTCGCTATGATCAGGTCAGCGGATGGAGAAGTGCCGGACCCTGACCGTCTCAACGGATTTATCACCAGGATTCATGAAGAACTTCCTGAAATCGAATTGGAACCGGTTTCCTGGCAGGAGCAGATTATGTTTGTGGCAGACAGGGAGAAGATGGTGTTCTGGGGGCTTGATTATTCATCTGTATATGCCGCATTGAGCCGCGCGACCCGTCAGAAAACCGTATTTGAGATTATGACAGGCTCCAGCTCGGTACCCGTGGTTATTGGTGATGATGTGACTTCTGACCTCCTATCCATTGAACTGACCAACGGAGATGGTGTTGCTGTTCCGTTGTCTGAAGTTCTCAATGAACGACGCGTACGTGATTTGAAACGGATAATTTCCGGGAAGGAGGGTGTCTTCTATCCCTTGAACATGTCTGTTCCTGATGGTGATGTGAAGAGGATAACCGGCGTGATAAGTTCTCTGGTGTCCGAAAGCGAAGAATATGAGGTCCATTATTCCGGTGCCTTTTATTCGGGGCGCAAGATGATAAAAGAACTTGCCGTGGTTCTGCTGGTTTCGGTTCTGCTTCTTTTTTTCATACTGGCGGCACAGTTCGAATCTCTTGTACAGCCGATGATTATTCTGTCGGAAGTGTGTGTCGATATCTCCGGGGCGCTGTTCGCACTTCTGTTGTGCGGCGCCGGAGTCAATCTAATGTCTCTTATCGGGATTATCGTGATGTGCGGTATCGTCATCAATGATTCGATTCTGAAAGTGGATACCATTAACAGATACCGCAGGAATGGCATCTCCATATTGAGGGCTATTATGATGGGAGGAACCAGACGCCTGAAGCCCATCATCATGACCAGTCTGACCACCATCCTGGCGATAATGCCCTTTCTGGTGCGCGGTTCCATCGGTGCCGACCTTCAATACCCGCTTTCCGTAGCTTTGATAGGGGGAATGATTCTCGGAACATTGGTGAGTCTGTTTCTGGTTCCCATGTTCTATTATGAAATATACAGGAGAAGGAGATGAAGCGTCTCTCCTCATTCTCGGTTATTCTGGTGTTTGTCGTTCTGTCCATTATCGGAGCGGCCGTCATACCTCTTCTTGACCTTCAGTATGAGCCTCAAGAAAAAGGAGGTACGCTTTATGTCTCGTTCCATTGGAGAGGAGCGTCAGCAAAGGTTATAGAAAAAGAAGTCACTTCTGTGATAGAGGGGATGGCTTCGTCCATCAGCGGGACCGGTGAAGTCAGATCCAAGTCAGATAAGGGAAACGGATTTGTTTCGGTCGAGGTCAAGAACAGGAAGGATATCGAATCAGTCAGATTCGAACTGGCTTCACAAATCCGGCGTGTATATGACAAATTTCCTTCGGGGGTGTCATATCCTGAAATATCATCATCGGAGGGTGGAGCGGGTTCTTCTCCCATACTGATTTATAACGTCAATGCTGACATGCCGACATCACAGATCGAGCGGTATGCCAAGAAACATATCGTGGATGAACTCTCCCTCCTTGACGGGGTCGCTTCCGTAATGCTGGCAGGCGCTGCTCCGATGTATGTGGAAGTCTCATATTCACCGGATGTCCTTCTCAGTACCGGTGTCTCCTCTGAGGAAATATACAGTGCCTTGTCCTCCAGTTTGTCCGCTTCAGTTTCCATAGGGACCGTGAACAGCGTGGGTGTGTATCTCTCACCGGGTTTTGAACCGGAGGATAT
>DCIQ01000044.1:0-2420 GCA_002317435.1 Bacteroidales bacterium UBA1722 | reverse complement strand
AAAGTGAAATCAAGGATGGCTGAACTTTCCGTGTTTTTCCCGGATGGATTTTCAGCTGTGCCCTATTATGACAGTTCGACTTATCTCAATAAGGAGATTGACAAGATAGTCAGGCGGACTTTATTGTCTGTCCTGATATTGCTGGCATTCGTTTATGCTGTAAGCAGAAATTTCAAGTATCTGTCGGTGATATCTCTGGCGCTTCTCGCAAATCTGCTGGTTTCTTTCGCCTTGTACGTACTTTTCAGTGTACGGATCAATATTTATTCGATGGCCGGGATTACGGTTTCTCTGGGCATTATCATAGATATGTCCATAGTGATGATTTCCCATTATGGATATTACCGGAACAGGAAGGTTTTCATCGCTCTTCTGGCAGCGCAGGCCACCACTATCGGTGCTTTGAGCATCGTGTATCTGCTCCCCGAAGGAATGCGGAATATGTTTGATGACTTCGCCTCCGTAGTGATTATCAATCTGGCTGTCTCTCTGTTGATATCAATGTTTTTCATCCCTGCATTGGCAGACAGTTTCAGATTGGAAGAACGGGGCGGTAATCGGAGTATGAGGAGACGTAGGCGTACGGTCAAGTTCAATCGTATGTATTCAAGGTATTTATCCTTTGTCCGACGGCATAAGTGGGTGGTGGTTTTACTTGTGGTTCTTGTTTTCGGAATACCGTTCAGCAGTCTTCCCGATAAATTGGGCTCTCAGGTTAAGGACAGTATGGGGAAGGTCCGCGGTGATGAGGCTGATGACTCTTTCTGGATACGGGTTTACAACAGAACTTTGGGCAGTGACTTTTTTCTTGACCACCTCAAAAGGCCCCTTGCTTCCGTCTTCGGCGGATGTATTTCTGTTTTCCTTGAGAATTCGAAATATGATTTTTACAGAAATGTCCAGCGGCCACAGTTGATTATCAAGGCCTCGCTTCCTGAAGGCTGTACTGTCGGACAGCTGAATGAGATAGTGTTCTATATGGAGAACTTTCTTTCTGATTTTTATGAGATTGAGATGTTCACGACCAACATTGACAGTTATGACGAAGCTATGATAACTGTGCTCTTCCGGGAGGATGTGGGGAATACGGCATTCCCTTCCCAACTGAAGAATCGCGTAATAGACAAGGCGTCCGATTTCGGAGGTGCCAATTGGTCGGTGTCCGGCATTAACCAGCGTTATTTCAACAATAATGTAGGAAGAAGTGACTATCACAGTGAGAATATCATCATCACCGGTTACAACTACGATGATTTGTATGCTTATTGTCAGAATTCGGTGAACGAACTCTCAAAGATAGGGTGGGTGAAAGATATAGGAATATATGGCAACGAATATGGAGATTATAGGTTTTCTTCCGGCAATGAGTATATGATTGAGTATAACGGTGAGGCTCTTGCTGAACGCGGTATGTCTCCGGCAGATGCTTACGCGGCCCTTTCGTCCAGATTGAAGAGTCGCGTGGCGGGTTCCTGTATGCTGAACGGGGAAAACACGGAAGTGGAACTGGTCTCATCCGACAGGAACAGGTATGACGTATGGAATCTGAGGAACGAGCATATCGGGATAGGGGATCGGGATATGTTGTTTTCGGTCATCGGGTCCATAGAGAAAAAGGAGAGCGGAAACGCCATTTATAAGCGGAACCGTCAATATTCCCTTTCTGTCAGTTATGAATATGTCGGAAATCAAAAAAGTGCGAAGAAAACTATCAATGCTGAAGTTGAACGGCTCAACTCTTTTGTCCTGCCGGTCGGATATAAGGCTCAGGCGTATTCATACCATTATACCAAGGATGCCAGCAGGAGTGTCTCCCTTCTGCTTCTGGTTATAGCCATCATCTTCTTCGTCTGCTCGATTTTGTTTGAATCGCTTAGATATCCGTTGATTATCATAGGGCTTATCCCCATTTCGTTCATCGGTCTTTTCCTTGTGTTCATCTTCACCGGATGTCATTTCGATCAGGGTGGTTTCGCTGCTCTGGTAATGTTGAGCGGGCTGACAGTCAATGCCGGCATATATCTTATCAGTGAATACAGAACACAACAGTCCCGCCGTCTGGGCTCTTATGTCCGAGCTTTCAATCACAAGATAGAACCCTCTTTTCTGACCATTCTCTCAACGGTACTTGGACTCATACCTTTCCTCATAGATGGCCCAGATGAGGTGTTCTGGTTTACTTTCGCTTTGGGCACCATGGGAGGACTCGTTTTTTCAGTTGTCGCACTTTTGTTTTATCTTCCAGTTTGGATTCCTGATAGAAGAAATTTCTCAAATCATTTATGATATGCGAAATAAAGTAAAAGTATGGAGAGTAAGTCACAAATAATAGTTACATTCGCTTGAGAATAACGTCGGGGTGAACCTGACAAATAATCAGATATCATGAAAAAAGTAATCATTTTAGCCATTATGCTCTC
>DCIQ01000095.1 GCA_002317435.1 Bacteroidales bacterium UBA1722 | reverse complement strand
GAAGCCGCCGAAGGTGCGGAGGTATTCCTCGTGGACGACAACGGACAGAAAGTGGGGGAAGGCGTGATAGAGAAGATATTGCGCAAGCCCAACAAGACCAATGTGGCGCGAGTGCATGCCACTTCCGTCCCCTCCGGTGACATAACCTCCGCCAGAGGATTCATAGTGAAGGAGAATTATCCCGCCCCTCTGGAATTCAAGCCGGGGAAGACGGATGATGCCGACGGGTTCATCTGCCACTGCGAGGATGTGACCATCGGAGATCTGCTCCGTCTGATCGGCGACCGCAAGACCATCACCTGCGACGAACTGAAGCATATCTCCCGTCTGGGGATGGGGACCTGCCGCGGAAAGAGATGTCTGCAGCGGGCCAGAACCGCCCTCCGTGCCCACGGTATCGAAGTGACGGGTGAATTCACCCCCCGCGGACCTATGGCGAACCTCGTGGAACTCGGGAACGTGATGAATCCGAGCATGCAGAACATAATAATCACTCCGGCCGCCTCGACCACCGTAGTCAAGGAAAAGGCAGGAGTCATTATTGCCGGAGGCGGTATGGCGGGATCCTCACTGTTCCGCTACTTCGCGGAAGAGGGATACAAGCCCATCCTTATAAATAAGGATCGCGGTTCCACCTGGAGATGTATCGCCGGCGGACGTCCCGCATTCTCGGTACCCGCCCTCGCGGACATCGCGATGCACAACAGGGACATCTTCATTCAGAACAGCAAGGAAGCCGATCTGGACTACCACCCCATCAAGTATGTAAGTTTCGTACACGATGAGACCACCTACAAGTCACTCGACGCTTCCCGCGCCTGGTCAAATGCCTGGATGGTGGAGGCCAAGGATTTCCGGAAGGAAGTCTCCCCCTATTTCAACCCTGACCTGAAGACGTACACCCACGCCCTCATCTCCGATGACTGCTGGCAGGCTTCACCAGGCAAGACGCTTGACTATGTCCGTACGAAGGCCCGCAGGGCCGGAGGCGTTCTTCTGGAGAACACCGAACTCGTGGATGTGGCCAGAATCGGCGAAGAATACAAGGTGGTGGTGAAGAATCCCGACGGGACATATACCGAATACCATACCGAGATATTCGTGAACGCCCTCGGGGCGAATGCAGCCAAGTTCGCGGATAAATTGGGAATCGAGACCGGTCTCTATCCCATCAAGCATCAGGCCTTCATCACCAAACGGCTTCCCATGCTGGGCAAGGACGGTCTCTGTCTGGATATGCTCATCGACCGCCGCCATTATAAAGGTTTCTCGGCCGTCTATGGACAGCAGTTCACCGATACAGGGCAGATAATAGGATGTGCATCCCCGGCGGTGGATGCTTCCGAAGCAGGCAAGCCTCTCCCCGTCTCCACCGAGAGATTCCTCGAGATATGTTCTGAAGTGTTCTCGGAATGGATTCCCCAGCTGAAGGGTGTGGGTATCCAGGCCGCCTGGTCAGGTTACTACACAGAACCGAGGTACATAGTCGATCCGGCCAAGGGTCTGTTCACAGGTATGCGAGGTCACGGTTTCATGCTCTCCCAGTACATCGGCCGGCTCTATGTCGATTCGGTGCTCGGAAGGCCGGTTCCGGACTATTTCCACGAACTCGCCCTTTCCGGAAACGGACTCAGCGAGAATGCCTTCAAATAGGAGGGATATCGGAGAAGATTCAGGGAAGGTGGTTTCTGCATGCGGAGGCCGCCTTCTCTGCACATCTGATACCGTCGATGGCCGAAGACACTATACCTCCGCTATATCCGGCCCCCTCCCCACAAGGGTACACCCCCGGAAGGGATATGTGACAGAGCGTATCCGGATCCCGCGGGATTCTCACCGGAGCGCTGGTACGCGATTCGACAGCCAGCAGAAGCGCCTCCCGTGTATAATATCCGTGCATCTTTTTGTCGAAAAGGGGGAACGCTTTCCTCAGGCGGGAAGCGACGAAGTCGGGCAGAACTTCATCCAGCACTACGGCCTTGGCCCCCGGAGCGTATGAAGTGGAAGGCAGTTCAGACAGAACGGCCTTTCCCGGGCGGCTCCTCACGAAATCGGTCATTCTCTGGGCGGGAGCCTTCTGGGAGAGAGTGGCTTCGAAGGCCCTGAGCTCCACGGATTCCTGAAACTGAAGCATCCTGATGGCTGAAGCCACCTCCGCGGAGGTACGCCCGGAAAGGGCATCCCCGAGAAGTGAGTCACCGCCGAAGGCCATGCCGTCTATATCTTCGGGTTCCACGGAAACCACTATCCCGGCATTCGCCCTGGGACTGTTGCGCCGCGAATTGGACATTCCGTTCAGCACCACCGTCCCCGGCCTGGTGGCGGAAGGGACCAGAATCCCCCCGGGACACATGCAGAAACTGAACACTCCGCGCCCGTCCACCTGACTCACCAGCGAATACTCTGCAGCCGGCAGGTAGGGAGCATAGTGCCCGTGATACTGGATATCATTTATGAGGCTCTGCGGATGCTCGGCCCGTACCCCCAATGCGAACCCCTTGGCCTGCAGTTCCCACCCGTTACGGGCGAACATGGCATATATGTCGGTGGCGGAGTGTCCGCAGGCGAGTATTATCCTGCCTGCGGCAATAGTCTCCTCCGCTCCCGTCCCGTACGTATTCACGCAAGAGACCTTCCAC
>DCIQ01000213.1:19602-21493 GCA_002317435.1 Bacteroidales bacterium UBA1722 | reverse complement strand
CAGGCGAATCCAAAGGCAAGACCGGTAGGGTTCTCTCTGTAAAGCCCAAGGAAGACCGTGCTATCGTAGAGGGCGTAAATATGGTCAGCAAACATACCAAGCCCAATTCAAAGAATCCCCAGGGGGGCATTATCAAACAGGAAGCCGCCATTCACGTTTCCAACCTTATGGTAGTTGACCCTACCACAGGTAAACCGACCAAGATCGGTCGCCGTATGGGTGAAAACGGCAAATTAGTCCGTTATGCCAAAAAATCAGGAGAGGAGATCAAGTAATGGCAAAGAAAGAAAAAGCAGCAGCTGCTAAGAAAGAAGAAAACGTAAGCCTGGCAGGTTACGTTCCCAATCTTCAGAAGAAATACAAGGAAGAGATCATCGCCAAGATGCAGAAGGAATTCAATTACCAGTCGGTAATGCAGGTTCCCAAGCTCGTGAAGATCACCATAAATCAGGGTGTCGGTGCCGCTACAGGCGACAAGAAGCTCGTAGAGGTGGCTCAGCAGGAGCTTACCACCATCACCGGTCAGAAAGCCGTCATCACATATTCGAAGAAAGACGTTTCGAACTTCAAGCTGCGTAAGGGCATGCCCATCGGCGTGAAGGTGACTCTCCGTTCCATGAAGATGTATGAATTCCTCGAAAGACTCATCGCCGTATCTCTCCCCCGTATCCGCGACTTCAACGGTATCAATGAGAAATTTGACGGCAGAGGAAACTATACTCTCGGTATCAAAGAGCAGATTATCTTCCCTGAAATCGACATTGACAAGATCGTGAAGATGTTCGGTATGGAGATAACATTTAATACGTCAGCCACCAATGACGAAGAGGCCCGTGCACTCCTTCGCGAATTCGGGCTGCCATTCAAGACTAAAAAATAAAGAAATCATATGGCAAAAGAATCAATGAAGGCACGCGAAGTGAAACGCGCTCAGATGTGTGCCAAATATGCAGAGAAGCGTGAGGCTCTGAAAAAGGCCGGCGATTGGGCTGCACTGGACAAACTCCCGAAGAACTCTTCTCCCTGCCGCAAGCATAACCGCTGTTCAATCACCGGTCGTCCCAAAGGATATATGCGTGCATTCGGACTGAGCCGTATTCAGTTCCGTGAAATGGCTAGCCAGGGTCTCATCCCCGGAGTAAAGAAAGCAAGTTGGTAAAATATTAAAATCAGATAACGAAATGACAGATCCAATTGCAGATTTCCTGACCAGAGTCAGAAATGCATATCTCGCCGGTCATAAAGTGGTTGAGATTCCTGCATCAAAGATGAAAAACGAGATAACCCGCATTCTCCACGAGAAGGGTTATATCCTCAGCTATAAGATCGTCGAAGGCACTCCTTACGATACCATCAAGATAGCTCTCAAATATCATCCCGAAACCAAACAGGCTGCCATCAAGAAGATAGGGCGCATCTCGACTCCCGGTCTCCGCAAGTATGCCGGTGTGGATGAACTCCCCCGTATCCTCAACGGACTCGGCATCGCCATCATATCCACTTCCAAAGGTATCATGACCGACAAGGAATGCAAGGAGCAGAACATCGGCGGTGAATTGCTTTGTTATGTTTATTAATACTAATAATTTAAGATAATGTCAAGAATCGGAAAATTACCTGTACACCTGCCGCAGGGCGTCACCGTGAATGTGGATGCTCACAATGTGGTAACGGTTAAAGGACCGCTCGGCCAACTGACCCAGAAGGTTGATCCTGATATCAAAGTAGCCGTAGAAGGGAATGAATTACATGTTTCACGTCCTACTGACCAGCCTCGTCATCGCTCGATGCATGGCCTGTACCGCGCTCTCATCAATAATATGGTAGTCGGCGTATCCGAAGGATTCACCATATCGCAGGAATTCGTCGGAGTCGGTTATCGTGTTGAGGT
>DCIQ01000213.1:19189-19495 GCA_002317435.1 Bacteroidales bacterium UBA1722 | reverse complement strand
GTAAAGAAAGGACAGAACCCTATACTTATTCTCAAGAGCTGCGACAAACAGCTGCTCGGACAGGTGGCTGCCAAGATCCGCACGATGCGTGCTCCTGAACCTTATAAGGGCAAAGGTATCAAGTTCGTCGGTGAAACCCTTCGTCGTAAAGCCGGTAAATCGGCCAGCGCTAAATAATTAAGGAGGATTAGAAATGGCAATTACTAAAATAGAAAGAAGACAGAGAATACGTTACCGTATCCGCAAAAATGTCAACGGTACTCCTGAGAAACCCAGGTTCGCAGTATTCAGAAGCAATAAACAGAT
>DCIQ01000213.1:18950-19104 GCA_002317435.1 Bacteroidales bacterium UBA1722 | reverse complement strand
CCGTAAAGAGTGAAACTGCCGGAAAGACCGCTACCCAGATAGCTGCCCTGGTAGGCAAGCTGGCTGCAGAGCGTGCCATCGAAAAAGGTATTTCTGAAGTAGCTTTCGACCGTGGTGGTTATCTTTATCACGGAAGAGTTAAAAGTTTAGCAGA
>DCIQ01000213.1:7615-18881 GCA_002317435.1 Bacteroidales bacterium UBA1722 | reverse complement strand
CAACTGATCTCGAATTAAAGGACAGGCTTGTAGCAGTCCAGAGAGTTACCAAGGTAACCAAGGGAGGTCGCCATTTCAGCTTCGCTGCCATAGTAGTGGTAGGAGATGAGAAAGGTGTCGTAGGTTATGGACTTGGCAAGGCCAATGAAGTGACCACAGCGATCTCGAAAGGTATCGAGGATGCCAAGAAGAATCTTGTGAAAGTTCCTCTTAATAAGAAAACCATTCCCCACGAACAGGAAGCCAAATTCGGCGGTGCCCGTGTATTTATGAAACCTGCCGCTCCCGGTACGGGAGTGAAGGCCGGTGGTGCTATGCGTGCAGTGTTCGAATCAGCCGGTATCAGCGACGTGCTCGCCAAATCGAAAGGCTCGTCGAACCCTCACAACCTGGTGAAGGCCACTATCGCCGCCCTCAGCCAGATGAGAGATGCCTATACCGTAGCAGGTGTCCGTGGAATTCCTATGGAGAGAGTATTTAAAGGTTAAGGAGGAAACACTATGGCAAAAGTTAAAATCACTCAGATAAAGAGCATCAATGGCTCTACCGAGAGACAGAAGGCTAACCTTCGCTCACTCGGAATCCGTCGCATGCACCAGACTGTGGAACTGGAACTGACTCCCGACACCAAGGGACAACTTGAAAAGGTTCTGCATCTTGTTAAAGTTGAAGAATTAAACTAATAGGAGAGAGAAGAAATGAAGTTAAATAATCTTACACCTGCAGAAGGTTCCCGCGGAAGACAGAAACGCGTCGGCAGGGGCGAAGGCTCCGGTCACGGCGGACAGTCAACACGCGGTATGAATGGTGCCAAGTCGCGTTCCGGATACCGTCATAAAATCGGTTTCGAAGGCGGGCAGATGCCTATTCAGAGACGTATGCCGAAGTTCGGTTTCAAGAATCCTACCAGAGTGGAGTACAAAGCAGTCAATGTTTCTACTCTTCAGACCATTAGCGAGAGATACAATATCACTGTAATCACTCCCGACACTTTGATGGAAGCCGGTTTCATCTCCAAGAACGACCTCGTGAAGGTTCTCGGAAACGGTGAACTGACCGCGAAACTCGAAGTGTCTGCGAATGCATTCTCGAAATCTGCCAAGGAAAAGATTGAAGCGCTGGAAGGTAAGGTAATAACACTCTAGTCCTGTCCTATGAAACGCTTGATTGAAACCATACAGAATATCTTTAAGATAGAGGAGCTCCGGAAGAGAATCGTCTATACGTTCCTTCTGGTTCTGGTTTATCGTTTGGGGAGTTATGTTGTAATCCCCGGCATAGACCCGACCGCTCTCGCCAATCTGAAGAACCAGACGGCATCCGGTCTTCTCGGACTGCTGGATATGTTCTCCGGCGGTGCGTTCGGTAACGCCTCCATCTTCGCTTTGGGTGTGATGCCCTATATATCCGCCTCCATCGTCATCCAGCTTCTGGGCGTTATGGTTCCATACTTCCAGAAAATGCAGCGTGAAGGTGAAAGCGGACGCAGAAAAATGAATCAGTGGACCAGATACCTGACCATCGTAATACTTTTGCTCCAGGGCCCCGCATACATAACCAACCTTCATGCGAAGCTCCCTGCATCAGCATTCATGGTTTCAGGATTCGGATATAACATTTTCGCGACCATCATCCTTATGGCAGGTACCATGTTCATCATGTGGCTTGGTGAACGTATAACTGACAGAGGCGTCGGCAACGGTATTTCGCTCATCATCATGATCGGTATCATCGCCCGTCTGCCTTTCGCCATCGTGGCTGAAGCCGGCCAGAAATGGTCAGGCGCCGCAGGCGGTATGATGATGTTCATCGTCGAACTGCTTATCCTGTTCCTGGTGTTCGTGGCTACCATCGCTCTCGTACAGGCCCAGAGAAAGGTTCCCGTACAGTATGCCAAGAGAGTGATCGGCAACAAACAATACGGTGGTGTCCGTCAGTATATCCCCCTGAAGGTGAATGCTGCCGGAGTAATGCCCATCATCTTCGCCCAGGCCCTGATGATGTTCCCTCTCCTTCTGGCCCGTTTCGACGCTTCCAGAGGACTTGCCGCCACATTGAGTGACTACACCGGTTTCTGGTACAACTTCACTTTCGGTATTCTCGTAGTGGCGTTCACCTACTTCTACACAGCTGTAACGGTGAATCCTACCATGATGGCCGAAGAGATGAAGAAGAACGGCGGTTTCGTACCCGGAGTGAAACCCGGAAAGAAGACTGCAGACTATCTTGATGCCATAATGTCGCGTATCACTTTCCCCGGCTCGGTATTCCTGGCCATAGTGGCGATACTTCCGGCATTTGCCATGATCCTCGGAATCAACGACCAGTTCGCTCATTTCTATGGCGGTACTTCCCTGCTGATTCTCGTAGGTGTAGTTCTGGATACGCTCCAGCAGATCGAATCCCATCTGCTTATGCGTCACTATGACGGTTTGATGAAGACCGGCAGACTGAAAGGCCGTGCCGGCATGTAATACTCAAAGATAAGTCAAAATGGTGAAACTGAAGACCGATGAAGAGATAGCCATTCTTAAGGAGAATGCTGTTCTGGTATCGAAGACCTTGGCTGAAGTAGGAAAGAAGGTCGCTCCCGGTGTGACTACAATGGAGCTTGACCGGCTTGCAGAAACTTTCATACGTGACCATGGTGCAGTGCCCGGTTTTCTCGGTTACGGCGGTTTCCCCTATACCCTATGTCTCTCCGTAAACGATGTCGTAGTCCACGGTTTTCCGTCGGACTACCGGCTCGTGGAGGGGGACATAATCTCTGTGGATTGCGGTACCATCTTCAAGGGTTTCTACGGTGATTCTGCCTATACTTTCCCTGTAGGGGAAGTTTCGGCGGAGACAGCCAAACTGTTGGAAGTCACCAAGGAATCGCTTGAACGCGGCATAAAGATGGCAGTCGCGGGAAACAGACTCGGGGATATCGGACATGCCGTGCAGTCCTATATAGAGAGTTTCGGATACTCGGCCGTACGTGAGATGGTCGGACACGGGATAGGCAGGAATATGCATGAATCCCCGGAAGTGCCGAACTACGGAAACGCCGGTCAGGGCAAGAAACTCCTTGAAGGAATGACCATTTGTATCGAGCCGATGATCAATATGGGTACCAGGAACATCTATCTCCATGAGAACGGATGGGCCATAAGTACTTCTGACGGGAAATATTCGGCGCATTTCGAGAAAATGGTGGCCATCCGCAAGGACCACGCTGAGGTTCTCACCGATTATGACTATATCGAAGGTAAAAAATCATACAATTAAATCAAAAGGAAACATATCACCAATATGCCCAAACAAACTGCTATCGAGAAAGAAGGTACCATCATTGAGGCTCTGTCAAATGCTATGTTCAGAGTAGAATTGGACAGTGGTCACGTGATTATCGCCCATATTTCAGGTAAGATGCGCCTGCACTACATCCGTATCCTGCCGGGTGACAGAGTACGGGTGGAGATGTCTCCGTACGATTTGACCAAAGGAAGAATTTCTTTCAGATACAAATAAAAAAAACAGATATGAAAGTAAAAACATCCATCAAGAAGCGTAGCGAGGATTGTAAGATCGTTAAACGCAAAGGCCGCCTCTATGTAATTTGCAAGAAGAATCCCAAATTCAAGATGCGTCAGGGATAATTTAATATCGTAAAACCAAAAAAAGTCTAAATAGAATATGGCACGTATAGCCGGTGTTGATTTACCTAATAACAAGAGAGGAGAGATAGGTCTTACCTATATCTTCGGGATTGGCCGCAGTTCTGCCCAGAAAATCCTCGCTTCATGCGGTATTGACTGCAATACCAAAGTAAGTGAGTGGAACGATGAGCAGATCGCCGCTATAAGAAACACTATTTCAGAGCACTACAAGATCGAGGGTGAACTTCGTTCCGAGGTGCAGATGAACATCAAGCGTCTGATGGATATCGGATGTTACAGAGGAATCCGCCATCGTATCGGACTTCCCGTTCGCGGACAGAGCACCAAGAACAATGCCCGTACACGTAAGGGCAGGAAGAAGACCGTAGCAAACAAGAAGAAAGCAACTAAATAATTAGCTTGATTATGGCAAAGAAAACAGGTACTACAAGTAAGAAAAGAGTTGTAAAGGTGGATGCCTACGGCGAAGCCCACATCTCTTCCACCTTCAACAACGTGATCGTTACTCTGACCAACAGCCTCGGACAGGTCATCAGTTGGTCATCTGCCGGTAAGATGGGATTCAGAGGTTCGAAGAAGAACACTCCCTATGCCGCTCAGGTAGCTGCTCAGGACTGCGGTAAGATAGCTTATGATTTGGGTCTCCGCAAGATTAAAGCTTATGTGAAAGGTCCTGGTGCCGGTCGTGAATCCGCCATCCGTACCCTCGCCGGTATGGGGATGGACGTGACCGAGATCATCGACGTGACTCCTCTTCCTCATAATGGAT
Source organism: Bacteroidales bacterium UBA1722 (assembly GCA_002317435.1). Lineage (GTDB taxonomy): Bacteria > Bacteroidota > Bacteroidia > Bacteroidales > UBA932 > Minthomonas. Next base: position 14,450 of record DCIQ01000213.1, on the reverse strand, counting down.
GCCGTCCCAAAGGACGCCGTAGAGTATAATTGTTAACTAATAAAGATTTATAAGATATGGCAAGATATACAGGTCCTACCACCAAAATTGCCCGCAAGTTCGGTGAACCTATCTACGGTGCAGACAAATATTTCGAAAAAAGAAATTACCCTCCGGGACAGCACGGACAGGCGAAGAAGCGCAAGAAAGCTTCCGAGTACGGCACCCAGCTCCGCGAGAAGCAGAAAGTGAAATACACTTACGGCATTCTCGAGAGACAGTTCCGTAATATGTACGGCAAGGCCCGTAAGATGAAGAACGGCCGCACCACCGGTGAGAACCTCATTCTTCTCTGTGAGTCCAGACTTGACAACCTCGTTTATCGTATGGGTATCGCTCCTACACGTGCCGCTGCACGTCAGTTGGTGTCGCACTGCCACATCGTACTGAACGGTGAAGTCTGCAATGTTCCTTCCACCACAGTAAAACCCGGCGAGACAGTAGGTGTACGCGAACGCTCAAAGAGCCTCGAAGTTATTCAGAACTGCATCGCCGATACTGTAAAGTATTCCTGGATCGAATGGAATCGTGAGTCTGAATCGGGTAAATACCTGAATCTCCCCGAGAGAACCGAGATTCCTGAGCCCATCAACGAACAGCTTATCGTCGAACTCTACTCTAAATAATAAGTTATAATGGCAATTTTAGCATTTCAACAGCCCGATAAGGTGATAATGCTCGACGCTTCCGACACTTTCGGTCGCTTTGAATTCCGCCCCCTGGAACCGGGTTACGGAGTTACGATCGGTAATGCCCTGCGCCGGATACTGTTGTCGTCTTTAGAGGGATTTGCCATCACTTCCATCCGTATCGACGGTGTCAGCCATCAGTTCGACACCATCCCCGGCGTGATCGAAAGTGTAGTGGATATCATCCTTAATCTCAAGCAGGTCCGTTTCAAGAGAGAGGTGAAGGACGTCGAAAGCGAAACTGTGAACATCGTTCTTAACGGTCGTACCGATTTTATCGCACAGGACATCGCCAGGAACCTTTGCAATTTCTCTGTTCTGAACCCTGACCTTCATATCTGCAGCATGGATTCTTCAGTGAAGCTGAATATCGAACTTCACATCGGGAAGGGTCGCGGATATGTACCCGCTGAAGAGAATAAGGTGGAATCTTCCCCGATAGGGACTATTGCCATCGATTCGATCTTCACCCCCATAAAGAACGTCAACTACATCGTGGAAGACTACCGTGTGGAACAGAAGACCGACTATAACAAACTTATTCTCGAGATAACCACCGACGGATCCATCCATCCCAAGGTAGCCTTGACAGAAGCTGCCAAGATACTCATCCATCACTTCATGCTCTTCTCTGACGAGAAGATCTCTCTGGAGGTCGTTCCTGAGAAGAACAATGCAGAAGTTCTCGATGAAGAGTCCCTTCGCATGCGTCATCTGCTTTTGACCAGACTTTCCGATATGGAACTTTCAGTCAGAGCTCTGAACTGTCTCAAGGCAGCGAATATCGAAACTTTCGCAGACCTCGTGTCACATCAGAGGAATGAACTCATCCGTTTCAGAAACTTCGGAAAGAAGTCCATGAATGAGATAGATGTTCTGATGGACAGGGTTAAACTTAATTTCGGTCTGGATGTTTCCAAATATAACATTGAAGTAAAGAAAAAAATAGAAGAAGAAAATGAGGCACAATAGGTCTATCAATCATCTCGGACGCAAGAGCGGCCACCGCAAGGCTATGCTCTCCAATATGGCGTCATCTCTGATTCTTCATAAACGCATTCAGACCACTCTGGCCAAGGCCAAGGCTCTCCGCGAATATGTAGAACCCCTGATTACAAAATCAAAAGATGACTCTACCCATTCACGTCGTACCGTATTCGCATACCTGAAGCAGAAAGAGGCCGTGGCAGAGCTGTTCCGCACCATCGCTCCCGCCATCGCCAGCCGTCCCGGCGGATATACCCGTATCATGAAGATCGGTTTCCGTCAGGGTGACGCTGCAGAAATGGCTATCATCGAACTCGTTGATTTCAATGAGGCTATGAATGTCAAGACTGCCGCTCCTGTCGCAGAAGCCCCCAAGGCTGAGAAGAAACCCGCTACCCGTCGCAGCCGCTCGAAGAAAGCCGCAGACGGTGAGGAAGCCAAGAAGGCTGCCACCGCAGCTGCTCCCAAGGCTCCCAAAGCTACAGCGAAGGCTCCCGTGAAGAAAGCACCCCGCAAAACCCAGGGCAAGTAATCTTCATACGGATCATGATAAGAGAAAGACCGGCTCCCTGTGCGGGGGCCGGTCTTTTTTGGTGGTGTGTCCGTTCAGTCCTGTCCGCAGAATCTTCTGAATATGACGTCCACCGCTTCGGAAGAGGGATGCACCCCGTCCGGTTCATACCATTTGTAGTCTCTCAATTCGTCCATCATTATCTCGTAGGAAGGGAAATACTCTGCGGTGTCGGGGAATATGGTGCTCAACTGTTCGCAGGCGAGCAGGAGGGTGGATTTGGAGACCTGATTGCCGTGAAGGCCATCTTTTATATGGCGTATCGGCGAGACGGTGAAAATCCAACGTTTCGTTCCTGCATTCAGGATGGGACTCCACATTCCCACTATCTCATCTACTGTGAGTCTCTCCCTTATGAATTCATCCGGGCGGTGCTTGTGGCAGTTTGATACGATGAGCCCGTTTTCGCGGAGCCGGTATATCCAGGCGGTGCCGAATGTGACTATTACAGTTCGGGCGGTGCGGTAGAAGTCTCTGGCCAGTTCGAGGGAGGCGTTCGCGTGGCGGAGAAATTCCTCGGGGGTGGGTCTGGTGAAGGAACCGTGATGGCGGAAGGAGGTGTATCCGCCGATGCAGGGAGCTATGGGACGGTGCTGCGGGGAGATTTTTTCTGTTTTGCGCTTAGCGCAATAGTAGGGATCGCGTTCGACTGCGTCATCTTCCGTGAACCGGAATGCGGGGTCTGCCAGAATGCGGACCGATTCTGCGATGGAGGCGGGATTATACAGTACTCCGAAAGGATTGGCCAGTATGTCATAGCCGGCCTCTTTCATCCTGCCGCCCACTTCCGTGGAGAAGCAGGACCCCAATGTGAGGACAGGTGCGTCAATAGCCATATCGCTGGGGATAGTCGTGGACAGCCCGCTGGACGGGTTCGGGGGGACGTTTGCCGAAAATCGAGACATACAGGTAGTTGAATTCGCCGCGCTGGTATATCTGTACAAGTTCTTCCACATCCTTGTCCTCTCCCGATGGAGCGTAGGGCCGTTTCATGTCGGAGCCGAACAGTCTGGCGATTCCCTGCCAGAATCCGGCGGAGGCCTTGTTCTTGTATTTTTGCAGGATAAAGTATGGCGTCAGTCCGGTCTCTCTGTCTATGAGACGGAGCAGAAGGGCTCCCTGTGAGACTGTAAGGTTCCTCATCGGTTCTTCGAACGTCTCGAACAGGTCATCCTGGAATTCATTTATATAGCGTGTCTTTTTTCTTTTGTTCATGTTTTTCTGTTCGAGGTGGGCGTCCGCCTCGGCCAGTTTCTCTCCTGCCAGCAGGGCATAGGGATAGGTCTTGGCGAAATTGTGGACGAGCCTGTAGTAGTCACGCCATTTCTTGCCTTTCTTCCCCTTGGGAGGCTTTACGTATTTGAATGCAGGAGGCAGTTCGTCGACGAACAGGGTATCGCCTCGTTCATCAACTACATACTGCATCATATAGGCAGTGTCTCTGACCTGTCCGAAAGCGGGGATGAACAGCAGAGAGCAGATTACCGATAAAATAGTTCTTCTCACATGGCAAAAGTAGTGAAAAAGATTATCTTTGCATATATAAACACTCAATCGTATGCAGAACTACAGTTTCATAGTGAATGTCTGTCACAAGCCCGGAAGGGGACTGTTCTCCTGCATAATCTGGTAACTTCACCGTTTCATCATATCATGACGGGTGCACCGTGTCCCGGCGCGGCCCGGACGGACTGCAGAATGAGCAGGCGGCCGTCATTCCGCGACAATAACAATAACGAAACGATAAAAAGTACAAAATATGAACGAACGTATAGCCAGACTGCGCGAACAGTCAGTCAACACTGAACCTTCCCTCACCATAGAGAGGGCTCTCATCGAAACTGAATTCTATCGGGAAAACGAGGGAAAATACCCCATACCGGTACTGAGGGCGCTCAACTTCTACAATATATGCAGGAAGAAGAAGATTTATATCGGAGAAGACGAACTGATAGTAGGAGAGAGGGGGCCGAAACCCAAGGCGGTGCCTACCTTCCCTGAACTGAACTGTCATTCGGAGAATGATTTCCGTGTCTTGAAACACAGGGAGATCCAGCATTATTGGATCAGTGAGGCGGACATCAGGAAATATACCGAAAAGGTGGTGCCTTACTGGCAGGGAAAGACCCAGCGGGACAGGATATTCTCCCACGTCCCCGAGACTTGGAAGAGTCTGTACGAAGCCGGTCTGTTCACCGAATTCATGGAACAGCGTGCTCCGGGGCATACCGCCCTCGACGGGAAACTCTACGTCTGCGGTATGAATGACTTCAAGAAGCGGATAGATGAGCAGATAGAGAAGCTCGATTATCTGAACGATCCGTTCGCCACTGACCGCAAGGACGAACTGACCGCCATGAAAATCTCCTGTGACGCTATGATTCTGCTTGCCGAAAGGCATGCTCGTGAAGCGGAAAGGCAGATAAGGAAACTCGAAAAGGGACTTGCCGGAGAGGGGGACGTAAAAGTATTTCCTTTCGAAGGGGAGACCATAGGGGACTGCATCCGCAGGCGCATCGGAGAACTGAAAGAAATAGCCCGCGTGTGCCGTCGTGTCCCCGCCGAGAAGCCGACCACATTCCGCGAAGCCATCCAGATGTACTGGTTCTGCCATCTGGGCACCATACTCGAATTGAACGGATGGGATGCCATGAATCCGGGCCATTTCGACCAGCATCTGGGACCGTTCTATGAGAAGGAAATCGCGGAAGGGACACTTACCAGGGAGCAGGCCAAGGAGTATATGTCCTGCTTCTGGATAAAGGTGAACAATCATCCCGCTCCTCCTAAAGTGGGCGTGACGGCTAAGGAAAGCGGTACGTATAACGATTTTACCAACATAAATGTGGGCGGTGTGACCCGTGAGGGTGAAAGTGGTGAGAATGAGGTCTCCTACATAATAGTGGAGGTGCTCGGAGAACTCCATATCCTGCAGCCGGGCTGCTCCGTTCATATCAGCGAGAAGACTTCCGATGACCTGGTGCGTGCCGCGGCACGCGTGATCCGGATGGGCTACGGATATCCGTCCCTGTTCAATCCTGATACTTACGTGCAGGAACTCGTCCGTCAGGGGAAGACGCTGGAGGATGCCCGTGAGGGCGGTTGCAGCGGATGTATAGAGGTGGGTGCCTTCGGCAAGGAGGCCTATCTGCTCACCGGTTACCTGAATGTGCCGAAAGTGCTGGAGGTTACCTTGAATAACGGTGTGGACCCGGTGACGAAGAAGCAGGTCAGCATCCGGACCGGCGATCCGAGGGATTTCAAATCGTTCGAAGACCTCTATGCCGCATTCCTCAGGCAGCTGGAGCATATAGTTCTGGAGAAGGTCAAGGTAAACAACTACATAGACCGTATGTTCGCCAAATATGCACCTGCCACCTTCCTCTCAGTCCTTATCGATGACTGCATAACCAAGGGGAGGGATTACTATGACGGTGGTGCCAGATACAATACCGACTATATACAGTGTACCGGACTGGGCACCGTCACCGACTGTCTCTCCACGCTGAAGAAGCACGTGTTCGAAGAGAAGAGATACACTATGGACGGGATTTTGAAGATGGTCTCCAGAAACTGGCGCGGCTGCGAGAAGGAAAGACAGTATATCCGTCATCACACTCCGTTCTTCGGCAATGATGATGATTATGCCGACGATCTCGCCGTGAGGGTATATAATGACCTCTTCAAGGCTATCGACGGCCGTCCCAACACGAAGGGTGAGGTCTTTCATATGAATATGCTCTCGACGACCTGCCACGTTTATTTCGGAAAGGTTATGGGTGCTACTCCGGACGGTCGTCTGGCGACCCTCCCCATCTCCGACGGGACATCTCCTTCGCACGGCTCCGACTTCCGCGGCCCCACCGCGGTGGTGAAGTCCCTCGGCAAACTCGACCAGCGTCTTTCGGGCGGTACGCTTCTGAACCAGAGGGTTATCCCGCAGGTGCTGAAGAAGGATGCCGATCTGGACAAGCTCGGTCAGCTGATCCGTGCCTATTTCCGCCTCGGCGGACACCATATCCAGTTCAACGTGGTGGATACCGATACTCTCCGGGATGCCCAGAAACATCCCGACCAGTACAGGGACCTGATGGTAAGGGTGGCCGGGTACAGTGATTACTTCAATGACCTCTGTGCCGATTATCAGGAGGAAATCATCGCCCGTACCCAGAACGAATCGATGTAGGTATGATCATTCCGACAGGTGAAATAGAGAACGGGGAGGTCGTCCTCCCCGTTTTCGATATCAAGCGATACTCCATAAACGACGGACCCGGCATCCGGATAACTCTCTTCTTCAAGGGATGCCCGCTGCACTGCATCTGGTGCCACAATCCCGAGAGCCAGTCTCCCGGTCAGACGAAACTGTACACCGGGAACAAATGCATAGCCTGCCGCTCCTGCATAAAGGCATGCCCTCGGAAAGCCCTTTCCTCGCATAAGGGAACGGGTATCGTGACCGATTCCGGGAAGTGCACTTTATGTGGGAAGTGCGTGGAAGCCTGTCCTTCCGAGGCGATGGAGTTCGCCTCCAACCCCTACACCATAG
>DCIQ01000213.1:0-7595 GCA_002317435.1 Bacteroidales bacterium UBA1722 | reverse complement strand
GGAACTGAGGAAGGAGATCGACAAGGAACAGCCGTTTTTCGGGCAGGAGGGCGGCATTACCTATTGCGGCGGTGAGCCGCTTATGCAGAAAGAAAAACTGCTGATGCTGCTGGATGCCTGCCGGGGGTACCACAGGGCTGTGGACACCACCCTTTTCGCCTCCCCGGAATATGTCAGGGAAGTGGCATTCAGGTGCGAACTGTTTCTGGTGGACCTGAAACTGATGGATTCGGACAGGCACAAGTTCTTCACGGGGGTGGGGAATGAGCTGATACTTTCCAATATAAGGATGCTGGCCTCCTCCGGTCACGAGTTCATAATCCGGATTCCCCTCATAAAAGGGGTTAACGCCGATGAAGGTAATCTCCGCGCTTGCGCGCAATATCTGCGTTCGCTGGGCATCGTCCGGAAGGCACCCGACGGGCACAGTGTGTGCGGGCCCCTGGTCGAATTGCTGCCCTATCACGATATCGCCAGGAACAAGCATGTCAGAATGGGGACCGTGTATAATCCGGAGGGGGTGGTTATGGAGACTCCGTCTGCAGATGAGCTGGACGCCACGGCCGCCATCTTCGCAGAATATGAAATAGAGGCCCGTTATTAGACGGACCTCTATTTTTCGTGTGGTATGTAACCGGATGTTACTTGTTCAGTCTGGAGGCGATGGTACGGAGCATATCATCTATCATGGCATCCAGATCCCATTTGGGATTCCATCCCCATTCCTCACGGGCGCAGGTGTCATCCATGATATCGGGCCAGGAGGCGGCGATGGCAGCCTTGACGGGGTCGATATCATAGTCCCAGGTGAATGACGGGATGCGTTCCTTTATCTTCGCGAAGAGCTGTTCGGGAGTGAAACTCATGCTGGCGATGTTGAAACTGTTCCTGTGTACCAGCTTCGAAGGGTCGGCCTCCATAAGTGTGGTTACGGCGTTCAGGGCATCCGGCATATACATCATATCCATATATGCGTCCCGAGGTACGGTGCAGGTGTAGCGGCCGTTCCCGAGTACTTCATAGAATACCTCTACGGCATAGTCCGTGGTGCCTCCTCCGGGGAGACAGCCGTTGGAGATGATGCCGGGGAAGCGCACGCTTCTGGTATCCACTCCGAATCTTTCATGATAATAGTCGGAGAGAAGTTCTCCCGATACCTTGCATACTCCGTACATGGTGTTGGGGCGCATTACGGTATCCTGAGGAGTGTGGTCGTGCGGAGTGCTGGCACCGAAGGCGCCGATGGAACTCGGGGTGAACAGTGCGGTATGGAATTCCTTGGCCAGTTCCAGGGAGTTCAGAAGGGCTCCCATATTTATCTTCCAGGCCAGTTCGGGGTTTTTCTCCCCTGTGGCGGAGAGCAGGGCCACCAGGTTGAAAATGGAGTCGATTTCGTATTTCTTTACGGCTTCTCCATAGGATGCGAAGTCCAGTGCATCCAGTTTGATGGCTCTGGAGAAAGTGCTCAGTCTGGTGACACTTTCGTCTTTCAGATCGGCGGCGATGACTTGGTCGGCGCCATAATGTTTCTGCAGGTGGGGAATCAGTTCCGTCCCGATCTGTCCGCCTGCGCCTACTACTAATATACGTTTCATGATTGGTGATTCAAATTGTGTCGCAAAAGTAGCAAAAAGATAGTTGTGTTGCTCATTTTTCAGTATAACTTAAATATGCCCGTGGTCTGATATTTGAAGATGTCCGGGAAACAAATTTTTATTTATCATTATGAAACGCGGTATATTTATTTCCATGATAATGATGGGTGTCTCGATGGCGAACGCCGGTGCCCAGTCTCAGCCTGTTTATCAGGCGGATCCCGGTCGGCAGCAGGAACTGGTGGCGATACCACAGTCCGGCCAGGTGCAGTACCAGCCTATGAATCCGAATGACAGTTATATCGAAGTCACCGGCAAGTCGGTAAGGAAAGTGACCCCGGACAGAATATATCTCAGCATAAGCATAAGTGAGAAGGATTTCAGGAACAGGGATCTGGTCTCTCTGGAAAAGGATATGATAAGGGCCCTGAAGAAAGTCGGTATCGATGTTGAAAAGGACCTTAAGGTAAGCGACATGAGCAGTAATTTCCGGAAGTACTGGTACGGCAGGCAGGATGTCCGTGTGTCCCGGGATTACCAGCTGCTCACCCGTGACGCCTCCACGGCCGGGAAGGCCATTATGGCACTTGAGGAGATGGGGATTTCCAACGTGAATCTCGAAAAGGCCGAATACAGCGGGATAGAGAAACTTAAGCTGGAAGTCAAGGTGGAGGCCGTGAAGGCTGCCAGGGAGAAGGCCCTGATGATGACCGAAGCCATAGGTCAGACTCTCGGTCCGGCATTCTACATCAGTGACCAGGAATCCTATCGCGGCTCCTACCGCTCGAACAGGATTCTGGCCAAATCAGCCATCATGTCAGCCGACGGAGCCATGGAAGAATCCCTTCCCGAACTCGAATTCGAAGAGATGGACGTCGAAAGCACCGTGGTGGTCCGCTTCCGGCTGCCGTAGGGGTGTCTTTGAACACTGAGTCAGCACCGTCTGCCTGTCCTCCGGAGAACTGCTGTGACCGCTGAAGCGAAAGTCCTCCGGAGGGCAGGCAGACGGTGCTCCCGCGATTTATGGCCTCAACGCTCCGACAGGAACGACAATCACACCATCTTCACGTTTATATGCATACCCTCCAGTGCCAGTAAGAACCATCATAAATGACGGTTCCTTCATTTTTTCGGTATCAAGTTTTCCCGCAAGAGTTCTGAGCGTCCTGGCTCCTGCCTCAATCAGGGTTTTTCCACCAGACTGGATGACTTTAATTTGCGCTCCAGTATTTTATCTGCGATTCTATCTTTAGATTCACCCATAAGAAAAATGCTATTATGCGAAGATGGGGATAAATTTTGATTAATCAAATAGTTATCATCTATTATTATGTCAAATGACGGAGATTTAATATAGTAGATGACGATATTTTAATATGAAAAATGACGAGAAACTTTTATAAGCTCCGGAATCAACAGAGTCCATCCAGAACCGCCTCTCCGAGCTGGAGAAAGATATCACCGCATCGTTGAACAATCTTTTCAGGAGGTAAATATTTCCGGTAACAATACATCATTCAAATAGTAATTTGTACTTTCGCAAGCATGGACGTTCAGACAAAACAAGTATTAGATGTACTGGCTATACTGCAGGAGTTGTTCCGATTCACACTAATTTTTCAATGTTTCCATCTTGGAAGTACAGGGCCAGATGATATACTTCTTGCGAGGAATGGCACCCCATATGTCTATTTACCGATAGTAAATTCGTCTGACTAATATGTCGTTAACTGCTCAAAAATTATAATATGGACTTTTCGACTTTAAATCCAGAACAATATCAGGCAACAACATTTGAAGGGAAGCATTTGCTTGTGTTGGCCGGAGCCGGTACGGGAAAAACACGTACTATCATCGCTCGTGCAGTTTATCTTCTACAACAAGGTGTGAGACCGGGGAGCATCAAGATATTGTCTTTTACGAGAAAATCAGCCAATGAGATAGTTTCCAGGATTCAAATTGAATCAGAGAATCTTCCCTGTGCCCAAGATTTATCTGGTTCAACGTTTCATTCGTGGGGTATGGAACTAATTCAACGATATCCTCAGATATTCCGTCTGACAGGGTATACGTGCATGGATGATGAGGATCAGTTATCTGCTATAAAACTTTGTATGGGGAGGGTGTATAACAAGCAGAAGATTACTGTGAAGGATTTGCGGATTACAGCAAAACAGATTCTGGAGGTTTATTCTTATTCAGTAAATACAAGAAAAAATCTTACTGATTCTATCAAATTTAAATTCAATCTTACAACTGAAACGCAAGATACTATTCAAGTAGCATCAAAAATCAAAAGTATCTGCGAACCTGTCATTAGGGTGTATCTTGACTATAAAAATTCCCGAAAGTACATTGATTACGATGATATGCTCAATATTGTGGCCATGACGTTTCGGAAGACCCCTGATTTCCGGGAAATTGTTGCATCACAATATACACATATTCTGGTAGACGAAGCTCAGGATACTAATCCCCTCCAATGGATTTTACTTGAAAATTTCTTCCCCTATTGTCACTTGTTTTGTGTAGGGGATGATGCCCAAAGCATCTATTCATTCAGGGGCGCTGATTTTAAAAGTATTCATTCTTTTTCCAAAAGGGTTCCGGAAGGCCAAATAATCAAACTCAACAGGAACTATCGTTCGTACCAAGAAATATTGAATCTGGCAAATTGGGTTCTCAAGTGTTCTCCTTTAGATTATGATAAAGACCTGGTTTCCGAAAGAGGTTCCGGTGAAAAACCAATCATCTACTATCTGGATGGGGAATGGGAAGAAGCAGAACTTATTACAGATATGATAGCCAAGGCATTTGCTGAGGAACAGACATACGGAGACCATATGGTTCTTGGCCGTTCCATTATGCACCTTAGAAAAGTTGAAGCTGCCTGTCTAAAGAAACACATTCCTTATGTCGTATATGGTGGAACTGGACTGATGAAGTCAGCTCATGTTCGGGACGTGGTGTCTGCTCTGCGAATAATAGCAAATTATAAAGATGAATTAGCTTGGATTAGATACCTGTTACTATGGAATGGAATAGGTGATGTGACGGCAAGTAAAATAGTTGATGTTGCCCTAGAACAAAATGGTATATATTCTTCCATCAATTCAATATTACCCAGATTGCCGTCAGGCCAAGACCCATACGATACTTTATTTGAATTGATTGATTTATCGCTAAATCCCAAGGAAGCAATTGATATTGCTTTGATGCACCTTGAACCTAGGTTGCAATTACATTATGATAATTGGGATTTCCGAAAGAAAGATTTCACCGCACTGAAAATGGTGGCCGCTCAATGTAAGGATATTGCGACATTTATTAATGAATTTGTCCTAGACCCCTCTGTTGACGCCATTAAAGGTTCTGCCCATTCACCTAGCGATGTCGTCCGCTTGTCAACAATTCACTCCGCTAAGGGACTTGAATCAAAGTGCTGCTATATAGTAAATGTTTCTCCAAAAACATTTCCATCATCACAGGCTGTTTCGGATGATGAAATTGAGGAAGAAAGACGGTGTCTATATGTCGCTTTGACAAGAGCGAAAGACAAACTGTACATTTTCTCCCGACGAGTGTTGTTTGGTATGTCAGATTTGTGCCCACGGTATAAGCACAATTCAGATGAATCGCTGTCAGGAATACTTCTTTCACAACGAGAAAAAATCTTATTTGGTGACGATGAATTACCAATTCAAACAATTGAATGTCAGTTAAAAACTGATAGTGGTGATATCCTATCTATGAATCAAGATGAATTTGAAAGAACTTACACCATAGTAAATCGGGAGGATGAACTCAAGAAAAAGTACTTTCTGAACAATCTTCCGGACGAATTGGTCGAAGTATGTTCTCTGGAAGAAAAAAATGCCAGAATCCCCAGCCGATATAACAATGCATTACTGAATGATGATCCATTCATTATAGGTGAGGATTTTGATTTCAGTTGAATACCNNTCTATATAACAAATTCGTAAGTCGTTGTTATTCAGTATATCATTTTGGGCGTGCCCAATCCGGTACTATTAGGAAATTACACAATGATGAAAGTGTCTGACGAGAATCAATGGGAAATAGTAATCTCTTCACCTTATGAAGAGTTGGCAACAAAATATAAATCACTGCGGATAAACCACGGCACGGAGGAGGATCTGGAAGTTTTACTTGCCCAATATCACAATATCCCAACATTCGTTCATAATTATCTTCGTTCTAAATTTGCCAAATCAAGAGGTTTCATAAAAGATGCCGCAAGTTATATGGATCTCGTAGTTCAAGATTCAGAATTGACATGTTTGGATATGTATCCATTTTTGGAAGGTTTATCGCTAAGGAGTATATACGGCAATGCTGGTGAGATATATGCAAATAATGACGAATATATGAAAAAGCACTACATTATTATCAATATTACGAGTTATGGGGTTTAGGAATCAAGTCGTGTGATTTTTCAGATGGGTTATTGTCATTTCGTTCTTTTAATGATCATTCGTTATCCGATTTAGTTAATAATGAAGTAACTGTCTGTAGTCCACGAGTAATGAATGACCCATATGACACATTGCTGTTTAAATGGGGAGAATCTTTTAATCGGCTGAATAATAAGAGGAAACACGCTAAGGCTTTTGCCCAGTCTTTTGATTCATACCGTATCCGTTCATTTTGTCGTCTAAAAGACAAGGACGGAAATGACATCATATCCAACGTTCTTATGTGGTCTCACTATGCACATTACCACGAAGGGTTCTGCATTAAATATAAGTTCTCAGAAAAATTCCTCAAAACCGAAGAACGTTTTGTCTCAAGATTTAAGGATATCATATACCATGACAGGGGCATTCCTTTGAATTTGGAAGTAGATTCTATTAACTCCGATTTGGGGCTGTGTACAAAATTGTCTGACTGGTCATACGAGAATGAAGTGAGGCTAATTACATATATGCCGGATAAAGAAGGGGATTACATCAGTCTGCCTCTTGATGACGAATCTTCAATAGAAGCAATTTACTTTGGGTGTCGGTGTCCTGCAGATACTATAAAGACTATAAAGAATGCATTATCAAACAATTCAGAAATCAGGTATTTCAAAATGGATTCTGACTATAGAGATATTTATCGTTTGAAATCCTCAAACGATTATTGCTACTTATGTAGTTAAATATCGAGTCGGTTGTAAGGCCAAGCTGTGCGGTATTTCCGACACGGCAACCACCTCAAATACAACACTCTATCAGAGTACTGACTTGGATACAAATATATAGAACTTCGTGCTGTGTGAGAAGGTGGGTTTGTTGGCCTGACGGCATGGAGTTCCGTTGCGGTAGCGCGCTGCCGCAACAGTCTTCTTTGATATCAATAAGAACAAATTAATCCAACAAAACTGATGAACCTAAATTGCCGAAAACTGACGAATCAACTTTTCTGAAAATTGTAGCAAGATTATTTGCTGTTTACAGTGGTCCCCGGACAGCCATGCCCGTGCCCAATGAATACCCAGTCCCACCCCTGTCGTAGTATCGTCGAAATCAGTAACCCCAAACCAATCCATCCTAATAGGTCACATACGTCCCATAATGAACGTCCTCATGGATGCCCCCCCTTGTGGAGGGTAATCCACGATGATGCCCTCCAGAACACCGTGAGAGCTATACATACGTGTACTGCTTTTCGTTTACCATTATGGATGTTTTTCAGGTGTTGTCCGGAAAGTGACATTGACAGGCAAGTGGGGCTGGCGGTTTGTAAGACTCTGCCGGGACGGACAGCAGAAACATTGGTGGTCCGGCTTCCGTCGCTTTTTGGAACGATACCTCAATTAGAATATCAGCAAAGTCTTGTATGTGCGACAGGCCTCAGAGAGGTTTCTGGAAAGGGATGCTGCATACAAGAGATCATTAAGGCTTCCACAAGATACAAGCCCCGCAGAATGAAGTATATTTCCGGAGGGCTGCCCCCGGCGAGGGAGGGGCCCGCGGCGAAGCCGTGGGAGGTCCC
>DCIQ01000033.1:6991-8618 GCA_002317435.1 Bacteroidales bacterium UBA1722 | reverse complement strand
ACCTGGGAATCCCCCTCGAATGCCAGAATATGCGTGGCTATCCTGTCCAGGAACCATCTGTCGTGGGATACCACCACTGCACATCCCGCGAAGTTCTCAAGACCTTCCTCAAGAGCGCGGATAGTGTTCACGTCCACGTCATTGGTGGGTTCGTCCAGCAGCAGGACATTCGCTTCTTCCTTCAGGGTGAGGGCCAGATGCAGCCTGTTCCTCTCTCCTCCCGACAGGATACCGCATTTCTTCTCCTGATCGGCACCGGAGAAATTGAAACGGGAGACATAGGCTCTGGCATTGACTTCCCTGTTCCCCAATTTAACGTATTCAGAATTCTCGGAGATGGTCTCATACACGGTTTTGTCAGGGTCTATAGTCTTATGCTGCTGGTCGATGTATGCCAGTTTGACCGTCTCCCCCACGATAAACTCTCCTGAATCGGGCTTGTCTATCCCCATGATGAGTCTGAACAGAGTGGTCTTGCCCGCACCGTTCGGGCCTATGACCCCCACGATACCTGCCGGAGGAAGTTTGAAATTCAGATTTTCATAAAGCACCCTGTCTCCGAAACTCTTGGTCACGTTCACGGCCTCGATGACTTTATTCCCGAGTCTCGGACCGTTGGGGATAAATATTTCGAGACGTTCCTCCTTCTGCCTGCCATCTTCGTTAAGCATCTTCTCATAGGCGCCCAGACGGGCCTTGGACTTGGCCTGACGGGCTTTCGGTGCCATACGGACCCATTCCAACTCCCGTTCGAGGGTCTTGCGCCGTTTGCTCTCCTGCTTCTCCTCCATCGCCAGACGGGCTGACTTCTGGTCCAGCCAGGAAGAATAATTCCCTTTCCAGGGGATGCCTTCCCCTCTGTCAAGCTCCAGAATCCATCCGGCCACATTATCCAGGAAATACCTGTCGTGGGTAACGGCGATCACCGTACCCTTATACTGCTGGAGATGTGCTTCCAGCCACTGGATACTCTCGGTATCGAGGTGGTTGGTCGGCTCGTCCAGAAGAAGCACGTCAGGTTCCTTCAGCAGCAGACGGCACAGGGCGACACGACGTCTCTCCCCGCCGCTGAGCGTTTTCACCGACGCATCCGGTTCCGGGCACTGGAGAGCATCCATCGCCCGCTCCAGTTTCGAATCGATATCCCAGCCGCCGACGTGCTCTATCATATCGGTAAGTTCCCCCTGCCGTTCGATCAGACGGTTCATCTGCTCGTCATCCATCGGCTCGCAGAACTTGAGGTTTATCTCTTCATATTCCTTCAGGAGATCGACCACCTCCTGTACTCCCTCCTGCACCACTTCCCTGACCGTCTTGGTATCATCGAGCTGAGGTTCCTGCTCCAGATACCCCACAGAGTAACCGGGAGCCCAGACCACTTCGCCCTGATACGAGCTCTCGATACCGGCTATTATTTTCATCAAGGTGGATTTACCCGAGCCGTTCAATCCGATGATGCCTATCTTGGCGCCATAGAAGAACGAGAGGTAAATATCCTTCAGAATCACTTTATTATTATGGGGCAGGATCTTACCGACCCCGTTCATGGAGAAGATTATCTTTTCGTCGGCCATATGTCAGATATTTGTTTACAAACCCAAATATAACATTATTTGGCCAAATTAAG
>DCIQ01000033.1:0-6917 GCA_002317435.1 Bacteroidales bacterium UBA1722 | reverse complement strand
GTTCATCAGAAACACAATCCGACCGAAAACCCAAAACAGTTTTCACCCGGGCTGTCCGGCCGGATTATGTAATGTCGGATCTCACCTGAGAGGTCTGTCTCTTTCGGTAATCTCCTTCCTGATATCATAGAATGTCTTCCCAAGAAACTGCTTGAGTGCCCTGTCCATCGCCCTTCTGTTCGTGAATCCGTATGAAATGGCCATATCTTCGCCATCCATCAGACATTCTCCGGTCTCTCTTACCATTTCAAGATAAGCAGTGATCTTCTCGACCCTGATACGCTTGATGAAGTTATTGAAACCTCCATCACAATTCATCAGAGCCCTGGAGACATATGTCCGGTTCGTTCCCAGGACATCGGCGACATCACCCATCCTAAGACTGGCATCCTCATAAAGTTTCCTGGTTCTGACCAAATCATCTATCTTGCGATATATCATTTGGTTCGTCAACTCCACTCTTTGGGAATATCGGTTCGAATCCGTGCCCCTCCCTCTTCCTCCGGTCACCCGCATCACAAGTTTCCAGAATTTCCTTTTTCCAAATCTCATTTCTTTGCTCTTTATATTCCTTGCACCATGCGCCAGGAGTTTTCCCGATATTCAATTTGAAGGCATTGGTAAATGAGGCATTGTTCCTGAATCCGCTCAGTCTGGCCAGCTCGGCCACGTCCAGAAACATATTGTCCGTATAAATGGCTATCGCTTCCTTGACTCTGAAACGGTTTACCAGTTCGCGGAAACTCATTTTCATCTGATGATGGATTACTCTTGAAAGAGTGGTCTTGTTCGTCATCATGGATACGGCCACCTCTGCAAGACATAAATCCGGAGAGAGAAAAGGTTTCTTCGTTTCGAAATACTCGGTCAGTCTCACGACCATACCGTCCTGCTCTTCAATTGTTCCGTTAGTTCTGTTCATTTCGATCTTTCGCATAATTAGTCTAATTTTATTTTCATACCAAATGGATGGGTACACGTCGAATGCCGCTTCCGCCGAATGCAACGCCTGAAGGAGGGCGGCAAGACAGATGGCGGCGAGACAACTGCCTTCGCCTGCGGAGTCTGCAGACACGATCAGCAGACACGGGACCTGTATCAATATCAGTTCCACCATCATCCATATCGATTTCAGAACTTCCCTGCCGATTCTCTCTTTTTCAAGACGGATGATGAAACGGCACTGCAGGTCAGCCAGCAAGCCCAGAACTGCGGCAAAGCATACCGCATATCCGACTTTCAGCAGTACTGTCGCGTATTCTTCCGAACCGATGAGGGTAAGTGCGGCTCCGGACACGGAAACAGTCACCGCGAAAATCCCGGACAGATTCACCGCAGCAGTTCTGACATCCTTGAAAATCCTCATACGGTTCAGAAGACAGGAAGTAGTCAGGATGAAGACAGCCAATGCCATATTCACTCCTGTCCTGCCGGCAAGCAGTCTGTCAGAGAACACCGACACAGCCACTATGGAAAGTGCCGCAAGACCGTAAACGGTATTGAAAAACAAATAGTGTTTGAGAACCGTCCGGATCCCGCGGTTATGTCCGGATGCCGGGTACAGGACCCGACAGAGCAGAACAATCACCATAATGGACATCATCGGAAGGAAAAACAGCGCAAAGGTCTTCATAATCTTTATGAGTTGTTCTCACAAAGATATCAATATCCCATCCTGACAGACAGCGCAATACTCCGATTTTTCCCTTTTTGAAAGAAGTATTTCCTTTTTTAGTTGCGGAAATATAAAAAAAACTGACGCTTTCCTATTTTTTCACTCTAATCGTATCAAATCCCTGTCCGTACACCCCGGTAACCTGGGAGACGGAGACGAACGCTTCCTTATCTATCTCTTTAATCAGACGGAATATCTGGTTGGCTTCCGTCTTTCTGCATATTACCAGGATTATCTTCCCCTCAGCCTTCGAATACCAGCCCTGCGAATCCACCAGCGTGACCCCGCGATGTACTTCTTCCGAGATACGCGCCGCGATCTCATCATATTTTCTGGAGAATATGAAGAACTGCTGGGACTGCCTGATACCGTTCAGGAACAGATCGAGGCTGAAACTGGTACAGGCGACGAGCACATACCCGTAAATCACGTTCGCTATACGGTGGCCCAGGGTTATGGTTTCGCTTCCTTCCCCCAGAAATATGGATGAACCCACTATGAATACGTCACAGAAGAGAATCACCTTGCCGGGGGGAATATGATAATACTTGTTGGCTATGAGCGCTACGATATCAGTCCCGCCGGTACTCCCGCCCCTGCTGAAACACAGGCCTATGCCGATACCGGACAGGACACCGCCGATGAGGGAGCAGAGGAGTTTTCCGTTACCTATGGCCACATCGTTCAGAAAGTCCTGAGTCAGAAACATCGGCTCTATCCTGAGGAATATGGACGCCAGAACTATCGCCACCACCGTCTTGACTCCGAAAGACGGGCCGAGCACCTTCAGGGCGACGGCAAGCAACAGTATATTTATGAGGAAATACGAGTAGCTCATGGGTATCCCCGCCGTATATTGGATGATGGCCGAGATACCGGAAACACCTCCTCCGACCAGATGATTCGGTATCAGAAATACCGTCCATGCCACCGAATACATCAGCAGACCGAAGGTCATTATGATGTAATCATTTATTACAGTAGATACCCGTGTTCTTTTCATATATACTTAGATTACGACATTTATGATTTTGGACGGAACGACTATCACTTTCTTTATGGAAGCCTCACCGACCCACTTGGCAGTGGCCGGTTCCGCCCTTACGGCAGCTTCCACCTCGGCGGGTTTCATGCTCTTGGGCAGAGAGAGTTTGAATCTCATCTTTCCGTTGAAGGAAACCGGATATTCGAAAGTGTCTTCACGTGTGAATTCTTCGTGATATTCCGGGAAGTGAGCATAAGTGATGCTGTCACGATGGCCCAGCTTCTCCCAGAGTTCCTCCGCTATATGAGGAGCGAACGAGGCGAGGAGCACTGTCATGGGCTCGAGTATCTCCTTCGAGCAGCATTTCATATCCGTAAGTTCATTCACCGCGATCATGAATGCGCTGACCGAAGTGTTGAACGAGAAGTTCTCTATGTCGGTCTCGACCTTATGGATAAGGGTATGCAGTATCTTCAGCTCCTTGGCGGAAGGTTTCACATCCTGCACCTGAAGGGTGTCTTCACGATAGAAGAGTCTCCAGAACTTGCGGAGGAATCTGTGCACCCCGTCGATTCCCTTCGTGTCCCAAGGCTTCGACTGTTCGAGGGGTCCGAGGAACATTTCATAGAGGCGGAGGGTATCCGCACCGTACCGGTCGCATATCATATCTGGATTCACGACGTTGAACATGGATTTGCTCATCTTCTCGACCGCGTAACCGCAGATATATTCTCCGTCTTCGAGGATGAATTCAGCATCGGCATAATCGGGCATCCATTTCCTGAAGGCCTCCGTATCGAGCCGGTCATTGTCCACGATGTTCACGTTCACGTGAATCTCGGTGGTGTCATACTGATCCTTGAGGCCGTATGAGACGAACGTATTGGTGTTCTTTATCCTGTATACGAAGTTCGACCTGCCCTGAATCATACCCTGATTGATCAGTTTCTTAAAGGGTTCCTTCTCGCATACGTATCCGAGGTCGTAGAGGAACTTGTTCCAGAATCTGGAATAGATCAGGTGTCCCGTGGCATGTTCGGTCCCGCCTATGTAGAGGTCCACGTTCCTCCAATATCCGTCAGCCTGCTGCGAGACGAGGGCATCGTCATTATGGGGATCCATATACCTCAGGTAATATGCGCTGCTCCCCGCGAAACCGGGCATAGTGCTCTTTTCGATGGGACAGCCTTTATATTCCCATCCTTTGGCTCTCGCCAATGGGGGCTCTCCGTCCGGAGTGGGCTCGAACTTGTCTATCTCGGGCAGGCACAGGGGCAGCTGCGAAACATCCATCGGACGCGCGAGCCCGTCTTCGAAATATACCGGGAAGGGCTCGCCCCAATAACGCTGGCGGGAGAAGATGGCATCCCGGAGACGGTAGTTTATTTTCCTGACACCGATACCGTGCTTCTCCACATAATCGATGGCGGCGGGGATGGCTTCCTTCACCGTAAGTCCGGTAAGGAATCCGGAGTTGGTCATTATGCCTTCCTTGGCATCGAAACTCTCCTCGGACACGTCGCATCCTTCTATCAGGGGGATTATCGGGAGGTTGAACTGTTTCGCGAAGGCATAGTCCCTGCTGTCGTGTGCCGGAACGGCCATTATGGCTCCGGTCCCGTATCCGGCCAGGACATATTCCGATATCCATACGGGCACCTTCTCTCCGGTAAGCGGGTTGACTGCATAGGAGCCGGAGAAGACTCCGGTAACCTTTCTGGTCTCCGAGATTCTCTCTCTCTCGGTTTTCTTCTTGGCATAAGCCAGATATTCTTCCACGGCGTTCTTCTGTTCAGCGGTGGTAAGTTTCTCCACCCACTCGCTTTCCGGGGCCAGTACCATGAACGTTACACCGAATATGGTGTCGGCACGGGTGGTGAAGATGGTCATCTCATATTCCCGGGCGCCGTTGGATACCAGGAATTTCATCTCGGCACCCTGCGAACGGCCTATCCAGTTTCTCTGCATCTCCTTGAGGGAATCCGACCATTCCAGATCTTCCATATCGGTCAGAAGCCGTTCGGCATAGGCGGACACGCGGAGCTGCCACTGCTTCATCCTCTTCTGCTCCACAGGGAAGCCGCCGCGGACGGAAAGACCTTCCTTCACTTCGTCATTCGCCAGAACCGTCCCCAGTGCAGGACACCAGTTCACGGATGTCTCTCCCTGATATGCGATTCTGTATTTCATGAGGATATCCGATTTTTCCTGCCCGGTGAAAGCGTTCCACTGGTCGGCCGTAAATACAGGTACCTCACTGCATGCGGCATGCACGGTGCCGTTTCCTTCCTTTTCGAAACGGGACACGAGGGTCTCTATCGGAGAGGCCTTGGCGGCGTCCATATCGTACCAGTGCCCGAACATCTCCAGAAAAGCCCACTGTGTCCATTTGTAATATTTCGGATCGCAGGTGCGCACTTCACGGTCCCAGTCATAGGAGAACCCGATCCGGTCCATCTGGGCACGATAGCGGTTTATGTTGTTCTCAGTGGTGACTTCCGGATGCTGCCCCGTCTGGATCGCATACTGCTCGGCCGGCAGACCGAACGCATCATATCCCATCGGATGCAGTACATTGAAACCCTTCAGTCTCTTGTATCTGCTGTAGATGTCCGATGCTATATAACCCAGGGGATGACCGACGTGAAGACCGGCGCCCGAGGGATAGGGGAACATGTCGAGAACATAATATTTGGGCTTGCCGCTTTCGTTTTCAGCCTTGAACGTGTGGTTGGCGGCCCAATAGGCCTGCCATTTCTTTTCAATCTCGGGAAAATTATATTCCATCTCCGAATATCTTGTTTCTATTAGGAATTATTGTTTGACTCTATGTCCGTAGAGGATGCAAAAGTATAAAAAGTATTTGATTTATCGCTTCTTGAGCCGGAATTCGACCGGTACGGTCATCTTCACCCTGACCTTCTCCCCGTTCAGCAGAGCCGGTTTCCATTTCGGTGATGCGGAGACCACCTTGAGCGCTTCTTCCGCCAGATCGGGATCGGCGGACTTGACTATTTTCACATTAGTGACGGTTCCGTCCTTCTCCACTATGAACTCTACTATCACCTGCCCCTGTATCCCCATATTCATGGCGTCCTCGGGATAATGCAGATACACATACACCCACTTCTCGAGAAACGCCCTTTCATCTGAGTGATAGAACTGCGGAGCCCTGTCCACTTCATAAGGTGACCATATCTTCTCCGGATCATCGACTGATGCGGTGTTCTGTACGGAAGGTGCCGAGGAGCGCGCCACCTTCCCTGCCATGTTGGCCGCTTTCAGCAGAAGCGAATAGGAGAGTTCGCATACGGTCTCCATATAGTCATAGTTGAGTTTGGACGGCACGTCCCTGACCGAATACCAGTCCTGATGCACACCTGTAGTGAGCAGCATCACAGGGACCCCTTTCTCATAGAACGCGAGATAATCGGCGGAAGGGAGGTGCCCCGTCTGCTGAGGGATGGGCGGCATCAGCAGATCCCTGCAGACTTCACCGGTCATATATGTAAGTTCCGCATTCGGCACTGCCGTGCAATAGGAAAGGGGGCTTTCCGGACCTTGTCTCCCCACCATATTGAGATTCAGCATCATCGAGATCTCTCCGGCAGAGACGGGCCCGCGATTTACGAAATACCAGGCTCCGGCGAAACCTTCCCTCCCCGCTCCGAACGCGATGAAAATGACAGAACGTTTGAAAGCGAACGAGGAGGATGCGACCCTCTGTGCCAATTCCAGCAGACAGGCCACACCGGAAGCATTGTTGTCCGCACCGGGCATCAGCTGCTTCTCCTGCCTGCCGTCACGCATAATCACGTTCATCCCGATATGGTCGACATTAGCTCCCACCACCAGATATTCATGTTTCAATTCGGGGTCATATCCCTCCACCATCCCGACTATGTTCCGCGAGTAAACGGTGTCCCCGACCTCCCTCACGATAGAGAAATCCTGTCCGTCCCTGCCGGACAGCATCACCACTCCCGCCTCGGACATCCTGTCATAGACATAACCGGCGGCCATCCGTTCTCCATCGGAACCGGCCTTGCGGCCCTGATATTTTTCAGAAGAGAGTTCGGTCACGCTCGTGCGCAGCCTCGAAGGGCAGTCGGCATCCTGTGCGGAAACATATCCCCCACAAACGGAGACAAGTGCAATAAATGAGAAAAATAAACGTTTCATACCGGTCACCAATCAAAAAACAAGCCGTACTCCCGCACGGCCTGCCTTTCATATCCATACTGGCTATTCCTTATA
>DCIQ01000118.1 GCA_002317435.1 Bacteroidales bacterium UBA1722 | reverse complement strand
CTACGCCCTGGAATCCTTTACCTTTCGAGATTCCTGTCACGTCGACCCATTCGATACCTTCGCTGAGATCAGCGACGGAGATGGTGTCACCGAGTTTCAGCTCCTGCGGGAAATCGTTGGCGAATTCCACGATCTTGCGCTTAGGAGTGGTACCGGCCTTGTCAAAGTGACCTTTGAGAGCCTTGCTGGTGTGTTTTTCCTTCATCTCGTCATAGGCAAGTTGTACAGCCTCATAACCATCTTTCTCGACCGTACGAATCTGCGTGACTACACAGGGACCAGCCTCAATAACGGTGCACGGGATATTTTTCCCGTCGGCATCGAAAACGGAAGTCATTCCGATTTTTTTTCCAATTAATCCAGGCATTGGTGTAATTAATTTGTTGTATATAAAGTATTTAAAAAGCCCACCTATTTTTCGGCGGGCTGCAAATGTACGAATATTTATTTAAAATACAAGTATTTACGCTGTTTTTTATCAACGCCATGTCTATTTTATCTGGACCTCACCTCCGCCCACCTTTTCCAATACCGTGAGCAGGTCTTCATCATATCTGAGCATCAGCTGTACGGCACCCGCGCCATAATAGTATTTGGTCATTATCTCCTCTTCGAGGAAATGGAGCAGTTCATCCTTGTAGTTCCGGAGAAAATCCTCCTTGGAAAGAGTCACCTTCGCCAGAAGTTCCTTCATCTGTCCTTCAAGTCCTTCCACATCTTCCGTCATCCCTTCCCTCTCCGCAGTCTTGAGTATCTGTTCCATCTCTATCTGGGACTCCGTCCTGGCATCGAAGTCACGGCCCGACGCATAAGCGACGAATTCCCGATACTCCTCATCGGTGAGGGAGAACTCTCCCGGCCCGGCGACACTGTCGTGGGAAGCGAAATACTTTATGGAGTAGTCATTCATTATGTCACTGTAGATGAACGAGGCCATCGGACGGCTGTAATATTTGGTCTCCAGTTCCAGGTCCGGAGTTATGCCGCCGCCGTCGAAGACACTGCGTCCTCCGGCGGTATGGAATTCCTTCTTGAGCGAGTCGGGCACGAAACCCACGCTTCCGTCTTCATTCCGATGGCTGTAATCTATAGCCTGCACACATCTTCCGCTGGGGGTGTAATACTTCGCCGTGGTTATTTTCAGAGAAGAACCGTATCCTGTGCTCCTGATGGACTGGACAAGTCCTTTTCCGTATGTCCTGGTCCCGGCGACTATCCCCCTGTCGAGATCCTGTATCGCTCCGGTGACTATCTCGGAAGATGAAGCGGAGGCTGAATTCACCATCACTATTATGGGAAGTTCCGTATCCACGGGATCCGCCTCAGTACGGGCTTCCTGATAGGAACCGTCCGACTTGCCGCGCTGGGTAAGCACCAGCGTGCCCTTGGGGACGAACATGGAGAGGATGCTGATGGCTTCACTGAGAAGACCGCCTCCGTTATTTCTGAGGTCGAGCACCAGCTGTTTCATCTTCCCGCTCTCCCGAAGTGCTTCCAGGGCTTTCCTGACATCTTCCGATCCTCCCAGAGTGAAGCTGCCGATCTGGATGTATCCCGTGGTGTCATTCACGAACCCGGAGTACTGGACATCCGACTGATGCACTTTCTCGCGGACCAATTCTATTTTCACGGTATCGCGGGTGCGGGCTTTCAGCACTTTCATGTTCAGGACGGTTCCGGGAGTGCCGCGCATTCTGGCACTGCACTCGTCCACTTTCAGTTTTTTGACATCCTGCCCTTCTATTTCCAGTATGAGGTCTCCCGGCTGCAGGCCGAACTTCACCGCAGGAGAACCGGCGTAAGGTTCACTGACGAGGACTTCTCCCGAAGGGGTCTTCTTGATTACGGAACCGACACCTCCGTACGAGCCCGTGGTCATCATGGTGAGGTCTTCTTCCTCTTCTTCCGGAATAAAGACCGTATAGGGGTCCAGGGAGGAAAGCATCGATTTTATCCCCGTCTCTATCATTCCGCCGATATCGACACTGTCCACATACATCCCTTCTACGGATCTCAGGACAGCTGTCTGTATCTCCATCATCTTGGCAGTTTCGAATTCGCGGGACTGCGCGGACATGTCGGCTGCGGGAGCGCACAACATCCAAAAGGCCGCCGCCGGAACCCATATTCTTCTGACGATACGTAACATGGCATTTCGTATTATAAGTGGCGCAAAGTTACTATCTTTGTCGGAAAATCGCTTCCGGCATGCAAATAATATTCGCCACTTCGAACCAGAACAAACTTATCGAGGCCCGCAGCATTTTAGGACCGTCATTCACCCTCCTCACCCCCGCCGACTACGGCATCACCGAAGATATCCCGGAGACATCCGGAACGATTCGCGGCAACGCCATCCAGAAAGCCCGTTATGTATGGGAGAGGACAGGGCTCCCCTGCTTCGCGGATGACACGGGACTGGAAGTCGATGCACTGAACGGCGCCCCCGGCGTATTCTCGGCCCGCTATGCCGGTCCCGGAAAGAATTCCGAAGACAATATCGACAAGCTCCTCGGAGAGCTCGATGCCCTGGGCGAAGCTGCAGGCGGCAGAAGCGCCCGTTTCAGATGCTCCGTGGCCCTGATGGAGGCTGACGGCCGGCTGACAGTTTTCGATGGTATTGCCGAAGGCAATATCACCTCCTGCAGATGCGGGACCCGCGGCTTCGGATATGATCCCGTGTTCCGCCCGGAGGGAATGGAGAAATCGTTCTCGGAACTCACTGAACAGGAGAAGAACGTAATCTCCCACAGGGGGAAGGCGATGCGCGCACTGGCCGGATACCTCCTCTCCCTGAAATGATAGTCCTGCATACCACCCGCTACGGGGACACTTCCCTGATCATCCACGCCTATACCGCCGAATCCGGCAGGGAGAGTTTCCTGCTGAGAGGGGTCGGTGGCGGGTCGTCCGGCAAGTCCCGCAGGCATGCCACGGGGCTGCTGCATCCGCTGTGCATATTGGATTATGTAGCGTCCGGCCGCCCCGGAAGCAGTATGAGATATCTGAAGGAATTCACCCCGAAAATCAGAACGGACTCGCTGAGAAGCGATATACGGAAGAGCGGCATGGCCCTGTTCATCAGCGAACTGCTCTATAAGAGCCTGCTCGGA
>DCIQ01000120.1:10763-12654 GCA_002317435.1 Bacteroidales bacterium UBA1722 | reverse complement strand
GCAGTGACCCTCATCAGGGACAACTGGGCCGAAAGGTTTATCTGGAACATGTCCTTGACGGACTTGATGGCCTTTTCGGTATTCTCAGCCGTCTCCAGAAGATTGTGATAATTCGAAGGGAGCAACAAACTCATACAGGAAAATATTTCTTCAGATGCACTTATTGGAGATCGTCACCGTTCATCGAGATGAGAAATTCATCATTCGATTCGGTACGTTCAAGCCGCTTCTTCATGAACTCCATGGCCTCGACACTGTTCATGTCCGACAGATAGTTTCTCAGCACCCAAAGTCTGCTGAGGGTTTCCTTTGGAAGAAGGAGGTCGTCGCGGCGGGTACTGGAGAGAGTCACGTCGACTGCAGGGAAAATACGCTTGTTGGCCAATTTGCGGTCAAGCTGGAGTTCCATGTTGCCGGTACCCTTGAATTCTTCGAAGATCACTTCATCCATCTTCGAACCGGTATCGGTAAGGGCCGTAGCCAGAATAGTGAGGGAACCGCCGTTTTCTATCTTCCTGGCAGCACCGAAAAATCTCTTGGGTTTATGAAGTGCATTGGCATCCACACCGCCGGAAAGCACCTTGCCGGAAGCGGGCTGAACCGTATTGAACGCTCTGGCCAGACGGGTTATGGAATCCAACAGAATCACCACGTCGTGTCCGCACTCCACCAGTCTCTTGGCCTTCTCAAGAATGATGCTGGCCACCTTGACGTGCCTCTCCGCCGGTTCGTCGAAAGTGGAAGCCACCACTTCCGCCTTCACGCTGCGGGCCATATCCGTAACCTCTTCGGGACGTTCGTCGATAAGGAGCACTATCATATAAACTTCCGGATGATTGTCGGCGATGGCATTGGCGATAGCCTTCAACAACATAGTCTTGCCGGTCTTGGGCTGTGCCACGATAAGACCGCGCTGTCCCTTTCCGATAGGGGTGAACATATCCACCACCCGCGTCGAAAGATTATTGTGACCGTTATCGGTCACGTTGAACTTCTCCTGAGGGAAGAGAGGGGTCAGGAAATCGAAAGGCACCCTGTCACGGATGAATTCGGGTGTCCGGCCGTTGATGCTGTTTATCTTCACCAGAGGGAAATACTTGTCCCCCTCCTTCGGAGGTCTGATCTCGCCATACACGGTGTCCCCCGTCTTCAGCGCATAGGATTTTATCTGATTCTGGGAGACATATACGTCGTCCGGCGAATTCAGGTAGTTATAATCGGATGAACGGAGAAAACCGTATCCGTCAGGCATGATCTCCAGCACACCGTTGGCCTCCACTATCCCTTCGAACTCTATCTTGGGCTGGGCGGGTGCCTGGGGAACGTTTTTCTGAGGATTCTGACCATGAGCGCCATCCGACTGCGGCTGAGGATTCTGCTGTCTGTTCTTCTTGTCACGGAAGTGTTCGCGGCGGCGGGAAGGATTTTCCTGCTGCACGGACTCAGCAGATGCCGTATCGGCGGAAACGTCACCCTGAACATTCTCCTCCGCCTTCACTTCTTCCGATTCCCTGACAGGTTCAGATACGGCGGGAGCGACCGGCAGGACCGTATCTCCAGTCCGGTCCTGGAATAAATCTCCGCTTTCCACTTTCACCCTCCCGGCACGTGTTCTTCTCTTCTTCTGCGGAGCCTGACCGGATTCACCTTCAGAGGCCGCGGAAACTCCGGAAGCGACATCCGCAGCGGATACCATTGCCGAAGGCTCATCCTTCTTCACTTCTTTCGCGGCGGAATCGGGTTCCATTTTCTTCTCCGCACCATTCCCCGCAGCTGCCGCATCCTTCCCGGAGCCCTTCTTCCTGCCCCGTTTAGAAGTTTCGGCAGGTTCCTTTTCCTTCACGGACGCCTGGGCGGCATCAGACTGCAGGGCAGAAGAACTGTCCGGTGC
>DCIQ01000120.1:9189-10691 GCA_002317435.1 Bacteroidales bacterium UBA1722 | reverse complement strand
GGATCGTTACCCGGCATTCTGGCCTGAATGTCCAGAATATCATAAATCAACTTCTGGGAATCTATGGATTCGGGTTTCTTGATACCCAATTCTCTGGCTACTGCTGACAAGTTCTCAGAACTCAGAGCCTGCAATTCTTCTATTTTCATCAAATGACAATATGGAATTTATCGAAAAAAATCAGGAGACGCTCCTGCACGATGTCTCAGGTCATTAATGAACTATCCTGTCACCAGTTCCTGAAGACACCGCAAAGATATAAAAAATATAATTCCCCGACAAACCGGAAAACCGAAAATAATTTCCGGGAAACCGTTTGGCTTCTAATAATAACTGTTATTGTCCCAGTAGGACGAACTCTTCTTATACTGCAGCAGATCGGCGAGCGCCGAGGCTTTGGCCGCTATTCTGAAACTCCACTGCGCCCATTTGCCGGAAGGCACATAAGAGACGGAAATCGCGAAACAGTGCAGGTCGTACGTGGCTGTCAGCTGGGTGGTGGACAGTTTCATCTTGGTGAAATCGAATCCGGTATTCAAGTTGATCGCCAAATCCTTGGTGAACTTCAGCTGGGCCGCCACACCGAGGGTCTGGGTGAACTGGTTCTTTATGTTCAGCTGATTGTTGGCGTATGAATACGATTTCGAATAACTGAAGTTATAGTTGACGTTCAGAGACCAGGGGGCATCGGTATTCATATAATATATCCACCCTCCGGGAATATACTCACCGGTGACAGGATGGTAATAAACTTTCATGTAGGGCGAGGATTCGGTACCGATATCCACTCCGCTGCCGTGCGAACGTGCCTCCCGGTTTTTGGAACCGGCTCCGGAGGCACCGCCTTCCGATGGGGAGGACTTGGCGGAAGAACTTCCGTCATAACCCATAGTCTTCCCTTTCCCGGAAAGATTGAAAGAGAAGGAAGCGCTGGCGTTCGTCAGTCTGAACAGTTTGAAACCGCCTTCCCTGGCTATATTGAATTCATGCGACCTGCGCCCTTTTTCATCCACTGCATACGGGTCCAGGGTCATGCTCCCGTGCAGACCCACTTTCTTGGCCACGTTCGTATTCATCGAGACCGCTATGTTGGAAAGCGCCCACTGGGAAGTGTCCGCCAGGAAATTATAACTTCCCGAAAGACTCAGCTGATCTATCAGTTTCACTTTTCTGGTTCCGACTCCCGTAGTATCTTTCTTGTCCGCCACCTTGGCTTCCAGGTTATTTCCGAAAGAGAAGGAAAGGGATGCCGTCTGTCCCTTCCCCGGGACGGAATTCATCCCGCCGGACCATTTGTTATACTCTTCCGTATGTTCCACACCATCGTTGTCAAGATACGTATAGGTCCTGTACCCGTTTATCATAGTGCCGTGTTCCGGCTTGTACGAGAATGAGAAGGAAGGTGTGATTACGTGACGGACAGCCTGAAGTTTTCCTCCCCTGCGGTTCACGAAAGTACCGTAAATTCTGGTTCCAAGGGACAGAGAGGCCGAAAAATCCTG
>DCIQ01000120.1:2297-9116 GCA_002317435.1 Bacteroidales bacterium UBA1722 | reverse complement strand
GGATTATAGTACCTGTCACTCGACTGGAAGAACCAGTTCATTCCATAACTGACGGAAGGACTGAATGTAAGATATTTGAAAGCCGTGAAAGTGGGAAGCCCTATGGCGAATTTGTGGGCCATTCCGCTCTGGAGATTCCCGAGAAGATTGAATCCTTTCTCGGAACTGAAATCGCTGGCCTTGAAATTCAACTTGTTCTGGAGCGTAGTGTTATAGCTGAGAGAGAACTGCTCATACCATTTTTCCTTACCGGAACGCTCCTTCTTCTTGAACGGATTGAACCTGTTCAGAGTGAACGTCACGTTAGGGAACGTTATCACATAGGAACTGTCCCTGGTATTCTGGCTGTGAAGGGCATTGACCGAGAGGCTGGCCTTGGACCAGGTACGGGAATAGGAGATGGAGGAAGATGTCTGGTTCGTCAGCGCACTCTGGACCGATCTCTCGTTAAAACGGCTGTTCGAAGGACTGGAAAAATTCACGGATGCCCTGAAGGAAGTACCGGGATGAGCCTTGGAGTCCTGGGAATGACTCCACTGGACACCGAAGTTCTTGGTCTGGAAGAAGTCCGACTGACCTTTCTCCCCCGTCTGGTCATTGGAAATGTTGATATTCAGTGAACCGTCGAACTTATAACGTACCTTATATCTGGAATTCAATCTCATGCTGTAGGATCCCAACGTATAATAAGAACCGGTCAAAGCCAAATCCGCATAATCTCCAAGGGCGAAATAGAAGCCCCCGTCCTGGACATAGAATCCACGGGCTTCTTCCTCCCCGAATGTCGGGAACATTATGCCGCTGGCCTTCTCCGGACGCGATGGGACAAACCCGAAAGGAAGTATCAGAGGGAGAGGCACATCTGCCAGAACCACATAAGCGGGACCGAATACGGTTTTCTGCTTGGGCTGCGTCTCGACCTTGGCCGTGGACATCTTGAGATAATAATGAGGGTTCGGCGCATCACATACCGTATATTTTCCTCCCGAGACGTTTATCGACTTGTCCGGCATCATCTTGATTTTTTCACCATGAAGGATTCCGTCGTTCTCCTTGGAAACGGCATTCTTAACCTTAGCCTTCCTGCTGTCAAAATTATAGAAGCACTCTTCCATATCATACGACTTGTTTCCTTCAGTCATAATCGGCTTGCCCTGCATCACTCCGGCGGTATCCGGCAGACCGGTGGCGAATACGGTGGCATTGTCCACGTCATAGGCCATGAAATCGGAAGTGATTTTCAGATTCCCGTAAGTCACGGAGACGTCCCCATAATAATATATGACCTTCCTGCCTCCACTGAAATCCTCGATTACGGAATCCCTGGCGGTAGAGAACGCCGGTGCATCCATACTTCCCGGAGGAGGGACAGATAAGGAATCCGCTATGGTCAATGAATCGGGGGATGCCGTCACGGCAGAAGATGCGGAGGCCATATCCATATCTTTCATCCCGGCGGTATCGGATGGAGCGCTTCTCTTGAGGGGTGCGGACGAAACGGCCGCGCTGTCATTCTGAATGATGCCGCCGGAATCACCGGCTGCCGCAGTACTGTCGCCGGAGACACCGCCATCCGGAGCACCGGCCGGAACCGTATATGGAATGAGGGAATCGGAAGATGCCGCCGCATATCCGGAGACCGTGGAAGAGAGCGAATCGGAACGGGATTCCCGCAGTTCCTTACCGACCCTTTTCCTGACTTCCGGAACAGTCTCTCCAGCGTCACGGGAAGGGACACGTGACGGAAGCGAGCAACTATGGAACGACCATACGGCCAAGAGCGTAATCAAGGCGATAAAAATACAGGTTGTTCTACAGAAGCGCATTCTCATTGGAAATAATCTGCAAATATAGTCTTTTTTCATTTCCACCCGCGAACAGACCATTCCTTTTAGGATTTAGAAGCCGCTTTGAAATATGACATAAAACCTTACCTTTGCGAAAAATTACAACGGAATGCCACGGAACACACAAAACGGAATTACGCTCATTCTGCTCTTCATGCTCATATCTGCCGCCTGCATCACGGCGCAGGCACAGGAGCCCGTTTCATACCAGTTGAAAACCATAGTCATCGACCCAGGGCACGGGGGACGGGACCCAGGATGTCTGAGAGGAAAGGTCTATGAAAAGAACATCGTCCTGTCAGTCGCGCTCAAACTCGGAAAAATGATTCAGGACTCGCTTCCGGGAGTACGTGTGGTCTATACCCGCTCTGACGACACTTTCGTCGAACTGTCCACCCGGGCCGAAATCGCGAACCGCAATAAGGCCGACCTCTTCATATCCATCCATATAAATGCCACCAAATCCGCTCAGGCCAACGGCACCGAAACGTTCATAATGGGTATGAATATGAGTGAAGACAATATGGAAGTATGCCAGCTGGAGAACAGCGTCATCACCCTGGAAAACGACTACTCGACCAGATATGAGGGATTCAATCCTTCCGTACCGGAGTCATACATAATCTTCTCGCTGCTCCAGAATGCCCACATGGAACAGAGCCTCATACTGGCCGAATACCTCCAGAAATCGTATTCGAAAGGTCCGATAACCCACAGCCGCGGAGTCCGGCAGGCCGGTTTCGTAGTCCTGTGGAAATGCACAATGCCATCCATACTCACAGAACTCGGGTTCCTCTCGAATCCGTCAGACTACAATATCCTGTCCGATTCCAGACAGCACTACCGCATGGCCAGAAACATATTCAATGCCGTGAAAGCGTATCGGGACAAATTCGGGATGAAGACAGTGCAGGACACCGCGCCGTCCCCGGCTCCGTCCGAACCGCCCGCTGTTCATTCGAAAAACGACTCCAGACGCCCTTCCGCCCAGGCATCCAGGAACAACAAACAGAAGAAGGAGCCGTCCGATACTCCGAAGGCCTTTCACATTCAGATTCTGGCGACAACCAACGACATGAAAAACGATGATCCGTTCTTCAAGGGGAAAAAACACGGCACCTGCAAGGTCGGCAACATATACAAATATTACATAGGGGACTTCAAGACACGGGAAGAAGCCCAACGGAAACTCCATGAAGTCAGCAGGGACTTCAAGGATGCTTTCGTGACTTTCTTCTGACAAGGCACGGAAGTTGATGTTTCCCGCAGTGAAACAACATCAAGAAACAAATCAGATGAAAAGCAAGGAACTCAAAACCGGAATTTTCGTATCGGTCATCGTTATCGTATTGTTTTTGGGTATAAACTACCTGCGCGGCAACGGACTTTTCAACAAAGGGTACACCTTCATAGCCACTTATGAAAATGTGGAAGGACTCAACCCGGCCACACCGATATATATCAAAGGTTTCAAGGCAGGTTCGGTGATGGGCATCAGGTACAACAGAGAAAAAGAACTGTACGATATCAGGATGAACGTCTCGGGAGATTTCGATATTCCTGAAGATTCCAGGACAGAAATATACAGTTCCGATATTCTCGGAGGAAAATCGATACGGATTCTGCTTGGAAGTTCCCGTGTGATGGCTGAATCGGGGGATACACTTGAAGGATGCGTCCAACAGGACGTCATGTCTTCACTTCTTCAGGATATGGCTCCTCTGGGAAAGAAGTTCGACATGCTCGCAGACGATCTGGACGCGGCGGTGAGAAATCTCAATGCCATGTTGGACGAGAAGAACCGGGAGAATGTGGCGGAACTGCTCCGAAGTGTCAGGAACAGTGCCTCCAACCTCGAAAAATTGATGGCATCCATAGAAATGCGGTCTCCGGAGATAACAGGCATCATCACGGATGTCAAGGACATATCCGGCACATTGAAAACATCCTCCGCAAAACTGGACAGCACCCTGTCGGACGTCAGGTATATCACTGCCGGGATACGAAACTCCGAACTGGAAGAGACCATCGCGAGCATCAATTCACTTGCGGAAAAGCTTAAGAATCCCAATTCAAGCATTGGTAAAATAATGACAACCGACACACTTTACAACTCCATAAACGCCCTGGTGACGGACATGGATTCACTTGTGAACAAAATAAAGGAAAACCCTAAAAAAAATCTGAAAATTTCAGTTTTCTAAACTGTTCACACATATAAAAAATATTGCTTTCAATCCTAATTTCAAGTCCTTTTTTTTACCAAAAAAAATCACAACATTTTTTTCACTGAATACTAAACACTTGCAGAAACAAGTCGTTTTTTTGAAAAAAAAATTTTTACGATTCAATTTATTTTATACAATTTTGTAACGGCTGAAGTAAACAAGATACGTCAGCCGTTTTTTACGGAATATATTGATAATGAACGGAATGGCTGATACCAGCAAATGGACTGAATGTATGTCGGTAGTGAGGGATATCCTCTCTCCCGAGCAGTATCGCATTTGGTTCGAACCCATCAAGGCAGTAAGCCTGGAGGGGATGGATCTTACCATTGAGGTTCCTTCAGAATTCTTCCGTGAATATATAGAAGAACACTTCATCGACCTTCTGGGCAGAACACTCAAAAGGGTCATCGGTCCGCAGGTGCGGCTCATCTATAATGTACGGGTGACGAAAGACTCTACCGTCACGTATCCCGCCAATGGTAAAAAAGACCTCAGGAATCCCGAAGTGCCGATTCCGGCGGAACAGGTGATATCTTCGATTTCCGATCCGTACGTCATCCCCGGTCTCCAGCGCCTCAACATAGACCCGAACCTGAATCCCATATATACTTTCGATAATTTCATTCAGGGAAGCTGCAATATTCTGGCCAGGGCTGCAGGTCTCCAGATAGCGGAGAAACCGGGAAACACTTCATTCAATCCCCTCTTCGTCTTCGGAGGTCCCGGACTGGGCAAGACCCATCTGGCCCAAGCCATCGGGATAGCCGTAAAGGACAGACATCCGGAGCAGGTGGTTCTCTACGTGACGGCCAACCAGTTCGTTTCACAGTTCATAGATGCAGTTACCGTCAAGAACAAGCTGAATGACTTCATCCACTACTACCAGTCCATCGACACACTGATAATAGACGACATTCACGAATTCGCGGAGAAGAAAGGTTCCCAGAATGCACTGTTCCAGATTTTCAACCATCTGCACCAGCTGGGAAAGCAGCTCATCCTCACTTCCGACCGTTCTCCCGTAGAGCTTCAGGGACTGGAGACCAGACTTCTGTCCCGTTTCAAATGGGGTCTCACCACGGAACTTACCGTACCGGACTATGAAACTCGCATCAGCATACTGGAGTCGAAGAGCTTCCGCGAAGGAATAACGCTGCCTGCTGAAGTCATAGATTTTCTGGCTCAGAAGGTTACGGGAAATGTCAGGGAACTTGAGGGGGCGCTTGTCTCACTGATGGCCAATGCGACCCTGACCCATAAGAAGATATCGCTCTCTCTTGCGGAAGAACTTATCGGCAAGATAGTCCATGTCCCGAAAAACGACATCTCCATCACCAGAATAAAGAAAACGGTCTGCTCATATTTCAATATTACAGACGAGATTCTCCTGTCCAACACCAGGAAACGCGAAGTGGTTCAGGCCAGACAGATAGCCATGTATCTGAGCAGAAGTCTCACGAGCACCTCCCTGGACAGCATAGGTGCCCAGATAGGGGGAAAGAACCATGCCACAGTTCTGTACGCCTGCAACACGGTATGCGATCTAATGGATACCGACAAGTCCTTCAGGCAGTACCTCAGCGACATTGAGAGAATCCTCAAGACGGACACTACTCTTTAAACCATATATATGACATCTGAAAATGTTCTCTCTGTATTCAGGGAGATTCTCGGCATCCCGAGGGAATCGGGGCATGAGGAGAAAATAATAGCCTATCTGGTGAATTTCGCTGCCACGCGCTCACTGGAGCATATCGTTGACGGTTCAGGAAATGTTCTCATCAAAGTCCCTGCCACTGCCGGGATGGAAAATGCACCCACGGTAATTCTCCAGAGCCATTCCGATATGGTATGCGAAAAAAAAGGCGGTTCAGAACACGATTTCGCCACGGATTCCATCAATGCCGTAGTGGAAGACGGCTGGCTGATAGCGAAAGATACCACTCTCGGAGCGGACTGCGGGATAGGGATAGCATCCACCCTGGCATTGATAGATGACAAGGCGGCCGTCCACGGGCCGCTGGAATGTCTTTTCACCGCATCGGAAGAGACAGGTATGGACGGAGCCTTCGGCTTGAGCGGTTCGATGCTCACAGGCAAGATCCTCATCAATCTGGATTCCGAAGACGAGGGGGAGCTTTTCATAGGATGTGCCGGAGGTATTGACACCACTGCCGTATTCAGATATAATCCCGTACCGGGCAGGTCCGGAAATGTCCACTACCGTCTGTCATTTACCGGCGGTATGGGAGGACACAGCGGGGACGACATAGACAAAGGGCGCTCCAATGCTGTAAAATCCCTCTCCAGAACGCTCTACCGGATCATGAAGGAGGCGGATACCGACCTTTGCATGATAGACGGCGGAAACAAGCGGAACGCCATAGCCAGGGAAGCCTCCGCTGTCATCGGTTTCGATGAATCCGACATCAGGAAAGTCAGAAAAATATTCAGCGACACGGTATCGGATATAAAATCGGAATATGCCGTTACGGATTCCGGAACCGATGCCGTGATGGAAAAGACGGAATGGAAAGACGACGTCATAGAGAAACAGGTGGCGCTGAATCTGGTCAGTTCGATGAACGGTGTCCCCCACGGAGTACTTGCCATGAGCCACGAAATGAAAGGACTCGTGGAGACATCCACGAACCTCGCATCCGTCAAAATGCCGGAGAAAGGACTCGTCAGGATAGGCACAAGCCAGCGCAGTTCAGTGGACAGCGCCAAATATTATGCAT
>DCIQ01000120.1:944-2268 GCA_002317435.1 Bacteroidales bacterium UBA1722 | reverse complement strand
TAGAAGCGGCATTCATTACGGCAGGAGCCGAGGTGAGCCACGAATCCGAATACCCCGGATGGAAACCGAGTCTCAAATCTCATATTCTGGATGTCACCTCCGCGGCGTATGAACGCCTGTTCCATAAGAAACCTGTCATCCGTGCCATCCATGCAGGTCTGGAATGCGGCCTGTTCCTCGACAAGTATCCGGATCTGGATATGATATCCTTCGGTCCGACACTCAGAGGTGTGCATGCCCCCGGTGAACGACTGGACCTGAAGAGCCTTGACAAGTTCGTTCCGCTGCTCGAAGATGTCCTTAAAAACATAAGATAATACTATGGCTGTCGTTTCACCATCCATCCTCGGAGCAGATTTCTGCCATCTGGCAGAGGTAATAGACATCGTCAATCATTCTGAAGCGGAACTGATACATCTGGATGTCATGGACGGAGTGTTCGTTCCCAACATCTCATTCGGATTTCCGGTAATAAAGCATATTTCGAAGATATCCGAAAAACCGTTGGATGTTCATCTGATGATAATGGATCCGGACCGTTACATAGAGACCTGCAAGAAATCCGGTGCCGGCTGGGTCAGTGTCCACTATGAAGCCTGCACGCATCTGGACAGGGTTCTCTCCCACATAAAAGAACTTGGGATGAAAGCAGGCATCGTATTGAATCCCCACACTCCGGTCTCAGTTCTGGAATATTCGCTTGAAAATGCGGATTTCGTCCTCCTCATGTCCGTAAACCCAGGCTTCGGAGGTCAGAAATTCATCCCGTCCACATATAGGAAAATCAAGGAACTCCGGGCTATGGCCGACCGTCAGGAACTGAAGAATCTGAAGATAGAGGTGGACGGAGGAGTCAATACGGATAATGCAGCCCGTCTGACGGAAGCAGGTGCCGATATCCTCGTGGCTGGTAATGCGGTTTTCGCTTCCGATGATCCTGCCGCCGTGATATCGGCCATCAGAAACTGCTGACATCCGCTATAGAATATATTTTATTTCCTGAAAGGCATAAGTCTTTATCGCCCCGGAGGAAGTTCTCAGCTTCAGCCGGGATGTTTCCTTTTCTATCCCTTCTATACATCCGGATATGTCACGGACTCCCTCCGATGACACTTCCTCAAACCTGTGCCATTCACCTCTGCGATACATAAGGGAGTGATATTCTTCGTAAAGAGCTTCTCTTTCCGGATCTCCGTCCAAAGAATCATATATTTCATAAAAGACGGAAAGGAATCCGACAAGTTCATCTTTCAAGTCATATCTCCGGGCATCCGGGGAAGAAAGCGACATAGATGTAGGATTAGGCAGTTCCGGCGGGAATATG
>DCIQ01000120.1:0-762 GCA_002317435.1 Bacteroidales bacterium UBA1722 | reverse complement strand
ACAGCCGCCGATATCAGAAACTGCTCCCTCGCTGATATGCCGGAAGGTTTAAGCAGAATGGAAAATGTCAGATTTTCAGAACATTCAGAGCTCCACACATTACCTCTCTGACCTCTTCCCGCCGTTTGGAATTCCGCAGCCCACACACTCTTGTCCGGGGATGTCTCCAAATGTCTCAAAGCATCCAGATTAGTCGAGTCGGTCATTCGGAGCCAGTTTACATACAAATCTGCCATAATAGTATTTTTTGCATTATCTTTGTAAGATTCATTAGGAATACAAATATAGGAGATTTCAGATGAAAGAAATAGAGACGATAGCCGAAGCGATGCTCGAGAAGAAAGCCTCCGGAGTCATATCCCTGGATCTGAGGAAGACAGGCACGGCCATCACCGATCACTTCGTGATCTGCAACGCGGATTCCACCACTCAAGTATGTGCCATAGCAGACTGCGTGGAAGACAGGATGATAGAGAAATGTCACCGGAAAGTGCTCAGAATGCAGGGAAAGGAAAACGGTTTCTGGATTCTTCTGGATTACGGACACATAGTGGTGCATGTTTTCCAGACTGAATACAGGAATTTCTACCGGCTCGAAGAACTTTGGGCAGACTCGAAGAAAAAAGAATATAAAGACGAAGAATAACAACACCGGCGACATGGCAGACAACAGACCCGACAACAAAGAACAGAAGGAGAACAGAAGGCCCCAGATGCAGTCTCAGGCACCGAGGAGGAAGGGTTGGATATGGCTTTTCTATC
>DCIQ01000005.1:33475-42483 GCA_002317435.1 Bacteroidales bacterium UBA1722 | reverse complement strand
CATGGCGAGATACATCCCGACTTCACAGCATTCGCCGTTGAAATGAGTCTTCAGTCCGTTGAGAATCTCTTCATCGATACCTTTTGCCACACCGATGACGTGCTCGTCGACGAATTCCAGAGCGCCACTTTTCTTATCTTCCACTATTTCGACGAATTTCGAAGCAGGTGCTTTACAGAGAGGACATTTTTCGGGAGCCTCAGGCCCTTCGTGAATGTAACCGCAGATGGTACATCTCCATTTCTTAGCCATATCTTCTTAAATTAAATGTTTGTAAATCAGTGTTATTTCATTATGAATATGTCTTCGTCCTCGCTGTGATAGTAGTACTCCTCCCTGGCGAATTTCTCCACGGAATCCCTTTTGGTGGACATCCCTTCGATTCTCTCTCCGATTTCATTTATGTCCCGCCGATATTTCCTGATGGATGCTTCCTGAAGGGCTATCTCGTTCCTGTTCCTGAGCAGGGAGATGATGCCGTTGGGGTCGAGAAAACCGATTACGAGAAACACCACGGTCACTATCAGGTATTTATTTGTGAATATCCTGAAGTAGATGTTCCGGCGGATTTTCTCCCACCTCCCGATGTCTTTATCTTTTTCCTGCATGACACAAAGATATGTTATTTCTCCCTATCTTTGCCAAAAATAATGGATATGCTCAGACGTTTCAGATTTTTTTTCCCGACCATAGGACAGTGCTGGCTGATACTGTTGCTTACTGTCGGAGGACAGCTCGCCGCTTCACTGCTGGCTCTGCCGCTGATACACTTTTTTAAGGACTCCTCATTCGTAAATCTTTTCCTCCCGTATGTGCTGACGTTCGTATTCCCTTTCGTATACATATACAGGAAAGGACGGTCGGCTGAACGGGAATATGAAATAACCGGTTCTCCGGCACCCGCAGTTCTGGACAGAAATGACTTCGGCCGTCTGCACCCCATAGAGTTCTTCATAGTCCTGGCGATATCCGTCTATGCATTTTTCATGTTCACCGATCCGCTGAACCTGTGGATGCCCGCCCCGGAGTGGTTTACCGACCTGATGAAGAGTGTGACCGGCGGAAACAGTCTGTTCTGGTCGTTTCTCACGGTAGGGATTATGGCTCCTGTCCTGGAGGAGACGGTCTGCAGGGGTGTTATCTGCCGCGGCCTTCTCAGGCATTATGCGAGCCCCTGGCCTGCCATTCTCTGGTCGGCATTGATATTCGCCGTGATGCATCTGAATCCCTGGCAGGGGATTCCCGCCTTCCTGATGGGCGTTTACTTCGGATGGATTTATTATCGTACCGGTTCCCTGAAGGCCACGATATTCCTCCATTTCGTGAATAACGGCACCGCCGTCCTGCTCGAAAACTTCAGCGAGACTGTCTCTTCGAACGAATCGTTGTACGACATCTTCCCTGACAAGGATATGTACTGGCTGTGCGCAGCGCTCTGCGTCGCCCTGTTCGTCTTCGCCAACGTGCTGTTCCTGAACAAGTATCTTCCAAAACCCGAAACAAACAATTCACAATATGTCAGAAAAGAAGAATAATCTCTATCCCTTGAAATTCATTCCTTCGGGGAAGGAGAAAGTATGGGGCGGACACAGTCTGGTCCGCGATTTCAACAAGCCTTTTGATGCGGAAAAACTCATCGGCGAAAGCTGGGAGATCGCCGGTTTCGAGGATGACAGTTCGGTCATCGCCAACGGTTTTCTGGAGAACAACCGTCTCTATGATGTAATCGAGACCTATATGGATGAGATAGTGGGGGATGACCATTTCAAACGTTTCGGAAACGAGTTTCCTCTCCTGATAAAACTTTTGAACATTCAGGACAGGCTGTCCGTGCAGGTGCATCCCGATGACGACACCGCATTCGACCGTCATAACTGCAACGGGAAGACCGAGGCGTGGTATGTTCTGGACGCCGACCCCGACGCGGTGGTCTATATGGGTTTCAACAGGGACGTGGACCCGAACGAGTTCTATCAGAGATGCAAGGACGAGACCGTGGAGGAAGTGCTGAATGTGATGCATCCGCATAAAGGTGATTTCTTCTTCGTGGAGGCGGGCATCGTCCACTCCGCCGGAGGCGGTCTGGTGATAGCCGAGGTGCAGGAACTTTCCGATGCCACTTACCGCATCTATGACTGGGGTCGTGAGCATAATCCCGAGACGGCACGTCCGATGCATCTGGATCTGGCCTTCGACTGCATCAATTACAGGAAATATGACGAGAAGAAGTATTTCGTCCCCGCCGGTTCGTCCGACAGTCTGGCCGACAATGATTATTTCACGGTGAATCTGCTGGATCTCGGGAATCCCCGCCGTGTATATCCCGACCGTTACGAGAGTTTCATAATATACTATTGCGTGGAAGGAGCGGCCACCATAGTGAACGCTCTGGAAGATAAGGAAGGATATACCATCAGGAAGGGAGAGTGGATGCTCGTCCCCGCCGCGATGAAGGAATTCTGTCTCAGAGGTGACGCCGCAGGCACCAGGGTGCTGGAGATGTACACCCGCAAACCTGAGGAGAAGGACGGTTACGTCGAAGAATAATCCTCCCCGAGAATGGAACGTGTAGATAAATTCCTATGGTCCATCCGGGTTTACAAGACCCGCACGGAAGCCACCGACGCCTGCCGGAGCGGCAAGGTGGAGGTGAACGGTCAGGAGGCCAAGGCTTCCAAGGAGATAAAGGAGGGGGACATAGTCTCCGTCCGCAAGGGGAGCATCCACTATCAGTGGAGAGTGATTATGCCTGTCGGCAATAGGCAAGGCGCCAAAAACGTCCCCACCTATGCCGAGGACATCACCCCCGCGGAGGAACTTGAGAAACTCAACGCCCCCTTCGAAACCATCTTCGTAAAACGCGACCGCGGCACCGGCCGCCCCACCAAGAAGGAGCGCCGCGACCTCGACAAGCTGATGGAGGAGCTCTGAGATAATCCGTCTCTTCGGACCAAATGAAAAAGCCGGCCCGGCTGGGTCGGCTCTTTCATTCATGGTGAAGGGCATGGTCCTATTCGGTGACTTTTCTCCCGCACCAGAAGTCGATCATCCTTTCGATGACTCTCCGGCAGACGGGGCAGAAGCCTTCACACTGGTTTACCCTCATCCTGCAGTCCATCACGGGGCGGTAGATGCCCTTGCTCTGGTATCCGGCCCCTTCGAACACTCCCACCACGTTCATATTGGCCTCCACTGCGGGAGTGGGTATCTGGACACCGGGAGTGAGCAGGTCTTTCCATTTGGAGCCGAAATCCACCAGAGTGGTGATGTTCGGCTCCCACGGCTCCACTTTCTTGTTATACATCTCATCCATCGCTCCCGGGGTGTAGTATTCGTCCCCCAGCCCGGCGAAACTGTGTCCGAATTCGTGAATCAGAACCTCTTCGGTCCAGCGGTTGTCCACCGTAGTGAGGGAGTAGAAGTTATAGATGCCCCCTCCGCCGTATTTCTGTGAATTCACCAGCACGAACAAGGCGTCGAAAGGTGCACCGGAAGCTGCTCTCGCCACGCTCAGGTGGTCCGGGGCAGTAAGATACCTGTCCTCTTCGAAGGTATAGAACGATGAATTCAGGACAGTGTTCCTCCAGATGTCCTGATTCGGGATGTCGGTCCCCGACTCTTCGGAGACGGATTTGACAGCCCAAACGTTGAAATCCGGCCGGTGGCTCCTGTACGGTTCGAGCAGGAACATGGCTTCGGTCATCCGTTTCACGTCCGAAATGAACTTGGGCATCTCTTCCAGAGTATAGCCTTCGGCAATGAACAACAGATCCACCTTCTCCTCCGTATCCCCGCTGTCCTGTACCTTCACCACTTCCCAGAAGTTTTCCTTCTCGTGGCTTATACTCTTCTTCGAAGGGTCTATGGTGTAATGGAACGTCTCTTCGAATTCGCCGGTATTCCAGTTTCTGTGGGAGATTACCAGTTCGCAGGGGCGTTTCGGGAAAGGAGTCCAGATGCAGTTGGTGAATGCACGGGTCACGGTCTTGGCCTCCTCGGTGGAGAGCCATTCCTGAAACAGGGTGCAGAACCCGCGGGAGAAGAGCACCGTCTCTCCCGAGCGGAGCTCATAGAAATATTCCCCGTAACGGAAAGGGTCGGTGAGGGAGGTCTTCGGACCGGACCATCCGCATTCGTGGACCAGGGCGCTCAAGGCGATTTCCTGATGCTGCGCGTTACCGGAGAGGACCAGGTCGATGCGGAGACGGTCAGGGGTGAACCACTCGTCGTAGCACACGCCGGGCTGCTGCCCGTACATCGGTGCGGAGGAGAATATTGCCGTGAGGCAAAAGATCAGGAATGCTGTTTTTCTCATAGGGGATAGGGGTATTTGATTATTTGCCGGTGTAGTTCATCGGGGAGATGGCGCGGAGTTCTTCCTTTACGGCATCGGAGACTTCGAGGGTGCCGATGAATTCGGAGATGGTCTCGCGGGAGACGGCGCCTCCCGTGCGGGTGAGCGCTTTCAGGGTTTCGTAGGGGTTCGGATATCCTTCGCGGCGGAGGATGGTCTGGATGGCTTCGGCCACTACGGCCCAGTTGTTTTCGAGATCTTCCTGAAGCTTGGACTCATTGAGAATCAGTTTGCCCAGTCCCTTTCCGAGAGATTTGAGGGCGATGATGGAGTGTGCGATGGGGACGCCCACGTTTCTGAGGACGGTGGAGTCGGTAAGGTCGCGCTGCATGCGGGAGATGGGGAGCTTCATCGAGAGGAAAGTGCAGACGGCGTCAGCCATCCCGAAATTGCCTTCGGCATTCTCGAAATCTATGGGATTCACCTTATGGGGCATGGCGGAACTGCCCACCTCGCCTGCCTTTATCTTCTGCTTGAAATACTCCATCGATATGTATGTCCAGATGTCCCTGCAGAGATCGATGAGAATCGTGTTGATTCGGCGCATGGCGTCGAACAGGGCGGCTATCTGGTCGTAATGCTCTATCTGTGTGGTGGGATAGGACCTCTTGAGTCCGAGGGTGTCTTCCACGAACGAGGTGGCGAAGGCGTTCCAGTCGATGTCGGGATAGGCTGCGTAGTGGGCGTTCAGATTACCTGTAGCTCCGCCGAACTTGGCCGTGAAGGGAACGGACTGGAGGGTTTTGAGCTGCTCGCGGAGACGGACCACATAGACTTTGAATTCCTTTCCCAGACGTGTGGGGGAGGCGGGCTGTCCGTGGGTGTGGGCCATCATCGGGACGGCTTTCCACTCGTGGGACATATCGGTCAGGGTATTCAGAACCTGCTGCAGTTCGGGGATATATACATCCTGGATGCCTTCCATCAGGGAGAGGGGGATGGAAGTGTTGTTTATGTCCTGGGAGGTGAGTCCGAAATGGACGAAATTCTTATGACGCTCCGGAATTCCGAGCAGGTCCATCTGCTCCTTTATGTAATATTCGATGGCCTTGACATCATGGTTCGTGACCTTCTCTATATCTTTTACCCGCCGGGCCTCTTCCGGGGTTATATCCCTGTAGAGTTCGCGCAGACGGTCGAAGAGGGAGCGGTCGAAGTCTTCCAGCTGGGGAAGAGGCATGGAGCATAAGGCGATGAAATATTCCACTTCCACGCGGATCCTGTATCTTATGAGTGCGAATTCGGAATAGTATTCTGACAGATTTTCCACTTTTGAATAGTATCTGCCGTCTATGGGGGTGATGGATGTAAGCATAAATGGTATGTTTGTTTTGAATAGGCAAATGTAATCCAAATGTTTGGAATATAGTAAAATTTGACTACTTTTGCCGCCCCATAAGTAATGATTCGGGGGCTCCGGCGCGGGTGTTTTCATCTCCGTCGGCCGCGTGCCGGGTCATCCTAAAAAGCCTAAGGTTTTTTGGTGCCATGGGGTCCGGATGATACCGGACTGAGTAACACATTTTTAACAACACACTTATGAAACAGATCGTTTTAAAAGCCACCAAGAGGACAGTCGGTAAGAAATCCGATGTCAAGAATCTCAGAAAGGCAGGTCTCGTGCCCTGCAACCTTTACGGAAACGGAACACAGAATCAGATTTTCACGGTGGAAGCCAAGGCTCTCATGGCTCTGACCCACACTCCGTACAGCCACATCGTCAACCTCGACATCGAGGGCGAATCCCATCTGGCCATCATCCACGAACTTCAGTTCCATCCCGTAACCGATGCTTGTCTCCACGTTGATTTCCTCGCAGTGGATGATAAGAAGCCCATCGTAATCGACGTTCCCCTCGTGATTACGGGTAATGCCGAAGGTGTAA
Source organism: Bacteroidales bacterium UBA1722 (assembly GCA_002317435.1). Taxonomy (GTDB): domain Bacteria; phylum Bacteroidota; class Bacteroidia; order Bacteroidales; family UBA932; genus Minthomonas. Next base: position 36,244 of record DCIQ01000005.1, on the reverse strand, counting down.
AGGCCGGTGGCAAATTCTATCAGGGAGTCCGCAAACTCCGCGTATCGGCTCTGATGGCCAATCTTCCCGATGACCTCACCATCGACATCACTTCCCTGAAGATAGGGAAGCAGATTTCCGCCGGGGACCTGAACTATGAAAACGTTCAGATCGTAAGTCCTAAGGGTACCGTTATCTGCGCCGTACGCGCTACACGTAACTCCGAGGCGGCTGCCAGTGAAGATAAAGCCGAATAAGTAATCCTGAAGATCATTTCAGTCTTGCTGATTTTCTTATGAACTATCTTATAGTCGGTCTCGGTAACATCGGTTACGAGTATATCGGCACCAGACATAATATAGGGTTCTCTACATTGGACGTCTGGGCTCAGACGTCCAATGTTTCTTTTACCACCCAGAGATACGGTGACGTGGCGGAAATCCGCTACAGGGGACATGTCCTGACACTTCTCAAGCCTTCCACCTATATGAATCTCAGCGGGAAAGCTGTCAACTACTGGGTGCAGAAACTCAAGATTCCGCTCGAAAACCTTCTGGTCATCTCCGATGATATGGCACTTCCGCCGGGGATGCTCCGTATGCGGAAGCGCGGGAGTGCCGGAGGGCATAACGGTCTGCAGAACATTACCGATATGCTGGGGACCGACCAGTGGTGCCGTCTGCGCATCGGCATAGGCTCCCACTTCGGCTTCGGTTCGCAGGTGGATTTCGTTCTTGGGAAATGGACTCCCGAAGAGAAGCCGGAGATAGATGAGGCCCTGCCGCGGGCCATCAAGGCGGTGGAGACATTCGTCTCGGTAGGGCCCGACAGGGCGATGAACGTGGTCAATACCAAGCCTAAACAGGCGGATGGGAATTGATGCTGCCTGATGCGGACAGCCAGTCGGCTAGACTGCACCTGCCAACTTTATCATCTGCAATCTCTTGCAGAAAACTGTATTTCTTCGGGCAGCAGAAAGATTAGTCAGTTACGATCTTTCTGTAATTTTCTGCGCTCTGTTCGTAATGGAAAGCATTCATCAAGAGATTGAAAAGCTTGGTGTTAATGAAAATGTTGTCTCTTCCCATCTTGACCTTTTCAATGATCCCTAAAGACGTAAGTTGATTTAAGTAAGAAGTAGCGGTAGGTCTGGATACTTGTAACTCTCCCGAGACAAACTCTATCTTGGTATAAGGGTGCATAAACAAATTGTTGAGAAGGTCCTGCGAATACACCTTAGGAAGTTTCTCTCGGATAAGGTGTTTATATTCCATCATAAGGTCTTTAATATCAAGAACGAGTCTGATCGTTTCGTTTGCCGTTTCTTCCATTCCTTTAAGCAAAAACAGAATCCAGTTCTCCCAATTTGAACTATCATCTCTTACCGCCTGAAGCCAATAGTAATATTCAGCCTTATTCTTAATAATAAAACGGCTCAGATATAGAACCGGTATATCCAATAATTGGGTAAGGACCAGATAAAGGATATTGACGACCCTGCCCGTTCTTCCGTTTCCATCAGAGAATGGATGAATGCTCTCAAACTGGTGATGAATGATACACATCTTGACGAGCGGGTCATAATCCGAGAGTTCCGCATCGTTGATAAACTTTTCCAAATTGGACATATAAGACACGATGTCCTCGTATTTTTGAGGCGGCTGATACACAATTTCGCCAGTCAGATCATTTTTTAGAGTGGTTCCTGGGGTATTTCGAAATCCTGCATCATTATGTTTAATCTTACGGTATACTTCGATAATGTCGTTATTTGTGAGAAGCCCTCTTTTAGTCACCTGTTCATAGCCATATATCAGGGCATTAGAATAATCTCGCACCTCTTTTGCTGCTGGAGAAATAACATTGGCACTTGATATTGTCGCACGATAGAGTTCATCGTGTGTCGTAATGATGCTTTCTACAGCTGAACTATCCTTTGCTTCCTGAAGAGAGAGGGTGCTTATTAAAATTGAGGTATTAGGCATAGAAAGCACCGCGCCTTTTAATTCAGCAAGTGCTCGAGAAGACTTTGCAACCTGCTTCAGTACCCTTTTTGTCTCAACCTCGTATGAGAATGGAAGTGATGGAATATCGTACATGTCATTTGTTATCTCAGACAAATATATTAAAAAAAACAAGGATTCTTTACACGTTGGGCTGAATATAGCAAGAAAATTCGATTTTCTTTACATGTTTCAACGATGTGTAAATATTTTTACTATATCGTATTCTCTGATTCCCGCAGCCGGGGCGATGTCATGAACCCTGAGCCATACTGTCAGAGGATGGGGGACCTTCCCGCTGAGAATATTCAGTATTTTCGTATGGGCTTCGGTGGTGGCGGGGAGGGCTTCTTCGGGGGTGAGCCCGAGAGGCCGGTAAAGAAAGCTTTTTCTGCTGATGCCTATCAGAAGGTCGTGGCCGGGGAGTGCGAAACGGTCGATGTTTTCGAGCATTTCCAGATTCTGGGGTATCGTCTTCGCGAAACCGAATCCCGGGTCGGCTATCCAGTCTTTTATCCCTGCATCTTCAGCCTGTACCGCGAATTCGCGGAAGAAATGGCAGATGTCATCGGTCACGTTCTCATACTCACACATACTCTGCATCGTTTCGGGTGTGCCGCGACTGTGCATCGCCACATATCTGAGGCCGAGGCGGCCGACCAGTGGCAGCATCGCCTCATCGAGTCTTCCCGCCGAAATATCGTTTACCATAAACGGGCCGAAGGAATCATAAACTCTGCGGATTACCTCTGAATGGAAGGTGTCTACAGAGAAAGGTGTGTCCGGA
>DCIQ01000005.1:29190-33386 GCA_002317435.1 Bacteroidales bacterium UBA1722 | reverse complement strand
TGTGGAACAGGCTCCGAAATCGATGATGTCCGCTCCGGCTCCTATATGTGACTCGACGAGTTCCTGCATCGCACCCTCCCTGCCGAGAGTCGCGGATGCCTCGTAAAACGAATCGTCCGTGCAGTTGACGATACCCATCAATTTGATTTTCATAGTAATCTTGACTAAATTTGCGTTTCGAACGTGATGCAAAATTAATAAATCATGCTGATAGTAATAGAAGGTCTGGACGGCTCCGGAAAGTCCACGCAGGTGAAGAAAGTCAGGGAGTATCTTTCGCAGAAGTGCGGAGGGGCGCTGAGATATATACACTTCCCGAGATATGACGCTCCGGTATCGGGTGAACTGATATCCCGATTCCTGAGAGGGGATTTCGGAACCAATGAAGCCGTTCACCCGATGCTTGTGGCCCTGCTTTTCGCAGAAGACCGCAGAGCGGCTGCGGCGCAGGTGAGGGAATGGCTTGAAGCAGGTGATACTGTCCTGTTCGACCGTTATGTATATTCGAACATAGCGTATCAGTGTGCGAAAGTGAAAGACCCCGTGGAGGCGTCAGAACTTCGGGACTGGATATTCGATACCGAATACAGGCAGTTCGGGATACCCGTACCGGACATGAACATATTTCTCGATGTCCCGCTCTCTTTCGTGGACAGTAAACTGAAAGATGTCAGAAGGGGGGACGACCGGGAGTATCTTCACGGTAAGGAGGATATCCACGAGGCCGACATTGAATTCCAGAAACGGGTGCGCGAAGTCTATTTGAAACAGACTGAACTGGATTCGGGATTCATCAGGGTGGACTGCTCGTCGGAAGACGGAAGGATGCTCCCTCCCGATGCCATTTTCGAAAAGCTCAAATCCGTCATCGGTTGAAAGAATTAACGGAATGTCATCATGATGGATCGGATATACAGGGTAATATTTTTCTTCTGCCGCCTCATCTTCGGACTGACTTTCATCTGTTCCGGAGCTCTGAAGATGGTGGATCCCGTCGGGACGGGACTGATAATGACGGAATACCTGAAAGTGTTCCACCTCCAGTTCCTCATCCCTGCATCGGATGCTCTCGGCATCTTCCTCTCTGTCCTGGAATTCGTAACAGGTATCGGGGTGCTGCTTCGGGTAAGGATGCGAGTCATATCTTGGGTGGCTCTGGCGATGATGGTTTTCTTCACCGTCATCACATATATACTTTACCGCTACAGCCCCATAGACGACTGCGGATGTTTCGGCGAAGCGATTCACCTTACCAACTCCCAGACATTCTTCAAGAATCTGATTCTGCTGGCTCTGATAATTCCCGTGTTCCTGTTCCGGAAGAGATTCCGCCATACGGCCGGTCCCGTAACGGAATGGACATATCTGGGACTGCACGCCATGGCGGCGGTCATCCTGTCGGTATATGCATTGAACAATCTCCCTCTGAAGGACTTCGGTGATTTTCGTGAAGGAACTGACATCTCATTCAAACTGTTGGAGAATATGGATGCCATGAAGAAATCCCCGGACGTATATGTTTACGAAAAAGACGGAGTGCGGAGAGAATTCACCCTTTCAGAGATACCCGACACCACATGGTCATTCGTCGAAGTGCGTCAGGGCAGCGGGACTGAGTTCCCTGCCCATGCTTTCGATTTCGCCGTTTCCGCCTTCGACGGAACATATCTTACGGATATGATAGTGGAGGAGAAAGAACCTCTGCTCCTCTTCACCCTGTATGAACCTGATGATATCTCCGAAGAAGATCTTCTCCAGATAGTTGAGACGGCTTCCATGTTGGAACTCTCAGGAGTCGGGACCATGATACTGATGCCTGGCAGTGATTATCTGAATCATCTTTCAGAGAGATGTGATTCTTCTCTGGTGCAGCAAATCTCGGTCTTCACCGCTTTCTGCGACTACAAGACACTTATCAGCCTGTGCCGCTCGAACGGTGGGGCGGTGTACCTGAAAGAAGGTCTCGTGGTGGACAAGTTCCCCTCATCGAAAATCACATACACCAGGATAATGTCATCTGTGGAGAAAGATTCCGACGAATTCGTGGCGGAAGATTCCATACGGCAGAAGATGATACTCGAACTCATCATAGTCATCACGCTGGTGAACATAATCCTGTTCCGATATATATGCGGGCTTATCCACGCTATCCGTCCGATGGTGGACAGTGTCAGGAAACAGGTGGAGGAACGTTCCGGAATAATCCGTGACAGAGTTGAAGAAACGATAAAACACCTGAAGAAGTCCTGAATAATGCGGGCTAGGGGAGTGAAATATATTATCTGCGGAGCATCCGTAATGCTCCTCCTGCTGGTGTCACTGGCGGTGGGTTCGGTGAATATCCCATTGGGAGAAGTATTCCGTATCCTGCTGGGAGGCGCGTCATCTAATCCTGCCTGGAATATCATAGTCCTGGAGTCCAGATGGCCCCAGACCGTTACTGCCTGTCTCTCCGGTGCCGCTCTGGCCGTGAGCGGTCTGATGCTCCAGACACTTTTCAGAAATCCTCTGGCCGGTCCTTCCATCCTGGGGGTGAGTGACGGGGCGAATCTCGGGGTGGCTCTGGTGATGCTCTGCGGAGGCGGTGTCACGGGATTCGGCATGAATGCCGGCGGATATATGGCTGTCATAACTGCCGCTTTCGCGGGAGCCGCCGCGATACTGGCTGTCATCATTTATTTCTCGAACCGGCTGAACAATGCCGTCATGCTTCTCATCATAGGTATAATGATAGGATATCTGGCATCTTCCGCGATCACCATTCTCAACTGGACGGCCGCCGCCGATCAGGTTCATCAATACGTGATGTGGGGGATGGGAGATTTCACGTCCGTGTCGGCGGAGAAGCTGCCATGGTTCTGCGGGACCGTCACAGCGGGGATAATCCTCTCCCTGCTTCTGATGAAACCCCTCAACGCCCTGCTTCTGGGTAATTCCTATGCGGCGAATCTGGGGGTGAACCTGCGCAGTACGAGGACTCTAATTTTTCTGAGTGCGGGACTGCTCACTGCTTCAGTGACCGCGTTCTGCGGACCTGTCTCATTCATAGGGCTTGCTGTGCCGCACATAGCCCGCCTGTTGTACGGCACCTCCGACCACAGGCATCTGCTCCCGATGACCGTTCTTACCGGATCTGCCGTCGCACTCACGTGCAATATCCTTACCGCCATACCGATAGGAGGCACAGTGCTCCCTCTCAATGCCGTGACTCCCATAATAGGGGCGCCGGTGATAATATATGTAATAATGAACCGCAGAAATCTGCATTATTTCAACTGATGGCTACCGTACTTGAATTAAAAGACCTCTCCGTCGGGTACAGGATGGGACGCACCGGGGACCATCTGGTGGGCAGCGGCCTCTCCGCCGTTCTCCGCACAGGAGAAATGACTTGTCTGCTCGGGTTGAACGGTGCCGGGAAGTCCACTCTCCTGAGGACGATATGCGGATTTCAGGACCCTCTCGACGGAGAAGTGCTTCTTGAAGGGAAGAGTCTGGCCGAATACGGCAGGAAGGACCTTTCGACCCTGATAGCGGTGGTTATGACTGACCGATCCACCGGACATGGACTTTCAGTGGAAGAGGTGGTCTCTCTGGGCAGATATCCCTACACGGGGTATTTCGGTCATCTTTCCGTGAGAGATATGGAAGTGGTCCGCAGTTCTCTCAAGATGGTAGGTATGGCGGATTTCGCTTCGAGGGATGTCGGTGGCCTGTCAGACGGAGAGCGCCAGAAAGTGATGATCGCCAAGGCACTTTCTCAGGAGTGTCCTGTCATTCTTATGGATGAACCTACGGCCTTTCTGGACATCTCCTCCAAAGAAGAGATGATGCTTCTGCTGAGCCGTCTGGCCCACGACTCTGACAAGAGCATCCTGATATCGACCCACGACGTGGACCTCGCCCGCCGGTATGCCGACCGCTGGTGGCTGCTGGGAGGAGACGGCCCCCTCCACACCGGAACCCCCGAAGAACTCATCTCCTCCGGCATCGCACCCGCTCTCTTCAACAGGGGTGACATCCGAGTTTTTGAATAATCCTCTTCCGGACATGATTTTCATCTATTCCCCGAGCGGCTCGAAGTATCCGTATCTTTCTCCGTCAGGAAGAGGTATTTCCGGATGGAATATCCCGATAAGTGACTCCAGTATCCTGTCGGGATGGAGGATGATGTCATCGTAGTATGAGCTGGTCAG
>DCIQ01000005.1:27963-29088 GCA_002317435.1 Bacteroidales bacterium UBA1722 | reverse complement strand
CCGAGGCATATTTCAGAAGCCAGAAGTCGGCGTGCAGTCCTTTTTCGAAGACTTCCTCGAAAGACATCCTGACGCTTCCGGTCCCCGGGACATAGTCGAAAATGTAGTGTGCCCCGGCATCCCGGTACATCCGTGCCATATAACTGTCCCGCCCGGCGATGCCCCAGCTCCCTCCGTATTTTCTCTCGGCGATGACCGAAGGGCGGCTGTCAGCGGCTTCCGCCATCTGCCTCAGAGTCTCATATCGTTCTTCCGTACTGCGGAACAGGGAGTCTGCCGTATCCTCCTTTCCCGTGAGCAGGGCGAAGAAGCGGATCCACTCCGTGCGTCCCAGAGGGACTCTTTCCATGTAGTCCGCTGCTTCCACGATGGGGATTCCGGTTTTTTCAGCCGTGCCGAATCCGCTGTTTTCGAACGGTGAAGCGATTATGATGTCCGGTGCGATGTCTATTATCCGTTCTATGTCCGGGGTGAATGCATCTCCCAGGTCGGCGACACTTCTGTCACGAAGTCCTTCCCGTACATATTCCGCCGTTACATATTCCGCTTCGCATACGCCTCTGACCATCTCAGTGCACCCCAGTTCCTCCATCAATGAGGCGTGTACTCCCGAGAAGAGCACCATGCTTTTTACAGGTGTGCGGATTACGGTCCCTTCCGTATGCGGAGGGACGGCCGGGAGGCTGTCGGGCACGAGGACGTACCGCTTGAGTATCTCCCCCTCGTGCCACGGGTCGAGGACATCCGCCCGGGTGAAGTTTTCCATCGGGGTGATCCGAAGGTATTGCGCGTAGCGCAATGTGTCCGCCGTGCAGTCCCGGGCATCGCTCACCCGGCCGCATCGGCAGGATGCAGCCGGGAAAAGAGATGCGGAACACAAAACAAAAACAAAAAAGTTCTTCATCAGCGGCGGAATACGACGGATATGGGATTCATCCCTCCGGTGTCAAAATGATTCAGGATGGTGCCTGAGGGGGTGACTATGTACATCTCTCCGGTGCTGCTGTAGTCTGAGCTGCCGATATACAGCAGTTCGGAGGCGGAGTCGTAGCTGAGGCTGTATCCGTTCGGAATGTCTTCGGATGAGACGAATTCACCCGTGACGGTGTCGCTCTTCAGGTCATA
>DCIQ01000005.1:0-27891 GCA_002317435.1 Bacteroidales bacterium UBA1722 | reverse complement strand
ATGCCGTGTCGTCTCCGGTTATCACCATATCGGTGGGGTGTACGTCCGGGACGGTGGTGACGTTATCCGTGGCCGGGTTTATCTTCTGGAGGGATGCGGGGATGTCGGCATAGTTTCCCCAGCAGATGAGGTAGATGGTGCCGTCGGTGGCTGTGTGCAGGGTCTGCGGGTTGTTCAGGACGGTTATGTCCTTCAGGAATGTGAAGGTGCTTCTGTCCAGAACCGAGACCGTGGTTCCGTATGTCCCGGATGTGTCGTAACCGAAGGAGTCGGCCACATAGAGCTTTCCTCCGGAGCAGGCGATGCCTTCGGGATTCGCTCCCACCTGTACTTTCCTGACGGAATATGTCGCGGTGTCCACTTCCGCGGCATATCCTTCGAACAGAGTGACATAAACTTTTCCTCCCTCCGCACAGAGACGGCGCGGGGTCCCTTCCTTGAGCTCCCGGAGGATGTTCCCTTCCAGGTCGCATACGAAGATTACTGCGGAATTGGTGACTGCTATGTACATTTTGGAGCCGTAGATGATGATGTCGTTCGCCACGTCTCCGAGCTGTTTTCCGTTTCTGGCGGAGATTATATCGGAAGAGACGGTTCCGGCGGAGGGATCGTATGATACCAGTGAGGCGTCATTGGAATAGTAGTTTCCGCTGTTGAGGATGTAGATGCCGGTGGTGTCGGGGACATCCGGTTTTTTCTTGTCGTTGTCGCTGCAGGCGGACGTGAGAGTCATAGCTGCCAGCAGGAATAATATATTTCTTTTCATGGTGTTGGTTAAAATGTCAGTTTGAGATTCAGCCTCCAGCTGCGTCCGGGCATCGGGTAGTACTGGATTATTTCGTATTGTTCATCGGTGAGGTTCCTGCATTCGGCTGAAACGTTCAGCCTCAGAGGCGCTTTCCTGAAAGAAAACTGCCTGTGGAGGGTGACGGAGTGTTCCAGATATGGCTCGAGGCGGTTGTCATCCGTATTCTGGTCCATCGACCACCGTTCGCTGACGCCGCTGAGCAGATAACTGATATTTATCCATCGGTTCAGCCAGGAGAGGGAGGCGTTCCCGCTGTGCCGCGGAGTATAGGGGATCTGGTCCCCGTAGGTTTTCGAGCCGGGCTGTGTGACGTCCACGGCATGCTGGTAAGTGTAAGCTCCGGTGACTTCCAGTGACATCGCCTGCGGGAGGGTGAACGTTCCGGAGAGGGACACGTCGCATCCCAGAATCTCCACTTCCCCGATGTTCCTCATCTTCCAGATGAAAAGAGTGGGGCGGGCCACGATTTTGTCCTCGACCTTGTTATAGTATCCGTCTATGGTGCAGGAAAATCTCCCGATTATGCCTTCGGTCGGGCTTTCGTTCCAGGTGAGTCCGAGATTTATCTGGCGGGCCCTCTCCGGGCGGAGGTCCTTATTGCCCACACGGGCATAATACAAATCGTTGAACGTGGGGTTCCGGAAGATGTCCTGACAGGAGGCCCGCAGGCGGAAATCGTGTTCGGAGAGAATCTTCCAGCTCAGGCTGACGGCGGGGGAGAGGCGGAATCTGTCCGGTGCCGCCTCCCGCGAGAGAGACTCCTCGCGGAGCCGTTCGGTGACGTATGTGGCCAGCGCCGAGGCGGTCACGGTAAGTCTCGGCGAACGGAACTGCCCGGCCAGGGAGGTGAGGTTCGTGAACCTGACGGGACGCACGGCGTCGGGGATGGTCTCGTCGAGGGTATTGCCGAAGGCATCATCCGAAAGGGTGAATGTGAACAGCCCTGAAGGGCAATATTTTCCCGTGACGGAGGCGTATAATTCGTGCCTGGTGTATTCGTCGGTGATTTCACCTCCTGGGTAGTATTCCTGCTCGTCGTGGTATCTGTCGTAGGCGTAGTCGTATTTCAATCTGGCCTGCAGGGCCCACCGGGAGGAGATGGAGGCCTCATAGGCTCCCTGGAAGAATCCGTTGCGTTCCGCAAGTCGTTCGTTCGAAACGGGGTTGTAGAGGATTACGCTTCCGGGAAGTCCCCTCTCGGAGTCGAGGTAGCTTCCTTTCAGGTGGAGCCTGCCGTGGCGGAGGTTTTCTCCGAAGATGTTCACTTCGGTGCGCAGGGTGTTTACGTCGGTGTTGGTGCGTTTCTCTCTGGTGACCGTGGCGGCATTGGTCAGGGTGAAGGGGTATTCGCCCAGAGAGCGGAGCCAGTCACCGTTCAGTGTCATGGACCACCGGCGCGAGAGCCTCTGCTGCCAGTTCAGGGAGGGCTCCCAGCTGTATGAAGCGGCGTCGGAGAGATCGTAGGAGGTGGTTTTCAGGGAGGCGGAGAGACGGGTGGAGGTGCCGTCGCTGAAATACGGGGCGGAACTGGTGATGCTGAGTACACCGGCACCGGAGAAGGAGCGTGCGCTCTTGAAGATGTCATCCGAGCCTCCGATGGAAAGGGACACCATGGAAATATTGTCCATAGTGAAACGCCCGATGTCTATCTGCCCGTTCTGTGCGTCGGAGACAGCCACGCCGTCGTAGATTACTGCGGTATGCTGGGCACCGAGGCTTCGTACCGATACGGTTTTTATGCCGCCGATGCCTCCGTAATCTTTTATCTGCACCCCCGTGAAGGTCCGGACCGCTTCATGGAGTTCGTCCAGACCGAGCCTTCGGGCAGCGTCCCGGTCCATCACCTGCATCGGAGACGACTGGAGGGTGGAGGACGGGAGGCGTTCGGCGCTTATTACCGAGACGTCAAGCGTGTCCTGGGCGGCTGCCGTGCGGGTCGGGAGGACTATTGCGAAACATAATGACAATACGGCAAATCGCCGTGAAAGACACGACGGACGGACCTGATCCATGATAGAAAAGATAAACGGCATCTATAAAACACTTGGCACTCCTTACCCGGGGGTGACCGGTTAAACATAGGAGGAGGCAGGTCTTCTGACTCATTCCCTTCCGGCGCCTTCCCATCGTAAGACAGTGGCCAAGATGACCGGAAGCGGGAGAAAATGTCCCAACGGAATTCACAGCTACGGGTACAGTTCCGGATTCGCACCGGATTCCCTATTATCGGCGCCGTCGCAGGACGGACACCACACCTTCATCCGCCGCGAAGGTAGAGCAAATAGTTCAAGTATCAAAATTTTGTCGCGATATATTTTTTCTAAGTAGGCAGTAAAAAATAAGTTGGTAAAGAATCATAAAGATTACCAAGTTATTTTTAAATGATTACTAAATTTGCCGTTCGATTTATAGTCTATGAAAGTAGCCATCATCAGCCGGAAGGCTATATTCCTTTGGAAGCCCAGACTCAGAATACTGCTCGACGCCATAAGACGCTCCGGGGTGGAGGTGTGCTGGTATGCACCGCTTCGGGATGCCCTGATTTCGCTTTTCGCCGAAGAAGGGAATCTGGGGATATTGCCGTTAGGCGGAATATTCACATCCTGTGAGGATCTGCCGGGGGATGTGGATCTGTTCGTGGCGCTCGGAGGGGACGGGACGTTCTTGAAATCCCTTACTTTCGTGCGGGACCGGCGCATACCGGTGGCGGGGATAAATTTCGGAAGGCTCGGATTCCTCACCACTGCCGTAGTGTCGGAGGACGGGGACAACGGATGTCTGGACAGACTCTTCGCCGGAGAATACAGGATAGAGGAACGGACACTGCTGGAGGTCTCCTGTGCCGGACTGCCGAAGAATCTGTACCCGTACGCCGTCAATGAAGTTTCGATACAGAGGATGGACCCCCACATGCTCGGGGTGAAACTGAGTATCGACGGAACGCTTCTGCCCACCTACTGGGCCGACGGGCTCGTCATCTCCACCGCCACAGGCTCCACCGCATATTCGCTCAGCATAGGCGGTCCCATAGCGATGCCGGGTTCCGACATTCTTATCATCGCCCCCATCGCTCCCCATAACCTCAATGTCCGGCCGCTTATTGCTTCCGGTGATTCCGAGCTGGAGCTGAAGATCAACGCCAAGCTGGGGAAGTCCTATGTCACTCTGGACAACAGACAGTTCAGTGTCGATGATACAGATGTCATCAAGGTGAGGAAGGCCCCCTTCCCGGTAAGATGCGCCGTCCTGTCGGAATCGAACTTCCTGAACGCGCTCCGGGAAAAACTGCTGTGGGGACAGGACAAGCGCAATGCCGGTAATGAATAACCATAATCGATTATGATCAAATCCAATATACTGCCCGGACATGTGACCGTCATAATGGACGGAAACGGACGGTGGGCGCAGGCACGTGGCCTCGAACGGTTCCGCGGCCATCTGGAGGGAGTGGAAAGCGTGCGGGATATCACTGAATATGCGGCACAGGCAGGCATCAGGTATCTTTCCCTGTATGCCTTCTCTACCGAAAACTGGAACAGACCTTCGGATGAGGTCTCCGGACTGATGGCTCTGATGGGCAGATCCGTACTGAATGAACGTCCCGCTTTTCAGAAGAACAACATAAGATTCCGTGTCATAGGGGACAGGGACTCGCTTCCTCCGGAACTTCTCCGGGACATAGAAGAAGCGGAGAAAGAGACGGAAAACAATACGGGGCTCACACTCATCGTGATGCTCAGCTACAGCGGGAAGTGGGATATCCTGCAGGCGGCCCGCAGGTATGCCGCGGATGTGGTTTCGGGACAGGCGGACACCGGGCTGGACGGTGACGCTTTCTCCTCATATCTCAGTACTGCAGGAATTCCGGACCCGGATCTGATGATCCGCACCAGCGGAGAAGAACGTATCAGCAACTACATGCTCTGGCAGTGCGCATATACGGAATTTTATTTCACCGATACTCTTTGGCCTGATTTTCGTAGAGCGGAGTTCGCAGCTGCTCTGGAGAACTATGCCCGGCGGCAGAGAAGGTTCGGAAAGACAGAGGCGCAGATGGAGGAGGAGTGAAAGAAATCTGTATCGGGAGGTCTTTCTTGAATCTTCACCAAGTTATTTTTAATGTGATTCCCTAGTTATTTTTTCATTTTTCCTATATTTGCAATTTGTTAAGAAATGATATACCCAAGGATGTTGTTCAGAAGGTTATTGTCTATATTTTCACTGATGCTGTTCCTTCCGGTATCCGTTTGTCTGGCGCAGTCAGGTGGTTCGGAACAGGAACCTGGTAAGGCAGAGGTGCCCGTAAATTATGGAAGACCACAGAAATACATCGTGGGAGGGGTTCGTGTCGACGGGATCAAATATTTGGGTGCCAGTCAGATAATATCGCTTACTGGACTTCAGGAAGGAAATGAGATCACCGTTCCGAGCGATCAGACGGCTTCCATAGTCAAGAGAATATGGGCCCAGAGATTCTTTTCCAGCGTATCCCTTGAAATAGACAGTCTCTCTGCGAATCGTGACACCGCCTTCTTCGTTCTGAGGCTTCAGGAACGTCCCCGAGTCTCCAGATGGTCATATCGCGGCATAAAGAATTCGGAACAGACCGACCTGAAGGAAAAACTGAATCTGCGCAGGGGCGGCGAACTTTCCGATTATGTCATCCGCTCTTCGGTCAACGTCATAAAGAACTACTATAAGGAGAAAGGATTCATAAATGCCGAGGTCAATGTGCTTCAGGAACGCGACACCCTGGTAAAGAATGCCGTGAGGGTCACTTTCGACATCGACAGGGGACAGAAGATAAAAATCAAGACCATAAGATTCATCGGTAACGACCATGTCGCGGACAAGAAACTGATGAAGGGGATGGACAAGACCCGTGACGCCCGTCTGATGAACTTCTTCAAATCGAAGAAATTCAGTGAAAAGGATTATGACAGCGACAAGGAAGGACTGATAGACGCTTTCAATGAAGCCGGTTACCGCGACGCACGTCTCCTGAGGGATTCCATATACTATGTGAAGCCAAACCGCCTCGGCATAGATTTCTACTTCGAGGAGGGACAGAAATATTATTTCAGGAATGTGACCTGGACCGGGAACTCGGTGTATGCTTCCGAGACCTTGAATCAGATACTCGGCATCAAGAAAGGAGATGTCTATGATGTGGTCACTATGGAGAAGCGTCTCCAGGGAGACCCCAAGAAACAGAATATGGATGTCGCCTCGCAGTACCGTGACAGGGGATACCTCTTCTTCTCCGTGGTGCCCGTGGAGACGGCCATCGTCGGTGACTCGGTGGACGTGGAGATGAGGATAGTGGAAGGGAAGCCTGCCACGTTCAACCGTATCATCATTACGGGTAACAACGTAACCAATGAGAGGGTGGTGCGGAGACAGGTCTTCACGAAGCCCGGATACCTTTATAATCAGTCCTATCTCGAACGTTCCATCCGCGAGATCGCCTCGATGGGACACTTCGACCCGGAATATGCTTCAGACCCTTCCCGTGGATTCTCTGTCGTTCCTAATCAGCTGAACAATACGGTGGACATAACATATAACGTGTCAGAAAAGCCGAACAGTCAGTTCGAACTTTCCGGAGGATGGGGCGGCAACTCGTTCGTAGGTACCGTGGGTATCAGCTTCAACAACTTTTCCATAAGAAGGGTATTCAAGAAAAAGGCCTGGAGACCTGTTCCTCTCGGAGATGCCCAGCAGTTGTCCCTCCGTTTCCAGACCAATGGCACCTATTACACGAACGCTTCCATCAGTTTCTCCGAGCCCTGGCTGTTCGGAAAGAAACCTACCTCATTCAACTTGTCGGGTTACTATTCGGTACAGACCAACTCCTATTATTACTACCAGAATCCTGACCAGTGGTTCTCCGTTTACGGGTTTGCCATGGGACTTGGTAACCGCCTGAAATGGCCCGACAACTATTTCACTCTCTCCCATCAGTTGAGCTGGCAGACATACGAGCTGCAGAATTGGGGGTACAACTTCCTTTACTCCACCGGCAAGTCACATAACCTCAGTTATACCGTCGCCCTGAACCGCAACTCCACGGACCAGGCCATCTATCCGCGTCAGGGATCGGAATTCCTGATGTCCCTCCAGCTGACACCTCCGTATTCCCTCTTCAGAGACAGGAACATAGATTACAGCCAGATGTCCGACAGGGAGCATTACAGATGGATCGAATATCATAAATGGACCTTCAAGGGAGCGGTATATGTAAAACTTATAGGAGACCTCGTGCTGATGTCCCGTGCACAGTTCGGATATCTGGGATATTATAACAAGAAGTGGGGTTATTCTCCTTTCGAAGGATATCAGGTCGGCGGTGACGGTATGTCGGGTTATAACACTTACGGAGCTGAGATTATCGCTTTGAGAGGTTACGAGAACTATTCCCTCACGCCTCAAAACGCCAACGGTGTGTATGTGGGTCATGTTTATGACAAGTTCACCATGGAACTCAGGTATCCTGTAGTGCTCCAGCCGCAGTCCACCATCTTCGTGCTCGCTTTTCTGGAAGGAGGTAACTGCTGGGAAGATATAGCGGACTTCAATCCGTTCTCCATCAAGAGATCCGCTGGAGTCGGTGTCAGAATCATGCTTCCTATGATCGGTCTGCTGGGTGTGGACTGGGGATACGGATTCGACCCTGTCGGCGGAAAGAATCAGGGCGGTTCCAACTTCCACTTCCTGATAGGACAACAATTCTAAAATATCAAATCAATAAATACAAATCAGAAATGAAAAAAATTGTTTTTGCAATCACCCTTTTGGCAGTCACAGCCGCAGCATCTTCGGCTCAGAACTACAAATTCGGTCATCTGAATCTTCAGGAAGTAATCTATCTGACAGCTGATATGGATTCGGCCCTCGCTACTATGGAAAGATATCAGAAGGATCTTCAGGAGACTATGGATTCCATGCAGCAGGAATATTATACGAAAGTGAACAATTACCAGCAGATGAGCGCCAACTGGACAGCGGCTGTCCTTCAGGCCAAACAGCAGGAGATAGGCGAACTTGAGCAGCGTATCCAGACTTTTCAGCAGAATGCCCAGCAGGAGATGCAGGCCAAACAGCAGGAACTCCTCCGCCCCATCTATGTAAAGGCGAATGAGGCTGTGACGACCATCGGAAAGAACGGAGGTTTCACATATATCTTCGATACATCGTCTTCTTCGATACCTTACATCAGCGCTACTCAGAGCGTGGATGTGACCGACGACGTGAAGAAGGCGCTCAATGTTCCCCTGGACAAGGTGCTCCGTCAGCAGTAGCCTTCAGTCTGCACAGTGACGTTGATTTTCAGCCGGCCGATTTTTCGGCCGGCTTTTTTTAGTCCGTTCGCCGGGTAGCGAAGGTGCGGGATGAAGCGGCGGAATGGGAAAATAACCCAAAAAGATATTTCAAAAGTCCAAGTGGTTTTTTAAGGATTGCCAATTGGCCAAAGATGAGATTTTATGTATATATTTGTAGAATATAACCAATTCAATCCGTAATAATGCAACACAAAGTAATTGATATTGAAGATGTCGTAATCCGTTTCGCAGGGGACTCCGGAGACGGGATGCAGCTGACCGGTACACTGTTCGCTGATTCCTCCGCCCTTTTCGGAAACGAACTTTCCACTTTCCCGGACTATCCGGCCGAGATACGTGCGCCTCAGGGTACGGTATCCGGCGTTTCGGGTTTCCAGGTGCACATAGGAGCCGTGGAGATAAACACTCCGGGTGACTTCTGTGATGTGCTCGTGGCCATGAATCCGGCCGCCCTGATGGCGAATGCGAAATGGGCCAAGCCGACGGCGACCATCATTCTCGACGATAATGCCTTCGACGAGAAAAACATCGTCAGGGCAGGTTTCAAGACGATGAATCCCATCGAAGAACTGAAACTTGACGACCGTCACATCGTGGTGGCTCCCATCACCGAACTGACCAAGGAAAGTCTCAAGGACAGCGGCCTGGACAACAAGTCCATCGTCAGGTGCAAGAACATGTTCACTCTCGGAATGTGCTATTTCATGTTCAATCGTGAGATGGACCATACTTTCGCATATCTCGAGAAGAAATTCAAGAAGAAACCCCAGTTCATCGACATAAATAAGAAAGTCCTGAAGGACGGTTTCAATTATGCCTCCAACATCCACGCCATCCCCAATACGTACGTGGTGAAACCCGCGAATCTGGAGAAGGGCACATATCGTAATATCAACGGTAATCAGGCTACGGCCTGGGGACTGCTTGCCGCATCCGAGAAGTCGGGTGTCCCCCTCTTCTGCGGTTCCTATCCCATCACCCCCGCCACTGCCATTCTCGAAGAATTGGCCGTTCATAAATATCTTGGTGCCAAAACTCTCCAGTGCGAGGACGAGATAGCCGGTATATGTACTGCCATAGGAGCGGCCTACGCAGGGAATTTCGCTGTCACCACCACTTCCGGTCCCGGACTTTCACTCAAGTCCGAGGCTCTCGGTCTGGCGATGATAACCGAACTTCCTCTCGTGTTGGTCGATGTGCAGAGAAGCGGCCCGTCCACCGGTATTCCTACCAAGACGGAGCAGACAGACCTGAGTCAGGCTCTTTACGGCCGTAACGGAGAATGTCCCATCATGGTGATGGCGGCCCACTCTCCCTCGGACTGTTTCGAAAAGGCATTCTATGCCGGTAAATTCGCTATGGAGCATATGATGCCGGTGATTCTGCTTACCGAAGGATTTCTCGGGAACGGCTCGGAGCCCTGGAAGATTCCTTCCATGAAAGACCTTCCGGAGATTCATCCTCCGTTTATCGAAAGTTGTGAAGGCAAATTCCAGCCTTTCGAGAGGGACCCGAAGACTTTGGTGCGCAAATGGGCTCTTCCCGGAAAGGTGGGACTTGAACACAGGGTAGGAGGTCTGGAGAAGAACCACGCCGGAGTCATATCTTCCGATCCTCAGAACCATCAGATGATGGTGGATGAGAGAGCCCGGAAAGTGGCGCTCTGCGCTGAAGATATTCCCGAACTCGAAGTGATCGGAGAGAAGGAAGGGGAAGTCCTCATAGTGGGATGGGGCGGTACGTTCGGCCATCTGTATACGGCGGTGAAGGAATTCCACAAGCAGGGAAAGAGCGTGTCTCTGGCACATTTCGATTATATCAATCCGCTTCCGAAGAATACCGAAGAAGTCTTCTCACGTTTCAAGAAGATAATAGTGTGCGAACTCAACAGCGGTCAGTTCGCCGACTACCTGCGTGCCAAGCACCAGAAATTCAATTATTATCAGCTCAATAAGGTTCAGGGCCAGCCTTTCATCGTGAAGGATGTGACGGATGCCGTGAATGAGATACTTTAAAAATGGAGGAACAAGACATGAAATACACTGCTCAGGATTTTAAAAGTAATCAGGAAGTAAGATGGTGTCCCGGCTGCGGTGACCATTCCGTACTCGCCTCACTTCAGAGGGCTCTTCCTCAGGTGGCCGAAGATCTCAACTATACGATGGAACGTTTCGTATTCGTATCAGGTATCGGATGTTCGTCCCGTCTTCCCTATTATATGAATACTTATGGCTTCCACAGTATCCACGGACGTGCCACAGCCATATCGACAGGTATGAAAGTGGCCAATCCCACGCTGTCCATCTGGCAGGCTACCGGTGACGGTGATGCTCTGGCCATCGGAGGCAACCATTTCATTCACGCCATCCGCAGGAATATAGACATCAACATAGTCCTCTTCAATAACCGTATCTACGGTTTGACCAAAGGACAATATTCACCTACATCCCCTCTGGGAAAGATTACCAAAACTTCTCCCTACGGTACGGTGGAACATCCCTTCAATCCGGGTGCTCTGGTGATGGGAGCCCGCGGTACATTCTTCGCCCGCAGCATCGATAAGGAGATCGCCCTTAATCAGGAGATTTTCGTGGCGTCAGCCAAGCATGACGGCACTTCCGTCACCGAGATGTTGTGTAACTGCGTCATCTACAATGACGGTTCACATAAGGAAATCTCCGATAAGGAGGTGATGGCCGACAGAACCATCGTCCTCCGTCAGGGACAGCCTATGGTTTTCGGGAAGAACAGGGACAAAGGGCTTATGCTCGATGAAAATCATCGCATAAAAGTGGTCACTCTGGGCGAGAACGGCATTACCGAGAAGGATCTTCTCGTTCATGACGCGCATACTCAGAGCATGGGTATCCACAGTATGCTGATAGATATGAAATATCCCGAATATCCTGTCGCCCTCGGAGTCATCCGTGATGTTCCGGACAAGACTTATGATGACAATGTCAGGGACCAGGTAATCGATGTCAGCGAACATTCTCCAATTCATACCATGGACCAGCTGCTTCACAGCGGTGCGACCTGGGAGGTAAAATAAATTTATAAATTCATTTAATTTCATGTTATGAAAACATCTGAAATAATGGCTCGCCTTGAGGTCAAATACCCCGGTGAGAAAGAGTATCTGCAGGCTGTCCGCGAAGTGCTCGAATCCATCGAAGAGGTGTATAATCAGCACCCCGAATTCGAAAAGGCGAAAATCGTCGAGAGAATCGTGGAACCTGACCGTATCTTTACGTTCAGAGTTACCTGGGTGGACGATAAGGGAGAGGTTCAGACGAATCTCGGTTATCGTGTGCAGTTCAACAGTGCCATCGGTCCTTATAAGGGAGGTCTCCGCTTTCATAAGGCAGTCACCCCTTCGATGCTGAAATTCCTCGGTTTCGAACAGACTTTCAAGAATGCTCTCACCACACTTCCCATGGGAGGCGGCAAGGGCGGTTCGGATTTCGACCCGGTCGGAAAATCCGATGCCGAGATAATGCGTTTCTGCCAGGCTTTCATGTATGAACTGTGGCGCTGCATAGGTCCCGATCAGGATATTCCTGCCGGTGACGTAGGTGTCGGAGGTCGTGAAATAGGTTATCTGTACGGAATGTACAAGAAACTCGCCCGTGAATATAACACTGGTGTCCTGACCGGAAAAGGGATGACTTGGGGAGGCTCCATCCTCCGTCCCGAGGCGACCGGCTTCGGTGCCCTCTATTTCACCCAGCACGTGCTGAACACGGCGGGGAAGGATATAAAGGGCAAGACAGTGGCCATCTCCGGTTTCGGGAACGTGGCTTGGGGCGCCTGTACCAAGGCTACCGAACTCGGTGCGAAGGTCATAGCCATCTCGGGTCCCGACGGTGTATGCCATATACCCGGCGGTATCAATAAGGAGATGATAGATTATATGCTCGTGATGCGGGCCTCGAATCGTAATAAGGTTCAGGATATGGCTGACAAGTTCCCCGGACAGGCTTCGTTCGTGGCCGGCAAGAAGGCCTGGAGCGTGAAGTGTGACATCGCACTTCCCTGCGCATTCCAGAATGAGCTGAACGGTGATGATGCGAAAGAACTGATAGCCAACGGCACCTGGTGCTGCTGCGAAGTTTCCAATATGGGTTGTACTCCCGAAGCTATCCATACTTTCCAGTCAGCCGGAATCCTTTTCGCTCCCGGCAAGGCCGTGAATGCCGGCGGAGTGGCCACTTCCGGTCTGGAGATGACCCAGAATGCCGCCCATCTCGGATGGTCAGGTGCGGAGGTGGATGCCAAACTCCATTATATCATGAGCAGTATCCACGAGGCTTGTGTCAAATTCGGAACTCAGAGCGACGGTCACATCGACTACGTGAAGGGTGCGAATATCGCAGGTTTCATGAAGGTGGCCCAGGCCATGCTGGAACAGGGTATCATCTGATGATTCCATTCGGAGGCATTATCCGTGCCTTCGGCAATAAGTAAAAAATGCCGCCGTGAGGATATTTTCACGGCGGCATTTTTTTACTTTTCGGCTGCCTCTATGGCTTGTGCGATGTCAGCTATGAGTTCATCGGCGTTCTCGATGCCCAGGCTCATCCTGATAAGGTCCGGAGCGATGCCGGCTTCCAGCAGCTGTTCGTCGCTCAGCTGGCGGTGGGTGTGGCTGGCGGGATGGAGGACACAGGAGTGGCAGTCCGCCACGTGAGTGGCGATGCAGATGAGTTTCAGGTTATCCATAAACTTGATGGAGAACTCGCGTCCCCCCTTCAGGCCGAACACGAGTACGCCGCAGGAACCATTCGGAAGGTATTTCTGCTGGAGTGCATGCTGGCTGTCATCTTCCAGATCCGGATAGTTCACCCACGCCACCTGCGGATGGTCGTGCAGGAAACGTGCTACTTTCAGTGCATTCTCGCAGTGTCTGGGCATTCTCAGATGAAGCGTCTGCAGACCCAGATTCAGATAGAAGGCGTTCTGGGGAGCCTGTATGGAACCCAGGTCTCTCATCAGCTGGGAGGTCGCCTTGGTGATATAGGCCAGTTTCCCGAATTTCTTGGTGTAAGTCAGTCCGTGATATGACTCATCGGGTGTCGTGAGACCGGGGTATCTGTCCGCGTGGGCTTCCCAGTCGAAATTGCCGCTGTCCACTATAACGCCTCCTACCGTGGTGCCGTGACCGTCCATATACTTGGTAGTGGAGTGGGTGACTATGTCGGCCCCCCATTCGAAAGGACGGCAGTTGACGGGGGTCGCGAATGTGTTGTCTATGATAAGAGGCACTCCGTGGCCGTGGGCCAGCCGTGCGAATTTCTCTATGTCGAGGACTTTTACGCCGGGATTCGACAGGGTCTCTCCGAAAACCAGTTTCGTATTCGGCCTGAATGCCTTTTCCAATTCTTCCTCGGAGGCTTCCTGGTCCACGAAAGTCACTTCTATCCCCATCTTGGGGAGAGTCACTCCGAACAGGTTATATGTCCCTCCGTAGATGCAGGTGCTGGTTATCATATGGTCTCCGGCGGTACAGATGTTCAGGCAGGCGAAGAAATTCGCCGCCTGTCCCGATGAGGTGAGCATCGCCCCCACTCCACCTTCCAGTGCGGCGATTTTGGCTGCGACACGGTCATTGGTCGGGTTCTGGAGACGGGTATAGAAATAGCCTGCATCTTCGAGGTCGAACAGGCGGCCCATCTGGTCAGAAGTGTCATATTTGAAGGTGGTGCTCTGGATAATCGGCTGCTGGCGGGATTCGCCTTTCCGCGGTTCCCATCCGGCCTGCACGCATAAGGTTTCGATGTTCTGTTTCATTGGAAATTTTCTTTTGGCGGATACAAAAATAGGATTTTTTATTGAAAAGGCGTGTGTCGCGTTCTTTTTCGGAGCATCTTAAAAATCGAAAGCAAAAGGATGGAGCAAGTGTAAATTCATAAGGGAATCCCTTGTTTTTATTCAGGATAATGGCTTTTGATAATCCGGTTCGCTTATGATTTTAAAGATGTGAATATATTGTCATATAGCTGATTATGTGCTCCGGTGCTTGTTTGTTATTTAAAAAAGTGTAATCTTTGCGGAAATTGTCGCTAAAATTTTAACCTGCATTCAGTTCCGGATGAACCGTGTGTGGTTCATGTAGACGAAAAATTACTAACCAATAAAAAACTATTTATGGGTAAAAGATTCTTTTTAGTGCTGACATTCCTTTCATTCATAGGGATGACAGCTTTTGCTCAGAAGGCTATCAAAGTATCCGGTGTGGTCACCAGTACTGAGGATAATCAGCCTCTGCCCGGAGTATCCGTAGTCGTTACGGGTACTGCCATAGGCGTCGTGACGGACGTGGATGGTCTCTATACCATCGATGTTCCCGCCGATGCCGTCTCTCTGACATTTTCATTCATCGGAATGCAGACACAGGAGCTTACCGTAATCGGAGCGAAACTTAACGTCGCCATGTCTCCCGATGCCAACCTCCTCGATGAAGTCATCGTGACCGCCATGGGTTTCACCCGTGAGAAGAAGGCTCTCGGTTATGCCATTCAGGAAGTCAAGGCCGACGAACTCACCAAGTCCGGAAGCCCCTCGGTGACCAGCGCCCTTACCGGTAAGGTGGCAGGTGTGCAGGTTAACACTTTCGGTGGTACCGTAGGTGCTTCATCCCGCATATCGGTCCGCGGTAACTCATCTCTGTCAGCTGACCAGCAGCCTCTCATCGTGGTCGACGGTGTTCCCATCACCAATGACACACAGCGTACCGGTGACGATACCTACAACGGTGTGGACTACGGTTCGGGTCTGAACGATATCAACCCCGAGGATATCGAGTCCATCACGGTTCTCAAGGGAGGTTCCGCCGCCCTCTACGGTATGCGTGCAGGTAACGGCGTTATCCTCGTGACCACCAAGTCCGGAAAGGGTGCGGCTCAGGGTATCTCCGTATCATACGACATGAATCTCACCCTCGACCGCGTGGCCAACATACCCACACTGCAGAACAGTTACGGTCAGGGTTGGCATGCCAGCGAATACTATTGGCAGAAGAATCATCCCGAACTCACTTATCAGGAATTCGCGGAAAAATATTCCAATATGGACGGTATGGATGAATCCTGGGGTCCCAGACTCGATGCAGGTCTTCAGTTGGTTCAGTACGATTCCGATGGAGAGAAAGCTCCTTGGGTATCCCGTCCGAATAACATAAAGGACTTCTTCCAGACAGGTCTGACCATGAACCACGTAGTTTCTTTCCAGGCCAATACCGAGAAAGCCACCACACGTGCCTCCATCTCCTACAGGGATCAGAAGGGTACCGTTCCCAACACTGACCAGAAGAGATATTCGGCAGTGGTGAATTCACAGATGAAACTGAACAAATGGGTTCGTTTCGACATCTCCGCGAACTTTACCCATACCGAGAGCGATAACCTCCTCGCCCAGGGTTATGGCGGAGGAAATGCCATCAACTCTCTCGTAGCCTGGTCCGCCCGTCAGATGAACATGAAGACCCTCAGAGATAACTGGGATCAGAAGGATGCGGCAGGTAATTTCACCTACTATAACTGGATCGACGCTTACCATATGAATCCTTACTTCACCGTGAATATGAACACCAACTCGTACAAACGTAACCGTTTCTATGGCAAGGGTTCGTTGATCGTGAAGGCTACCGACTGGCTGGAATTCGAAGGTCGCGCCGGTTTCGACTACTATGATACCGACACGTTCGAGAAACACTATGTGGACCGTTCGGACTGGACTTCCGGTGGTTTCGAACAGGAACTTACCAGAAACCAGGCTCTTGATGCCGATATCATGGCGAAATTCAACAAGGCTTGGGATAAGTTCAGCATCACCGGTGTGCTCGGAGCCAACTATCGTGACACTCAGTATTCCTTCAATATGATGGGTGCCACAGCTCTTGTCATCCCCGGTGTATATACCATAACCAATGCTGACGGTTCCGTTTCCTGTTCTATGGACCATTCGCATATACGTTCCAATTCCGTATATGCAAACGTATCCCTCGGATGGAACAGCATGCTCTACCTCGATGCCAGTGCCCGTAACGACTGGAGTTCCACCATCCGTCAGTCATTCTTCTATCCTTCGGTCAGCCTCAGCTGGCTTGTAACGGAGACTTTCAAAGGTCTGAAGAAGAATGATGTCCTCTCATTGTGGAAACTTCGCGGAGGTATCGCTCAGGTAGGTTCCGCCACTTCCGCTTACAGGAACAGTTATTACTACTATTCCGAGGGGAATTCATTCAATAATGTTCCTCAGATGTACAAGAGTTATACTTATCCTAACTTGAATCTGAGGCCTGAAATGGTGACCACTTGGGAAGTGGGTACGGAACTCGGTTTCTTCAATGACCGTCTGTATATCGACGCGGCATATTACTTCAAGAAGACCCAGGACCAGATTCTTTCCGTAACCACCAGTAACGTAGTCGGATTCAGCTCGATGCTTGTAAATGCCGGCCGTATCGACAATCGCGGTGTCGAAATCCTCATCAGAGGCGACATCTTCCGTAATCAGGAAGGTTTCAACTGGACATCCACTCTGAACTTCTCCAGAGACAGATCCGAAGTCAAGGAACTGTATAATGATCCCGCCACCGGTGAACCTCTGCTGACCACCTACGGCATAGGTTGGACTTGGGGTATCGCCACCCAGGCCAGAGTGGGTGAACAGTGGGGCGCTCTCGTGGGTGATGCCTACACTTATGTCACGGAAGAGGATGTGGCTGCCGGTACCGCCACCAAGGAGCAGATCGGTGCCATCAAACTCGAAAAGAGCGGTACTCCCAAGAAGACCACGTCGGGTGTCATGGGTAATGTCACTCCCAAGTTCCTGATGGGTTGGAATAATGAATTCAGCATCAAGGGTATCAACTTCGGATTCCTGCTCGACCTCCGTGTCGGTGGTGACATCTGGTCTCAGACCGTATCCCACGCTTATGCCGCCGGTGTGGCCTCCATCACTGCCGCCAACGGCATCCGTGAACGCGAGATAGTCCTCGGTAAGGATGTGGTATTCGACAACGAACGTTACGTAGTTCAGGATGCCAGCGGCAAATGGGTTGAGAACAATGTAAAGACGGATGCCCAGACACTCTTCGAAAGCCAGGGTATCGCCAACAGATATGTGTTCGACGGCTCGTTCCTGAAACTCCGTGAAGCCCATATCGGTTATACGCTTCCTGCCAAGGTGCTCAGAAAGGCCGGTTTCATCAAACGTTGTGATATCTCCCTCATCGGTAACAACCTGGCTCTCCTTTGGGTGCATAAATCCAATACGATGCGTATCGACCCTGAAACGGGTGGTGTAGCTTCCAACAGTAAGGGTATCGGCTTCGAACAGGCCTCTACTCCTTTCAGCCGCAGTTTCGGTCTCAAATTAGGTTTAACATTTTAATCAGGAGGCAAGAATATGAAAAAAATATTTACAATTCTGACTCTCTCTGTACTGGTATTGACCACACATACCGGATGTACCAGTAAGTTCGAAGAAATCAATACTGACCCCGATGCATACACTACAGCTCCATATACCAATATGTTGGCGTATGTGCTTCAGCGTACGGCATCCCAGTGGCTCACAAATCTCGATATCGCACAGTGGGCCGGTTATGTATCCGAAATACAGTATCTGAATGACTACAGCGGATATACACCTTCCAACAACACTTACGGTAACAGGTGGTTCGCATCTTATTGGGGACACGTTCAGCTTCAGGATATCCTGAACCGCACGGCCGCCGAGCCCAATGCGAACAGGAATATTCGTAATGTCAGCAGGCTTATGCAGACTTACCTGATGCTCATCTGTGCTGAATGTCACGGTGACATCCCTTATACACAGGCTTTCAAAGG
This sequence comes from Bacteroidales bacterium UBA1722, assembly GCA_002317435.1. GTDB lineage: Bacteria > Bacteroidota > Bacteroidia > Bacteroidales > UBA932 > Minthomonas. Next base: position 9,886 of record DCIQ01000005.1, on the reverse strand, counting down.
TGCTCCCGAGGATGGAAGCATTCTTCAGACCCCCTACGATAAAGAATCGGATCTTTACCCCGCACTTCTCGACAGTTTGAAGGCGGTTTCCCACGATTGGGCCGACAATGGACTGGGTACTGATGCACTTGGAAGCGGTGACTTCTATTTCAAAGGTGATGTCAAGATGTGGCAGAGATACTGCAACTCGCTCCGTCTCCGCTATGCCATGCATCTGCTGAATGTAATGCCCGACCTGGCCAAGGCGACCGTAGAAGAGATATTCGGTGATGCAGCCAAGTATCCTGTCATCGATTCGGGATCCGGTGACGCTCTCTTCTGGTGGCAGGGATCGAAACCCTACAACGAACCTTGGTATGACAATTTCCTTTCCCGCGATGATGACGGTATGTCACAGATATTCATCGACCATCTGAAAGCCAAGAATGACCCCCGTATCGCGACATTGGCCAAACCTGCTCCCAAAGATACCGTATACCGCGGTATGGAGAACGGTGCATTGGACCAGATTGACCTTGCCGTCACTTCACGTATAGGTGCTCTGTACAGGGAAAATCCCAAAGGTTTCTCAGTTCTGTGCTATGCTTCCGAGTCCTATTTCATCAGATGTGAAGCTGCTCTGAAGAACTGGAAAGTCGGCATGTCCGCTGACAGTGCATATAAATGCGCTGTGAAAGCTTCAATGAAATTCAATGGAGTTTCAGATGCTGAAGCAGGTGCTTATCTTGCGGATAAAGGCGCATGGCCTGCTGCTGAAGCTGACCAGTACTCTGCCCTCTATTTCGAATGGTGGGTAGCCCTCTTCAAGAACAACATCGAGGCATGGTCACTCTACCGTCGTACAGGATATCCTACATATATCCATACCGCCAAGGCGAAGGATGGTGTAACTCCTCAGTATCCCGGTGCCCGCTGTGTATATGGTACTGAACATAATGACGTTCCTTTCCGTTTCCCTTATCCTCAGAACCAGTATAACTATAACCGTGAAAACGTTGAAAAGGCCGCTGAAGGTACCGTTCACTACGTATGGGGAAAACAGCTCTGGTGGGATAAACGTACAGATGTTCATTAATTTTCCATCATAAGATTTTTTGAGAGAGCGGGCCTTCGGTTCCGCTCTCTTTTTTTCGGGGCTCCGCCTCAAATTTTTTTTGAGTGTCAAATGTTAACTGTTTTTTCTTTATGGTATTTGATTTTGCGCCAATGGAGTGCCGTATTGCTTTCAATTTGAAACATAATTCATAAACAGATGCCATATTTCGTATTTTAAACATCTTCTGGGCCATTGTAAAATGTAAGTATTGTTTTGGATTCTTGAAAAAAATATCTCACCTTTGTGGCTTCCGTTCCCGAAGTCGCGCCGGGGTGCTTAATGGAATAAATGCCAGTTGTTTGAAATACCATTTTTATATACATATTATCAATCAATTTAATTTATCAACCAAATGAAAAAAATCAGATTTGTCTTGACAGCGATGTTACTGATGTTTTCTGTGTCGGCTTTCGCACAGGGCATCAAGGTGACAGGTACTGTTTCAGATGCGTCAAACGGTGAACCCATCATAGGAGCTTCCGTGCTTCTTCAGGGCAGCACTACCGTTTACGCGATGACGGATGAGTTGGGGAATTTCTCCATCACTGTTCCGTCTGACGGTGTCTTGGATGTGAATTTCCTTGGTTTCGTATCACAGGAGATTCCGGTGGACGGGAAGAGTCATATTGACATAGCCCTGAAGCCCGACCAGCAACTTCTTGATGAAGTCGTAGTGACTGCGATGGGTATATCACGTGAGAAGAAGGCTCTCGGTTATGCCGTGCAGGATGTCAAGGGTGACGTGCTTGTCAAGGCGGCAAGTTCGGATCTCGGAAGTGCCCTTCAGGGAAAGGTGGCCGGTCTCGAAATATCCCAGTCATCAGGTATGCCCGGTGCATCTTCGAAGATTACCATTCGCGGTTCCAGATCGTTTGACGGTAACAACACTCCTCTTTATGTAGTTGACGGTATGCCTGTGGCATCTACACCTGATGCCAGTACAGGAAACTCCGTGACCGGTTCCGACTATGCCACACGTTCTCTGGATATCGACCCTAATGACATCGAAAGCATCAATGTCCTTAAGGGACAGGCTGCTTCCGCGCTTTATGGTATGCGTGCCAGCAACGGTGTCATCATCATCACCACGAAGAAAGGCTCGTCAGCCAGAAAAGGCAGAGCCGAAGTTTCTTTCAAGACAAACTTCTCCGCTGACGTAATCTCCACTTATCCCAAACTTCAGAAGGAGTATGCTCAGGGCTCGAACGGAAAGTATTCTCCTACGTCTTCACTCTCCTGGGGTCCCAAGATCTCCGAACTGGCCAATGACCCCACTTATGGAGGAAATACTGACAACGCTTATACACAGGAGTTCGGAAAGCATCAGGGTCAGTATTACGTTAAGCAGCGCGCTACCGCCGGTCTCGACCCGTGGGCCACACCGCAGGCATACGACAATACACGTGACTTCTTCCAGACAGGTACTTCCTTCGGAAATTCACTCAGCGTCGCCAAGAACGGTGATATCGGGAGCATCATCTTCGCTCTGGGAAGCACCAATACGAAGGGTATAGTTCCCAACACGGGACTCAACCGTTACAATGCCAGAATGGCTGCCGATACCCAGTTGTCCAAGCATTTCTCGATGGGATTTTCCGGTAATTTCGTAACTTCTGACCTGAAGAAGTCCACTGGAGCCAACAACGGTATCACAGCTACCATCTATAATGCCTGCCCGAGCTACGATCTGGCCGGTATCCCCTACCATGCTGCCGGTGACCCTTATACACAGGTCAACTATCGTGGAGGTTCGTTCGACAACCCTTACTGGGCCACTGAGAACAACTCCCACAAGGAGAAGTCACAGCGTTTCTTCGGGAATGCCTACGGCAAGTACAATACTGATTTCGGCACTTCCGGCAAGCACACTCTGGACGTCAAATATCAGGTCGGTATAGATTCATACAGCACCAACTATGCGAACACCTGGGGATACGGCCATTCGAACGGAAAGGGTGAGATAGATGAGTGGAACTACAATACCAATGAACTCAACTCACTGGCCACCGTAGTCTATAACTGGAAGATAAATGAGAACTGGAATTTCAACGCTCTGCTGGGTAATGAAATAGTGTACAACACCAACAAGACCGTAGAAACCTACGGATCCAATTTCAATTTCTCCGGCTGGAACAACGTAAACAACCTTTCACAGTACCAGGGTTACGCTTCCCGCGGCCAGTATTACAGTCTCGGTAATTTCATCAACCTGTCTGCAGACTATAAAGGAATGCTCTTCCTCAACGTAACCGGACGTCAGGATATGGTATCTTCGATGCCGAGAAACAACAGGACGTTCTTCTATCCTTCCGTATCTGCCGGTTTCATCTTCACGGAACTTGAAGCTCTCAAGAACGACGTTCTTACCTTCGGAAAGATAAGGGCCTCTTATGCTGAAGTAGGTGAAGCGGGACATTATTATCAGTCATACTATTCTGTTCCCGGTTATGGCGGAGGATTCTCCAGCGGAACCCCCGTGGCTTATCCTCTTAACGGAGTGGTGGCCTATACCCCTTCGTCCACTATTTATGACCCCAACCTGAAACCTCAGAACACCAAGTCCTGGGAAGCAGGTCTCGACCTCGGTTTCTTCGAGGGAAGAATCACCGCCACTTATACGTTCTCACGTCAGAATGTGGTTGACCAGATTTTCTCGGTACCTATGTCCAGCTCTACAGGTTACGGCAGTCTGGTTACAAACGGCGGTAAGATGCATACCAACGCCCACGAACTCACCATGAACTTCATCCCCGTCCAGAAGAAGAATTTCGAATGGAACATCGGCTTCAACTTCACCAAGATCGACAACTATGTCGATGAACTGGCCGAAGGGGTGGAAAGCATCTTCCTCGGAGGTTTCGTAACTCCTCAGGTTCGTGCCGGTATCGGTGACAAGTATCCCGTTCTCTATGGTTCAAGCTTCCTGCGTAACGACAAGGGAGAGATAGTGGTCGACGAGGATGGATATCCCCAGATAGGCGAATCCAAGGTGATAGGTACCGTATCTCCCGATTTCCAGCTCGGTATGAATATGGGCTTCAGAATCTACAAACTGAACATCAGTGCTTTGTTCGATTGGAAACAGGGCGGCCAGATGTACTGTGGATCACCTTATATGGCTGATTACTATGGTGTCAGCCAGAAGTCTGCCGATTTCAGAAGCGGTGACGGTTTCATTTTCGAATGGCCTGCCGTAAAACAGGACGGCACCAAGAATGATATCGTCATACCTGCTTCCCAGGCACAGAATTACTTCTCTGCTCTCAACGATATCGATGAAGCCGGTATTTATGACACTTCGTTCATCAAACTTCGTGAATTGTCCATCAGTTATCCTATAGTCTCCAAAGAGAACTTCAAACTGGATATTAATCTCTTCGCAAGGAATATTCTTATCTGGACCACACTTGAAGGCGGGTTCGATCCTGAAGTATCACAAGGTAACACCAATATGTCCGGTGGTTTCGAGAGATTCTCTCTCCCGGGAACTTCAAGTTACGGTGGTGGATTATCGTTTAAATTTTAATTGAATGGTGATATGAAAAATATATTTGCAATGACTGCCAAAGTAGCAGTACTGTTTGTCTCTTTATCTGTGATGTCTTCCTGTGAAGATTTTATGGACAAGATAAACGAAGATGTGAATCACGCTACCAATACCACCGCTAATTTTCTCGTTCCCGAGATAATAATGAGTACGGCCCAGAACGTAGTAGGCGGTGATTTCAATACTTATATGGGTGCCTATAATGAACAATGGGTAGGAACTCACAATCAGCTTTATAATGCGGAGACCCGCGGCGGTGAAGTACAGCTCTCGACCACTTTCAACAATGTGTGGGGTACCGTCTATACCAATATCCGTAATGCCAAGATAGTCGTCGCGAAATGTTCCGAAGGCGGTGACGAGGAAGGTGATGACCTGACTCTGGCCGTCGCCAAGGTGATGCTCGCCTATAATGCTGCCATCCTGACCGATATGTTCGGAGATACGCCTTTCTCCCAGACCGGTGACTACGTTAACCATATGACACCCGAACTCGATAAACAGGAGTCGATATACGCCAGTATCAACACTCTTCTGGATGAAGCCATCACTCTCCTGAACGGGAATCCTTCGAACACCCTCGCCAGCTATGATTTCCTGTACGGAGGCAAGGCCGCTTCATGGCTTAAATTCGCAAAGGGACTCAAGGCCAGATATGCGATGCGTGTTCTCAAGCGTGCGGGCACTGCCGGCGATCTCCAGAAGATAGTCGATTATGTGGACGCTTCCTTCGCCGATGCATCGGAACAGGCTGAATTCAATGTCTATGATGCGAACAATATCAACCCTACTTTCGACTTCGAATGGAGCCGTGACGGTATTTCATCCAGCCAGAGCATGTATGATAAGCTGGCGGCCCGTCAGGATCCCAGAATCGACAGGGCATACTGGCATTCCGGTGGATGGAATCATCTGGATAAAGATGCTGTCAAGGCGTATCTCGCTCCCAACGGGAGTCCTGTGCAGTCTCAGGGTGAGTATTCATACGATGCCGCTTTCTTCGCACAGACCGCATCTGTCATGCTCCTCAGTTATCACGAACTTCAGTTCATCAAGGCTGAAGCACTGGTCCGTATGGAGAAGACGGGTGATGCCAAAGATGCTCTGAAGAAAGCCGTTGTGGCTTCGATGATCAATTTCGAAAATACCGTGGCCGCAGCTATCAACGCTCCTTCCGTTATGAACTATGGCGGTATCGAACCTATCGACATCCAGCCTGCCGACACCACCGTCGCCGTGGCTGAGCGATATTTCGACAGCAAGGTAGATTCTCTTTATAACTCCAATGCTCTTAAGGAGACTATGATTCAGAAGTATATCGGCATGTGGGGTGCAAGTGGCGAATCCACCGAGACATATAATGACATCCGCAGGATGAAGGCTATGGGTGAGGATGTTTATGAACTTGCCAATCCCGGCAAGTTCCCTGTTCGCTGCCCCTATGGTACGGATGACGTTTCCGCGAACCCCAATGTCGCGGCAGCCTTCGGTAACGGAGACTATGTTTATACCGAGCAGGTTTGGTGGGCAGGCGGTAGCCGCTAACCTTGATCTGAACCTTGTGTTATGGAGAGGGATGATGCTTGTCATCCCTCTCTTTGTGTTCTGAGCATGCCGATATGGTGCATCGGTTGCTGAATTTCATCAGGATTTGGCTATATTCGCGGTGACATAATTTATCATAATGGCTATAATCAGACCACTCAACGGCATAATGCCGAAAATAGGCAAGAACTGTTTTATCGCAGAAAATGCGGTGATAGTAGGGGATGTGGTAATCGGGGACGACTGCAGCATCTGGTATTCAAGTGTCCTCCGCGGTGATGTGAACCCCATCCGTCTCGGGAACAGGGTGAACATTCAGGACGGGGCGGTGCTCCATACCCTTTATAAGAATTCAACAGTGGAGATAGGCGATGACGTGTCCGTAGGACACAATGCCGTCATCCACGGGGCCAAGGTCGGAAATGATGTCCTCGTCGGGATGGGGGCCATCCTGATGGACCACGCTGAGATCGCTGACGGCAGCATTATTGCCGCAGGCGCAGTCGTCCTCAGCAATTCCAAACTCGAGCCGGGAGTTTATGCCGGCATCCCCGCGAAACAGGTGAAGTCGGGCTCTGAGAATGTGACGGCGGCGGCGCATAAGAACGCCGGGGGTTATATGAGGTACAAGGAGTGGTTTCTCGCGGAAGAACCTTACGTTTCCGAAGACCTCTCTGAATTTCAGGAGTAATACGGATGATCGGAGTATATGACAGCGGTGCGGGGGGACTTTCCGTCTGGCGGGAGTTGGTAAGACTGATGCCGGAGGAAGATTATCTGTATGTAGGGGACAATGCTTTTTGTCCCTATGGAGAAAAGCCGCAGGAAGTGATTCAGGAGCGCGCTGAGGCCGTTTCACGCTTCCTGATAGGTAAGGGTGCCGATGTCATCGTAATCGCCTGCAATACGGCCACGGCGGCTGCCATCGACCTTCTCAGAACCAGATATCCGCAGATGCCCTTCGTGGGGATGGAACCTGCCATCAAACCGGCGGCCCTCTCTTCTAAAAGCGGAGTGGTGGGTGTTCTGGCCACGGCCAATACCTTAAGAGCCGAGAAGTATCATAATACTCTCGAGCGCTTCGCATCCGGGGTGAAGGTGATAGAAAGGGTGGGGGAGGGTTTGGTGGAGGCCGTCGAGAACGGGACGGATGCCACCCCTCTTTTGAAGAAATATCTGTCCCCCATGCTCGAAGCCGGTGCGGATGCCATAGTCCTCGGATGTACCCACTATCCTTTTCTGGAAGAGCGGATAAAGGCGCTGACAGGACCTTCCGTGCGGATAGTCAATCCTGCACCTGCCGTGGCCAGACATACCCGTACTGTTCTTTCTGCGCTGACGCGCAATGACTTACCCTCAGGACGTTCTGTATTCTATTCCACCGGCACCGCTGATGCCTTGCGACGTCTCTCCTCTCTGGAGATTCCTTCACTGGAGGATGGCTCGTGGCATCCGTATCTGCAGCTCTGAATTCCGGTTTTTCCGGGTATAAGAAAGAACGGCTCCGGGAGTATTCCGGAGCCGTTTCTCAGTTTATATTTACGGATGGACTAGAATCCCTGCTCTTCCTTGCGGCGGGCAAGCATCTTCTTATAGTCATCCATAGAGGCTACCACCAGTCTGTCGTAGTCACGCATACCTGTACCGGCGGGGATGAGGTGACCGCAGATGACGTTCTCCTTCAATCCTTCGAGGGTGTCAACCTTTCCATAGATGGCTGCATCGCTGAGTACCTTGGTGGTCTCCTGGAATGATGCGGCCGACATGAAACTGCTGGTCCTCAATGCGGCACGGGTGATGCCCTGGAGTATCTGGTTCGATGTGGCGGGCACGGCGTCGCGGGCCTGGACGAGTTTCTTGTCCTGACGTTTCAGGGTGGAGTTCTCATCGCGCAGGCGGCGGAGGGTGATGATCTGACCGGGCTTCAGCTCTGTGGAGTCACCGGCATCCTGAACGACCTTCTTGTCGAAGATTTCATCATTTTCATCGATGAAATCCCATTTGTCGACAAGCTGTTCGGGGAGGAAGCGAGTGTCGCCCGGATCGATGATTTCGACCTTTCTCATCATCTGACGTACGATGATTTCGAAGTGTTTGTCGTTTATCTTCACACCCTGCATACGATATACTTCCTGGACTTCGTTGACGATGTATTCCTGTACTGCGATAGGCCCGCTGATAGCGAGTATGTCGCTGGGGGATACAGCACCGTCAGAAAGCGGCATGCCTGCACGCACGTAGTCGTTTTCCTGGACCAGAATCTGTTTTGAGAGGGGAACGAGGTATCTCTTCTCTTCACCGGTCTTCGAACGGATTACGATTTCACGGTTACCACGTTTCACCTTGCCCATCAGTACCTCACCGTTAATCTCTGCCACGACGGCAGGATTGGAAGGATTACGTGCTTCGAAGAGTTCAGTCACGCGCGGCAGACCGCCCGTGATATCGCCCGACTTGCCGATGGCGCGAGGTATTTTCACGAGCACTTCTCCGGCCTTCACTTCTCCGCCTTCATCCACCATAAGATGGGCGCCGACAGGAAGGTTGTACTGGCGGAGTTCGTTGTCTTCGCTGTCCAGAATCCTGAGGATAGGGCTCTTCGAACGGTCACGTGATTCGATGATGACTTTTTCGCGGTGTATCGAGAACTCATCGATGGCTTCGTCCCTGTAGGTGACACCTTCGACAAGGTTTTCAAGTACCACTTTACCTGCGGTCTCCGCGATGGTGACAGCGTTGTAGGGGTCCCATTTGCAGATGATGTCTCCTTTGTGGACTTCATCACCGTCGTTCCTGAAGAGTTTGGCACCGTAGGGGATATTGTGCTGCGAGAGGGAGATGCCGGTGTTTATATCGGCTATCTTCATCTCTGCGGTACGTCCTACCACGATATCGACCTCTTCACCCGTTTCGTTGTCCAGACCTTTGATGGTACGCAGTTCCTCGAATTCGAGGCGGCCGTCGTAACGGGCCTTGATCTCCGATTCGGCTGCGCTGCTGGATGCAGTACCTCCGACGTGGAACGTACGCAGTGTCAGCTGTGTACCAGGCTCTCCGATGGACTGTGCGGCGATGACACCGACCACTTCGCCCTTCTCGACCATACGGCCGGTGGCGAGGTTACGTCCGTAGCATTTCGCGCAGACTCCCTTTCTGGATTCGCAGGTGAGAACGGAACGTATCTCCACCTGTTCGATAGGCAGTTTGGATATCTGTGATGCGATATCTTCGGTTATCTGTTCCCCTGCGGGGAGAATCATCTCACCGGTGAGAGGATTGTAGATGTCGTGGACTGACGTGCGGCCGAGGATGCGGTCATAGAGGGATTCCACTATTTCATCCTTGTTCTTTATGGCGGTGGCCACAAGACCTCTGAGGGTGCCGCAGTCTTCTTCGTTTATTATCACATCGTGCGACACATCGACCAGACGACGGGTCAGATAACCTGCGTCGGCCGTCTTGAGGGCGGTGTCGGCCAGACCTTTACGGGCACCGTGGGTGGAGATGAAGTATTCGAGGACTGACAGACCTTCCTTGAAGTTGGCGAGGATAGGGTTCTCGATAATCTCGGCACCTGTGGAACCTGATTTCTGGGGCTTGGCCATCAGACCGCGCATACCGCACAGCTGACGGATCTGCTCTTTCGAACCACGGGCTCCGGAGTCAAGCATCATGAAGATGGGGTTGAATCCGTCCTG